>JAJDZN010000073.1 GCA_022824585.1 Bryobacterales bacterium | reverse complement strand
CGACCGGAACAATTCGGTGTCAATCCGCCTTGCGGACCAGCGCCCAGACCTTGCCTGACTTGCCGACCGGAATCCCCTCTGCCGTAGTGAGCACGTAGACTTCACCGTCGGCATCTTGGCCCAGCGAGTGAACGCGCTGGTCGATCTCGATCAGCCGTTCGAAGGGCCAAAGCCCCCGCCAAGAGGCGGGTGGCATTGCTAGGAAGATCTGCCCTGTGGGCACGTCGAACCGCGTGCTGAAATCACCAAAGATCAGTTTGCCTTCGAACTCGGGAAACGGCTGCCACGATAGATGAAGCCGCCGACATTGGCGGTGCCGCGTGGCTCCATCTTGACCTTCGACCACGGACGCGTGACCGACCAGTTCGCGTATTCGACAACCGGATCGCGCATAATCTCGCCCAGCGCATCGCGGCGTGGGCACTCCTCAGGAGGGTCGAAGGCCCGGCGACGGTCGAAGCAATGGGTGCCTTCCCGCACGGCCCAGCCGTAGTTGCCCGGGCGGTCGATCATGTAGATCGTTTCCCAGAGCGACTCCGCGACACCGTTTACAAAGAGATCGCCCGCGCCTGCCCCGTCGAAGGCCAGACGAAACGGATTGCGAAAGCCCCAGGCGAAGATCTCGCCACGCCCTTCGGGCCGTCCGACAAACGGGTTTGTGGCGGGAAGTCCGTACGGATCGCCGTTGTCTACGTCGAGACGGAGGATCTTGCCATGCAGCCGGCCGAGATCCTGCGCCCAAGCGTCGAAATGATAGAACTCCTCCGGCAAACGGTAGGGGTCTTCCTTGATCTCTCCGGCTTCGCGTACCTCGTCGTCGCTGAGCGGGGGTGCGATATAGACATCCGGCACACCGTGCACGCCACCGCCGTCACCGACGCCGACATAGAGATAACCGTCCGGCCCGAAGGCGAGACCACCGCCATTGTGCTTCCGGTTGATCCAGTCGATATCCAGGAGTACGCGCTCACTGTTGGAGTCCGCGCGATCGGGCATGTCCGGAGCTACGCGGAATTCGGAAAGGCGCCATGTGTACGCCGTATCACCCGAATAGGGGGACTCTGCCTGGCGCTTCGCACTGTATGTCACGAAGAACCGTCCATTGTCCGCAAAGTCCGGGTGGAGGGCCAGGGACCACAGCCCGCGTTCATCAAAGGCCTCGAGCAGGCGAACCATTTGCCCGAAAGATCGAGGAACGGTTCCGCGCTTCGCGTGCCGTCCGTATGGATGACCCAAATCGCCCCGGTCTGATCGCCGACAAAGCGGCGGCCCGACCCGTCATCGGGTGCGGTCACGAAGATCGGCGCGTCGAGGCCGTCGGCAACCAGCGCGAGCGTGACCTCGGGCACTGGCTCGGTAGCGGCGGCGGTGCCTGCCATTGACAGACTGAGGACGGCTGCACAAAGCGTCGATGTGCACTGAGCACGTATTTCCATTTGTCGTTCTCAACATTCTTGAATTTCAAAAGGTTGCCCGTCCCCATTGATGGATCCAATTCGAAGGCTAGCGCACGGGCGAGCTGGGCGGCAAGCCGCTTGCCGGACACGGATCGGCACCTCTTTGTCCTGCTGCGTGTCTTCCGATCTTGACGGTTCAGCTGCCTCTTGCGGTACGCGTCGACTTCAATGGGGCGTCCGGCTCAGGAACCGAGCCGTTCGCACTTTGGGACAGATCGCCACGGGAATGGACACGTGCTGCCGCAGCACAAGCCACAACTTCCTGTGCGTCGCCGTCCGCAGCGCTGCCCCACCGCCGGCTGATTGAGTGCCTCGCCCGGCTCGCGCCCTGGTTGCGGCACCCGGAACCCGGGCGTGTCCCGGTTGACAGGGTTACTGGCCGCACATACGGTCCGATGGACGGGTTTTTTTGGGGGCATCGGCTCCGAGAAAATGAGGTTGCCGGGCGCCCCGATGTGAAGACTGGAATGACGGTCATGCATACAAACAAGTCCATTTCGCTAACTGCCATGCTGGCGTCGGCCTTTCTGATGGTTGCGGCAACTCAGCCTTCCCAGGCTGAGATGACGGTCAACCTCGAGGAAGTGGCCTCCGGGCTGACCGCCCCGCTGGCGATGGTGTCCCCGCCTGGTGATGACCGGCGCTTCATCATCGAACAGATTGGACTGATCAAGATTCTTACGGCTGACGGGCAGCTGCTGGACCAGCCATTCCTGAACATCAGATCCCGACTTGTGGATCTCGGGTCCGATTTCGATGAGCAGGGGTTGCTTGGTCTCGCGTTCCACCCCGACTACGCCAGCAACGGCAAGTTCTACGTGGCCTACAGCAAGCCACTGGTCGGTGGCGACACTGACCTGGCGAAGAAGCTGTGGTGGGCGCACACGAACGTGGTCGCGGAATACCAGGTATCTGCCGACGACCCCAACATGGCCAACCACATGTCCGAGCGGATCGTGACCCAGATCGACTGGCCGCAGTTCAACCACGACGGCCACTGGATCGACTTCGGTCCCGACGGGATGCTGTACATCTCGACCGGCGACGGCGGTTACGCCAACGACTGGGGCATCGGCCACGACCCCGTCCTGGGCAACGGCCAGGACATGTCCTCGCTCCTCGGGAAGATGCTTCGGATCGACGTCGACGGCGGCGACCCGTACGGGATCCCGGCAGACAACCCGTTCGTGGGACAGGATGGCGTCCGTCCAGAGATCTGGGCCTCCGGGCTGCGGAACCCTTGGCGGTGTTCGTTCGACATGGGCGGCAACCACGACCTGATCTGTGGTGACGTGCAGCAGAATAGCTACGAGGAAGTCACGCTGATCAAGGCCGGTGAAAACCACGGCTGGCGGGTCATGGAGGGTAACCACTGCTTCGACTTCCTGAACCCGAACGATCACCCCGAGAGCTGCGACAACGGCGGCATGACGGCGCCGATCATCGAGTACCGCAACTGCACAGCCTTGGCGCCGGACTGCGAAGGGATTTCCGTGACCGGCGGCTACGTCTATCGCGGTAGCGTGGCAGACTGGGACGGCGTCTACTTCTTTGGCGACTGGAGCAAGTCCTTCGCCGCAATGGACGGCGTGCTGTTCGCCGGCAAGCAGGGAGCTGATGGCTGGACGATGGAAACGGTCAACGTCGGCAACATGGACGGCTCGCTTCCCTACATCCTCGCATTTGCACAGGACAACCAAGGCGAAGTCTACGTGCTGACTTCGATTACCACCGGCCCTGTGGGCGGACTCGACAAGATTTACAAG
>JAJDZN010000333.1 GCA_022824585.1 Bryobacterales bacterium | reverse complement strand
TTCCCTAGGCAAAACGCCGACGCACATCAAGCTGGACGAGCGCAACCACGTCGAGAAGCCGCTGCTCGACCAGCTTGCGGGCTTGGGGTGGGAGGTCATCGACCTGACGGACATCAAGCAGACTCCGGCCGACACCCGTCGGGAGCACTTCGCCGAGGTCGTGATGCTGCCGGTGCTGTGCGAGCGGCTCAAGGTAATCAACCCCTGGCTCGAAGACGATCAGGTCGAGGAGGTCGTCAAGCAGCTCACTGCAAACTTTCCGGGCAACAGTTTGCTGGAGAACAATAAGCACCTGTTCCAGCTCCTGCTGGAGAACACCAGCGTCAGCGAAGACCGTCAGAGCAGCGAGAAGAGCCCGACCGTCCGTTTCGTGGACTTTACGACCCGCGACAATAACCGCTTCATCGCGGTTTGCCAGTTCAAGGTCCGCGTTCTCGGCACCGAGCACCACATCATCCCCGACGTTGCGCTGTTCCTCAACGGCCTTCCAGTGGTGGTGATCGAGTGCAAATCGCCCAAGGTCAAGGACGCGATTCCAGAGGCGATCGATCAGCTTCTCCGCTATAGCGAGCAGCGAGGGGCCAAGGGGGAAGGGAATGCGCCCCTCTTCTACTACAACCAGTTCGTAGTGGCGAGCTGCCGGCAGGAAGCAAAGTTCGGCACCATCACCTCGCACACGGAGAAATACTTCTACCGCTGGGCCGACCCGTATCCACGAACCGTAGACGAACTCGCCCACGGCTCAGGCAGCCCCAACGACCAGCAGCGCCTCGTAGCTGGGATGCTCGACCGGGACAACCTGCTCGACCTGATTCGGACCTTCACTCTGTTCTCGACGAATGACAAGGGCCAGATGATCAAGATCGTGGGGCGCTATCAACAGTTCCGCGCGGTGAAGCTGGCGGTGAAGCGGCTAATCGAAGGCCGCAATCCTCGCGAGCGCAGCGGCATCATCTGGCACACGCAGGGCTCCGGCAAGTCGCTCACCATGATGTTCATGGTTCGGGAGATGTACCGTCACGCGCAGCTCTCGAACTGGAAGGTTGTCTTCGTCACTGACCGCACCCAGTTGGAACAGCAGCTCTCCGAGACCAGTCAGAGTATCGGATTCACAGTTAAGCTGGCCGACAGCATCAAGGCGCTCAAGAAACTGCTCAGCGCAGACACCTCCGACCTGGTGATGGCAATGATCCACAAGTTCCGCGAGGAGGACCTGACCGAGACCTTCCCAGAGCTGAACGCCAGCCCCAACATCCTCGTCATGACCGACGAGGCCCACCGATCGCAGTACAAGCTGCTTGGGGCAAACCTCGACAAGGGTGTTCCCAACGCAGCAAAGATGGGTTACACCGGAACGCCGATCGACAAAACTGAGCAAGTGTTCGGCGACTACATCGACAAGTACACGATGCGCCAATCCATCGAGGACGGCGTAACGCTGGAGATCGTCTACGAGGGCCGTACCCACAAAGCCGAGGTCCCTGAACAGGTAAGGATGGACGCGGTGTTCGAGGATGTGTTTAGCGAGTACAACATCCAGCAGCGTCTGGACATCCTCGGGTACGGATCGCGGGACGCCTATCTCGAGGCAGAGCCCACCATCGAGGCCAAAGCGAGGGACATGGTGGCGCACTACCTCACGCACGTGTTCCCCAACGGCTACAAGGCGCAGGTGGTGGCGACGTCACGCGAGGCAGCCGTACGCTACAAGAAACCCCTGGACGCCGCGCTCGCGGCGGCGGTCATAAAGCTGGAGCAGGCCAACACGGGCAAGCTGGACCTAGACCGCCTCAAAGCGATGAAGACTGACGTCGTGATCTCCAAACGCCACAACGACCTGCCCCACCTCAAGGAGTATTCCGACTCATCACGGCATGAGGCGAGCATCAAGAGCTTCAAGCTGTCGTTTGGTGGTGAAGAGGACGCTGTCAACGGAGACGTGGGCATCCTGATCGTCAACAACATGCTGCTTACTGGCTTCGATGCGCCGGTCGAGCAGGTGATGTATCTGGACAAGGTCGTGGTCGCCCATAACCTCCTGCAGGCCATCGCTCGTGTGAACCGCGTGGCCGGCGAATCCAAGGACAAGGGCTTCGTGGTGGACTATGTCGGCATCGGCCACCATCTCAAGAAAGCGATCGACACCTACGACGAGCGCGAGCGGAACCAGATCATCGACACCCTGAGGTTCCCCGATGAGGAGTTGCGGGAACTCGAGGCCGCCCACGCCGCCGTGATGGCCCTGCTCCAGAATCATGGACTTACGGACATGAGCGATCACGACGCCTTCTACGATGTGTTCTATGACGAGGACCTGCGGTTTGACTTCATGCTGGCATTCAAGCGGCTGACCAAGTCGCTCAATCTCCTGTTCCCGGCCCGACAAGCCCTCAAGTTCGTGGACGACTACAAGGCGCTCGCCGAGATCAACGTACTCGCCGGAAAGCACTTCCGCGACCAGCGCCTGAGCATGAAGGGGATCCCTGCGAAGCTGCGTGCGATCACGGATACCCACCTCGAATCCCGGGGCATTGATGTCAAAATCCCGCCGATTTCGATCCTTGACGAGGATTTCGAGAAGGGTGTGGGGGAGCGCCGCCGGACCAAGACTAAGGCGGCCGAGATCGAGCACGCGATCCGCCACCACCTCGATGTGGAGCTAGACGATGATCCGGATCTACGAGCCTCCTTCGCCGAAGCCTTGGCGGTCATCTTTGAGCAATTCCACGACAACTGGAACAAGATCCACGAAGAACTAGAGAAGCTGCGGAAGCGAATTATCGGCGCTAGCAACGAGCCAATGTACGGATTGCATCGAAAAAAGCAAATGCCATTCTTTCGAATGTTCCGCCGTGAACTGTTCGGTATAGATAATCCGACTGGGGATCAGCCTCAGGCAGCTAAGAACCCTGCCGGCGATGGCATCAACAATGATGACCGAATTAGCTTTCTTGTAGCTTTAACACAGCAGATTACTCTCGTGGTTGAGAGAGAGCTGAAATTGGTAGGATTCTGGGAAAGCACTCCGGCCCGCAACAAGCTGAAAGCAGAGATCCAGAAAACCTTGATTGCGCCTCAGTTCGCTAGGATTCCTGATCTCATCCACAGTCGTGCGCGCATCATCAGCCGGGTTATGGAATTGGCTGAAAAAAACAATGATATTATTCTCTTTGCGGAGGAGTGAAGATGGATATTTCCTACTCGGTAAAAAGATCTTCGAAGAGAACGAAGATTACGATCACTGTCGAGCGTGATAGTACGGTTGTTGTGCAAGCCCCAAACCATGCGTCCGATGAAGCAATAGCGCAGATAGTTGAAGCGAAGCGGTTCTGGATCTATGAGAAGACAACGCATGGACAAAAATACACGAACCGCCCTCATCCGCCCGGCAAAGAACTCGTAAGTGGTGAATCTGCCCTATATCTTGGGCGGAGCTACCGTATCGAAATCGTAGATGACGAGACGGAATGCATTCGATTTGATCAGCGTTTCCTAGTTCCACAATCGTGTGCGCATCACAAAAAGGGTGCCATGCGCAAGTGGTACATCGCACGAGCACGGGAGCGAATTCTACCTCGCGTTGTGAAGCAAGCTCGAGAGCTTGGCGTTTCTTTCGGTCGAGCACGCATCGTTGATAGTCGATATCGGTGGGGCTCATGCACAGTTCGTGACAACATTAATCTGAACTGGCGGTTGATTAAGGCACCGATCTTTGTTATCGATTACGTTATTGCCCATGAACTCTCCCACCTTTTGGAGCCCAACCATACGCCGCGATTCTGGAACATTGTGAAGGCACAAGTGCCCGCCATGGACAGGGCTCGAGGGTGGCTCAGAGAGCACGGCGAAATTCTCGAGCAAGAGGTTTAAGCATCGGTTGGCACATGGCTTCGAGGTGGAAGTCATGCGCCAACTAGCAGCTCCGTTGCCTATCACAGTCATCTTCCAGTGTGGCATTCGTGTTTCCGCGTTTCTTTGGCTTCGGCTGCTTTCCATCCCATCGCAGTCGCCAGATTGTCATGTTCGAGCAGCCGCCACGCTCCTCCTTGACTCGTCTTCGACAGTCGTGGCCGCCCACAGGCACCGCATCCCTCCAGGCCCCGCACGGCATGCCCCCTGAATGAGAGAGTACGGGCTCGCGGCCAAGAGATCCTTCGCCACAGGGCATTGGTGACTACCGCCAGCCCTCATCGGTGGAACCGCTCTCCGAGATGTAGTGGCCCGCACGTAGGCCAAGAAGGGAATTATGAAGATAGCTACACAAAGTCTGCGGAGTTGACTTGTGGTACCCTTTCACGATGCCGTTGTATGAGGGGAGCAGGCTCTCTCTAGTCCAATCCAAGATCCTGTACGCAGCTAAGAATACGGCGTAGTGGCACTCACCAAGCAACAACTCCGGTCGCTGGTCGTCTTCGCTCTTGCGTTCACCAGCCGGTCCACCCGTCACCGGAGGATGTGAGTCGCGCGGTGACTGTATGGGGCGATCTCCTGAACGTGGTCCTCGGTAATCAGCACATATTGAACGGGACGCCCTGACCGAAGTCGACTCGTCGATGGTCGCAAACTGCTTGCGCCCGGGATCTTGACAGGCCGAGAACCCGCGCCGAGGAGCCAACCTCCCGGAGGTTTCTTCGCGGCCGCTAGCCTGACCGAGGATCCGGGTCCATTGATAAGTGAACCGAGTGTGTACTCCCTGTTCAGCTATAATCCCCTCGATCAGTGGCTCAGTGGAGGGGAAGTTCGCCTCCAGCTTCTGGTTGGTACTTCAAGACAGCCGCTATTTACTCGAGCGACGCGTCGCCTAGGTTGCCAATATGGAGCGCAAGTACTTTGATTCAGCGGATCTCGTAGATCGGCTTTGCTCAGCATCTGACACAAGCGAGAGGGCGGTAACGTTCCTCGTAGGGTCGCCGCTGTCCGTCCCCGATCATGTGGGGGGACACGGCGTTCCCGGGGTTTCCGGGATGGTTGACCTTATCCGAAGTGAGTTTGAGGGCAGCGGCGCTGAGGCCGAATTTGATCGAGCCTTGGATGGAGAGATCACAAACCGATATCACAAAGCTTTTGAGTTCTTGCATGGGCGGCGAGGTCAAGATGTTGCGAATCGAATAGTCCGAACTGCGGTGTGGCAGGCGTTGGATACCACGAATTGGCCGTCGTTCCTTCCGATCGCGTCGCCAGACAACGCGGATTCCGCTACCTGCAAGGCCCTCGAGCGTGAAATTGACTACCGCGTCAGAATTCGGTTAGAAACCTGTAAGTCACTGATATAGCTAGTCTTCTGCGTGGTAAAATTCTGTATACTGTCTCATTTCTGGAGCCCAAGTCTGGTGATTTCGCCCCATTTGGGCTGTTTTGCCTCCGCTAGCACCGATTGTGCGCCTATGAAATGAGACTGTATACACATCGGCTTGAGATGTCCCGTATACTGGATCGCAATGCCCCCACGCTCGCCCGACTTGCTGCTCCCGCTGCTCTCCGCTGACTCCCCCGTCACCTTCGAGCAACTCCAGCGCGCCCTCCACCAGGCCTCGCGCGCCACCACCTTCCGCTACCTCGCCCAAGTCCGCTACCTGCGCAGCTACAACCACAACGGCCGCTTCTACACCGCCCGCGACCCCGACCGCTTCGACCGCTTCGGACTGTTCGCTCTCGGCGACGCCTGGTTCTCGCGCGACCGCTCCCTGGCAGCCACCGTCCGGCGCCTGCTCGGCGAGTCCGCAGACGGCTTCACCGACAGGGAACTGCGCCAGCTGCTGCACGTGCCCGTGCAGCCCTTCCTGCGGGCCGCAGTGCGGGGCGGACAGGCCCGGCGCGAACTCCTCGGCGGCGTCTATGTGTATTTCTCCAACGACCCCCAACGCGGCGCCCAGCAACTGCAAGCCCGCCAACTGCGCTGCGCGGCCGCCGCCTTGACTCCGGAGGTGATCATCGCGGTCTTGCTGGCGCTGCTGCGCGATCCCGGCGCACAGCCCGGCGCGCTGGCGCAGCGCCTGCAAGGCCACTCCCCGCCGATCGGGCAGACCCAAGTGCAGGCCGTCTTCGACCGTTTCGACCTCGCCGAGGTCGTCAAAAAAGGGGGGCCTACGCCCTGCTGAAACGGTTCTGTGCGCAGGCCCGCGAGGTCGGCTGGAACGCCGCCAGGATCGCCCGCTCGCTGCGTGCGGACGGCGGCCCGCCCGGCATCGATTTCGTCGCCGAAAGCACCCACTGCCGGCACTGCGGCCAGGCCTTGAGCCCCTACAAGAGCCAGTCCCGCGGGCTGGTCACGCTGGCCGCGGGCAGCTTCGTGGCGCGCGAGTTCCGCACCCGCTGCCGGTCTGGCTGCGCCCTGCCAGCGGTCGCTTCGCGGCGGCTGGCCGAGCTGGCCCCGCCGGGCCAGCGCTTCGGCTACGACCTGATCGTGTGGGTGGGCCTGGCGCGCTATCGGCACCACCTCCAGCGCAGCGAGATCCAAGCCCGCCTGGCCCGCCGCGGCATCGCTCTGTCGAGCGGTTCGCTGTCCGCGCTGTGCGAGCGCTTCCTAGCGGCCCTCGAGCGCCTGCACTGGCAGCGTGCGCCGGCCCTGCGCGAGGCCATGGCGCAGGGCTATGCCCTGCACCTGGACGCCACCAGCGACAAGGGCAAGGGCGGCACCTTCGTGTGCTTGGACGGTTTCCGCAACTTGGTCTTGCACGCCGTCAAGATCGCCAGCGAGAACGAAGCCGCCTTGCGGCCCGCAGTCAGCCACACCCTCGCGGTCTTCGGCGACCCGCTGGCCACCGTCCGCGATCTCGGCAGCGGCATCGCCAACACGCTCGCCGTCACGCGCCAGCGCGGCATTCCCGACCTGCTCTGCCACTACCATTTCCTAGCTGCGCTCGGCAAGCGCCTGCTGGAGGAGGACTACGCTAGCTTGCGCGGCCAACTGGCCCGCAGTGGCCTGCGCAGCCGTCTGCGGGAGCTGTTGCGGGCCACCCGCGAGCCCGCCGAGGGTGTGCGCCAAGACCTGCCCGCACTGCTGCTGTGGCTCTTGGAGGGCACGGCGCACAAGCATCCGTCCTATCCCTTTGCGCTGCCCCACTTGGAGTTCTACCGGCGCTGCGCGGGCTTCCCAGCACAGCGCGACCGTCGCCTGCCCGCGCCCCGCGCGTCCCGCGAACAACAGCTGCTCAGACAGATCGAAACCGCCCTGGCCGACCTCTGCTGGCTCCAGCGACCGGCCCCCACCGCGCAACGCTTGCAGCACCGCTGGGAACTCTTCTGCGAGCTACGCGATGTGCTGCGGATGTCTGCCCAGGACCTGCCCCACGGCCAGTCGCCAGCCCCAGCCAGCCTCGACGCAGCCGCTCTGGCGGATACGTTGCAAGCACTGGCCGCCGACCTCAAGCACTACCACCATGCTCTGCGCCAGCGCGTCCAAGAGCGGCACGACAACGGCCAGCCGGACCCGCCCGAAGCCTGCGTGCTGGACTATTTGGACCGCTATGGCGAAAAGCTCTGCGGCCACCCGCTGGTCCGTGCGCCGAGCGGTCAAGTGGTGGCGGTTGTCGCGCGCACCAACAATGTCCTGGAACAGTTCTTCGCCAGCACCAAGCAGGGCTTGCGCCGCCGTCTCGGGCGGGCTCACCTAGGGCGCGACATGGAAGACCAGCCGGCCCAAGCGGCCTTCGTCGCCAACCTGCGCGACCCCGACTACGTGCGCATCCTGTGCGGCTCTCTCGACCGATTGCCCCAAGCCTTCGCCACCTTGGAGCGGCCACTCGCCAGCGACCCGCCGCGCTTGCAGCGCAACAATCGCGATGCCGCTCTGCGGCAGCGCAATCGGGCCTGGGAGAAAGAAGCTACACAGGGCCCACCCCCGGCATCAAGCCCACACCATACCGCCTCAACTGCAGCTCTCTAACGGAATTCTGACGCGGTAGGAAATTGATGCTTGGGAGTTGCCAACGGCTGTAGATTTGCTTGGAAATCTACTTGTGACCTGCTCAGATACTTTCGGTGGCGCCGTTCTTACCACGAATTTTGACCCCTTAATCGAGGTAAGCGTGCTGAAGCATGGCGGACGATTCTACCGAACCGTACTGCATGACGATGGACACCTTGGGCAAACAGTGGGAGAAGGCACTCACATCGTGCACCTACACGGGTACTGGTTCGGCTATGACACACTCCATACACCGCAGCAATTGGTCCAGCCCCGACCGCAGCTCAAGCGGTCGCTCGCACGAGTAGTCGAGGCGTCGACACTTGTTGTTATCGGATACAGTGGCTGGGATGACGTAGTCACTCGGACACTGGTGGAATTGTTGGCAGATTCAGCTAGCAATCCAGAAATCATGTGGGCGTTTCACGAAAAAGACCCCGTGGCGATCGACGCGTCGAATGAACGATTACTCCGTGTCCTCCAACATGGAATCGGGCGAGGCAGAGTGCTCTTGTATCGAGGTATCGACTGTCGAACTGTGCTGTCTCAAATTTACGAGCGCTTGGAACCAACCTACTCGGCAGCCTCTCGCCCAACCAGCGACCGTCCCGTGATGACGTTAGTTAAGGAGGAGAGCGGCGGGAGCAAGAGACCACACCGAGTGCGAATCGAAATCGGATTCCCAGTTCCCCAGACTCCGTCAGCAGATTCAGATCGCCCGCTGTTTGTCGAGCCTTGGGTCGGTCGGTCTGAAGAACTGCGTATGTTAGCTACGTTTGGCGGACCGGTTGCGTTTATCACGGGGCTAGGAGGTCAAGGTAAGTCCGCACTTGCTGGCCGATTATTGCAACAAGAGGCTGACACATTGGGTGGTCGTTTCGAAGTATGGGATTGGCGAGATTGCAGGGAAGAAAGTGACAGGCTTACTACACAGATTCTTCGCGTAATAGAGCGGCTGAGCGATGGGAAAATAGATGCGAGTTGGATTGAATCCACAGACGTAAGAGCTGTAATAAGTGTACTATTTAGCGTTTTGAGAAATCGAAAAGCTCTTCTGGTGTTTGATAACATGGACCAGTATGTCGATCTTGAGACCCTCGAACCGACAAAGGGTCTCGAAGTGCTTGTTGCAGAAGCGCAAGCCCGCAATCATAACAGTCTCTTCCTGTTCACATGTCGCCCAGATATTCAAGTCGATGAATCAAGAGCTGTTAGGATACCTCTATCTGGGTTGACTGAAAACGAAACGAGCGAGTTGATAAAAGCATGTGGCGTGCGTAAGAAGGATCACGAACTTGCCAAGGAACTATACCAGACTACAGAGGGGCACCCGCTCTGGGTACGACTCATTGCCATGCAAGCTGTTAGGCGCAATAGCGGACTTCGTGGAGCGCTAGATCTGATTCGCCAGGGCGGCGGAACGCTTCCGGACACGACAAGAACTATCTGGGGTACTTTGAACGCGCAACAGCAAAGCGTGCTCCGAACAATGGCTGAATTAGACCGTCCTGAACGCGAGAGCCGATTACTGGAGCTCCTTCCGGGTGTGAATGCTAACCGGGTCAATCGGGCGCTGCGCACTCTACGCTCTTTCCATCTCATCGAGACTCGGGCCCAGCCGGAAGGGGAGCCACTACTCGGGCTACACCCAATCATTCGAGAGTTTGTGAGGACAGGTTTTCCAAAAAAAGATCGGGAGAAATATGTTGGAGCGATACTTGGATACCTAGACCGGATGATTGGCCGATTTAAGCCTCTACTTCCTCAAGATCCGTCTTTTGAGATTTTAGAGCATTGGATACGAAAAGCGGAATATAAGATTACATTTTCACGATTTGAAGAGGCAACTTCGACTATCGAAGAAATTGCTCAACCACTAATGAATCGCGGCTATTCAGAAGAATATGTACGCCTGACAATGCGACTATTTAGCAAGATCGATTGGGCTGAAGCGTGTTCATCGCTTAAAGACTTTGACACTGTTTTCGAACAATGCCTTCTGCAGATGACACAGATGGGACATGACGCTTCCGAAGATCTATTGAAACAATACGAATTAGCGATTCCGGGTAAGAGCACTCAGTTCATTCTTCTCTGTGATTTGAGGTGCTACTTAGACTGGTATAAAGGAAATTATGAATCTGCTATTCGATGGGGAGAAGCGGGCGAACATTTAAAGGAGGGAAGTTCTGTTGATACTCGGTTTTCAACGAGGCATAATCTGGCCTTATCGCGACGAGATCTTGGTAGGATAGAGGAGGCAATCGAAAGTTTCCTTGAAGGAGAGGACGTCAAGCATGTCGTAGAGAAGGGTAGAAAGATTCCAAACAAGGGAGCTCATTTTTACGGCAATATTGGGCGCTGTCTTTTTCTCAAAGGAGATACAGCCAATGCGATCCGATGCTATGTAAAATCGGCTCAGTTGCTTGAGGAGCGTCATAGCCATAGGGATCGACTCAATAAGGGATACATAAGATATTGGATCGCAGAGTCGCTTACGATTGAGAACGAGTTTGAACTGGCAGCGGCATCCTATCGTGCGGCAGAGTGCATGTGGTATGAGTCATCTCCACCGCGGGCAAGTCAAGCGAGAGACAAGTTAAGAGAGTTGGTTGCTCAACACCCGGGTCTCAATGGATACCTTGACGAGGTGGATTGGAAAGTAGAGGAGACCTACGGAAACTGGTTGGGGCGTCAATAGAATGGGACGTCCAGTTGGGGTGAGGTCGTAGTGCTCGCTCCCCGAGTCAAACTCTTACTTGGGGGAGTGCGGGCACGCTCAAAGATGGTTTCTTCTCAGCAAAGTCTGGCAGCGGCAATCTCCGCATACGAGGCGATTCCGCTTGGCGTCCCGAGCCGACCCGATGTGAGAATGCGTATGGACCAGACCGTCTCCAATCGAGACCTATCGAACCATCGGATCGAGCCTGACGGGGCGGTATCGGAATCATTCCGAGGGTAGACGGACAGATGTATGCCATGCTGGCCGCCGAGTCAACGGGAGATGAAGCGAGCAATGCCCGATAGTAGACGGTACGCGAGATTCACCCGGCCTTCGGCGCGACGGCTCCGGTCGTCACAGAGAGGGAACGCGAAACACCCACGTCACTGCGTTCGCGACTTGCCCACCCACTCTGATCTCGGATTGCCTCCGTTGTATCACCCGACCCGGCATCGGGTGGTCACTCGAGAATGTCAGCCCTGTTACAGCGACTGTTCCATCGGAACCCACGTCGAGGCCTTCCAGGATGTCCCTCCCTGATCCGCCGCTGTACGTGCCAAACCGAAGATCCGTAAGTCCGCGGGAGAAGGCTGCAACAAAGCCATCTGTCCCGCCGCCGTAGCTCTTCTGCAGTGCGTTGAAAACGGGCAGGTCAGCGGACGATGTGAGACCCACCAGCCAGACTCTGCCGCTCGCATCCACCTTGATGTCCTCTCCGTCGAAACCACTCGAGTCATCCTTCGAACCGCCGTAGTATGTCAGCCGAACAGTCCTGAATGCAGGGCCGTCAAGCCTTGCGACAAACGAATCTAGCCCGCCCTGGGGCGTCGGCTGAAAGGCGTCGTCGCTGGCCGGCAGGTCCTGGGAATCGGTGATTCCGGCTACGACTGGAGCACCGCGTTCGTCGACTGCCACCCCCCAGCCTGAATCGTCACCCGAGCCGCCAAGGTACGTCGAGAACGAAATCGCGAGACTAGGCACTTGCATGCGGGTCAGGAACAGGTCGCTGACACCGCGCAGATTTGGCTGGACAGGGTCATGGATCGGGAAATCGTCTGACTTGGTGTAGCCAACGGCAAAGACTCCCCCCCTTCCATCTAGCGCGATTCCAGTCAGCTTCTCTTCTGACGAGCCACCGAACACAACTGAATGGTGTGATGCCGAATCCGAGAGTCGCCATGAGGAGATGAAGGCATCGGCGTTCTCTCTGCCGGAACGGCTCGAGCCCGGAAAGTCGGCCGAAGTTGTGGTACCGCCCACTAGCACTCGCCCGTTTCCATCCAGTTCCAGAGCATTTCCAACGTCGGCTCCCTCACCCCCGAGGAACGTACCGTACAAGACCCGGCCGTCAGGAGCTATGGAGACTAGGAAGGCATCGCTTTCGCCTCCCCGAAATCGCGGCTGCACGGCATCGTCCGTCACCGGCAGCCCAGGGCCCTTCGTCAGGCCGGTCACGAACGCACGCCCCTTCTTGTCTACCTTGATCCGGAGTGCCGCTGTCAGGGCGTCCGCCCCGACCCGCGTGGCATACACGAGCTTCCCTCGGTTCAAATCCAAGCGGAGCACGTACGCGGCCATCATGCCCTGCCGACCCCGCGATTCCGTTACTTGAACAGGAAGGCTACTCTCTGGCGAATGGCATGCGAGGAACAAGTCTCCCTGCGATAGGGCTAAGTCATCGCAGTCCGCTACCCCGAGATAGGTGCTCCAAGACACTAATGGCTTGATCGGGGAGGCTGCCGCGGTCATCGCGACGCAGCACAGCAGGATTGTCCAAGGCGGCACTTGCTATCTGTCCTACCTCATTCTCGGTGCACCCGGTTCGCAGGCATAGAGATGCTGGGGTGAGGCTCCCAGAACATTGCGAGAGTTTCCGGGGCAGGCCCTAGCTGCGGGCATTTCTCGCCTCCATCCGCGCCTCCGGCCGTTCCTTCTTGCCCTTAAGGCACTGGACGCACTTGCCTGACTGCCCGGTACGAGAAGCCCAAGAACGACTTGTATCAGCCGCGCACGGGGCTCATCGACCACTATCCGCTCGCCAACTCTCGGTGCTCATCGTACATAGTTGAGGAGCATTGGAGGCCAACGCATGGGGAACGAGGGGGGACGGGATTCCGCGGTGCTATACTCCTCCGACGGCACGAGTGGTCAATCTCCGTGCCCCGGAGGACCGACAATGGTTCGCACCTTGACGGTCGCCTGCGTGGCGGCCGCCATCCTGACATGCGGCACGGCGCCCACGGAGCCCCGGGCGGGCGAGTCGCGGGAATTCGACGGGGTGGAGTTCGTGTGGGTGCCGGCAGGGGGGTTCTTGATGGGGGCGACCAGTTCCGAAGCCATGGATCACGAGCAGCCGGTGACGCGGGTGCGGATCAGCCAAGGGTTCTGGCTGGCCAAGTACGAGGTGACGCAGGACCAGTGGCAGGCGGTGATGGGGACAAACCCCTCGCTTTTCTCGGGCTGTGGGCACTGTCCCGTGGAGCAGGTTTCTTGGAATGAGGCGCAGGCGTTCGTCGGAACACTCAACGAGCGGGCCGGAGGGAGCCTATACCGGATGCCGACTGAGGCGGAGTGGGAGTACGCGGCGCGGGCGGGAACGGCCGGGGCCCGCTACGGGAATCTCGATGCGATCGCGTGGTACGGCCGCAACGCCGGGCGTCGCACGCAGCCGGTGGGTCAGAAAGCGCCGAATGCGTGGGGCCTGCACGACATGCTGGGGAACGTGTGGGAGTGGGTGCAGGACCGGTCCGGGAGCCATCCTGGCGGCGAGGTGACTGATCCCCGGGGTCCCGAGGTGGGCTCGTCCCGGGTGCACAAAGGCGGGAGCTGGCGCAATCACGAGGGGGCCTGCCGGGCGGCGAGTCGTACCGGCTACGATCCCAGCTACCGCGTCGGCCTTCTCGGCTTCCGCGTATTGAGGATTGCGTCCTAGCGCTGCGGGCTATTACACTCTTGCCCTATCCAGCGTGATACTTCCGTCGCAGCGTTCCCCGCGAGAGTGCCCGGAAGCCGCAGCCTGTCGCTGGTCTGCACCTGCGGCGTATTACGAATCGTTGCGCTTCAGCTGTTCTTCAAGCCCCTTCAAATCTCCCACCACCCAGAGATCTGATACCTTCTCAGCCTGGAACGTGTCATAAGTGAGGTACGGAGGGTATTGAAATGAGAGAGCAGGTGCCGTACAGCTTCACGATTCTGCGGTACGTTCACGATGTGGTCGCAGGCGAGGCACTCAATGTTGGTGTCGCCATGTACAACTCGGCTGAAGGGGGCTTGCTTGCGAAGGTCCAGAAGTCGACGAGCAGGCTGAGACAGACCTTTCCGGACATTGACCCCCAAGAGTTTCGAGACATGATGACATCCATTGAGAGAGGGTTCAAGAGCTTGGCCCAGGAATTGGCGGATGCCCCGCTGCTCGTCGACAGGCATCTTGATGTGCTGAAGTGCGCACGAAGGGTGATGCCCGACGACGATAGTGCGTTGCAGTGGTCTGCTGCAGGGTGGGGACTAACAGAGGATGTGACGGGGACAATGGATCAACTCTTCGAGCGGTACGTCACGCGACACGATCAGACAGCAGCTTCAGAAGAGCGACGGCGGACGGATGACGACATACGGCGAGAATTCAAGAGCAAGCTGAACGAGTCGGGCACGGGAATTCCGTTCGAGCAAAATCGCATCTGAGGGAGTCAAGACGAGATTACGCTTGAAACTGCAAGGAAGAACGGTAGTTGGCGCGCGTACGAGCCAGTCTCACTAGACCTTGTGGACGAGAAGAGGATCAAGGATAAGGCTCGTAGATGGACAGGCCACCTTGCCTCAGTCGAGACGTGTACCGCGGACAATGTGAGAGTGCATTTCTTGGTTGGCGGCCCCCGGGACGAGTCGCTGCGCACGGCATTTGAGGGCGCAAAGGTGATCTTGTCGGGATGTCCCTCCGTATCAGCGTTACTACTGAGAAACGTCGTCGCGGTGGAGGCGCACCTCTCCCCCACGCCGCGGTCCTGCAGTTCCGCGGTCAGCCGTCGCATACCCACCAGCCGCCGGATCAGCAGCCCGCCACGCTAGCCCCGATCTGTGTGCGGAGCGGTACCGCGCCACCGCCGGAGGTGGGCCAAGGATGGGATTGGAGTTAGGCAGCCGCCGGCTGGCTGCCGGAACGGAAGCCCGGCTGCGCGTGGATGCACGACGTGCATCTCGTCGGGTTGCTGGCTGTCGCTGCCGCCTGCTGTGGTTGTCATGCTGTATCCTCCTGTACAGCGGAGGCTGGTGTTGCTGGCCCGGGGAAATCCCTCGGCTGTCCAACCAGCCAGGGCTCGATTTACTTCGCGTCCTAGGCCGGGGCTAGGTACGGTGTGGGGCTCGAAGGGGCACAGCGGTGTCAGTTTAGATGACGAGGTAGGAGGCTACAGCCCGTGCGGGCACGCGCGGCCCTTTCCACCACTTAGAGATCCGATCTTGCCCCCGCGTCCGCTATCCGCAAGTCTAGCGACCGGCCCTCGCGCCGCTGCCAGCCCCTCGACCGTCTCATGCATACGGGGTGGCTGGGCGCGGCCGTGGGTGTTTAGAGCGAGGCGACGCGCTGTCTTGGCTGGGACGCTACGAGGAAGCCATCGCCGACTACGACCGGGCGATCGCCCTTGACGCAGACAGTACGGCGGCCTCTTTCCAGCGATGCCGGGTGAAGTCCGAACTCGGGAGGCACGAGGAGTCGATCGAGGACTACAACGAGTTGATGCACCTCGATCCGGAGTCGCAGTGCACGTCAGGAGAGCGCTGAGCGGGCAAGGTCACGCCTGCTTGCTCACGGCCGGAGCGCGTGCCCACGGAGGCGGTCACCGGGTGGAAACTTGCTGCGAGGGCTTTCCGGCGTCGCTAGGCCGCCTCCAACCGGTGTCGTCGGCGGGCAACTGAAAGCTATCGGTCGTGGGTCGCGGCTTTCTGAGGCCTGTGAGTCAACAAGATATACTGGCAGTGGCCTCAGAATTGTTGCTGCGCTGGAAGTGGTCAAGTGCTGGCGGCGCAAGGATGGAGTCCATCCATCGCTCCCTAGAGTGGCTCTACATCCAGGTTCTCGAAAACCACAAGACCGGCAGAGCTACGAAGATACCAGCGGAATCAGAGTGTCTGCCGTGACTGCTCCACCTACTACTCAAGACAGCACCCGCGAGTGGGCCAACGTTCGACTCAAGGCGATTGAAGACCTGCTCGATGCCGACTGTCTGACCATTATTTCGCCGATCCAGTTGGGCCTGGAACACCGTGTCAAAGTGGCGATCGAGGCTGGCGAGGAGCGCAGGAAGACTCTGGTCGTGATTCTCGACACACAGGGTGGCGTAGTCGAGATCGTCGAGAGGATCGTCCGTGTTCTCCGGCAGCACTATGTTGAGGTTAAGTTCATCATTCCTGATCGAGCGATGTCAGCGGGAACTGTCTTGGCGATGTCCGGGGATGAGATCCTGATGGACTATCACTCCTGCCTTGGGCCTATCGACCCGCAACTTGAAAAGGACGGCCGCCTCGTCCCCGCTCTGTCGTACCTTTCGCAGTTCGAAACACTCATCGCCAAGAGTCAGAGCGGGACGCTCTCAACCGCCGAGGTGGTGCTGCTGCAGAAGCTCGACCTAGCGGAACTCCATCAATTCCAACTCGCTCGTGATCTTTCGATCAGTCTGCTGAAGACATGGCTGACCAGGTACAAATTCAAGGACTGGGTAAAGACCGAAACTCGAGAGGTTGAGGTTACACTTGAGATGAAGCAGGAGCGTGCAAGCTGGATCGCTCATCAGTTGAACGACCACGAGCGCTGGCTTACGCACGGACGGGGAATTGACATGCGGACCCTGCAGGAAGAGCTCAATCTGAAGATTGAGGATTTCGGAGCCCGTGAAGAGCTGAAGAAGGCCGTCTGGGACTACTTCTGGTTCTTGCGCGATCACATGGGTCAGAACAGCTTGGCTTCGTTTGTCCACACTCCTTATTTCTTTTGACATGACAGACACCAACAAGAATCTCGAGCGGGACGCGCTAGCTGCCATCCTAGACAGGAATCCCAATATTAATCGGGCTATTCTTGATCGGTGTCGAGAAGTGGAGCACCAGCTGTCGGCCGTTGGAATCAAGCTGGGCGGTTACCGCTTGGAGCCAGCCTTGGGTGGCACGGCCATCCCGCCATGCACACAGCCGCTTACGAGCCGGGCGAACAGTTAGGTTCCAACGCCTGGCTCGCCGGAACTGGACGGGGCCCAAGCAGGGCGTGGCCAAGGATCACTCCAATTGCCGGACGGACGTTCCGCCCCGGGTATGAGCGGGCGCTCAGCGAGTGCTGTATCACCCAAGAGGAGACGGGGCACCTTGTCAATCCCGCCATTCCGCAGCCCCACAAACTATTTCGGCAACTCTCCAGCCCTTTGCAAGGCGTCGCGGGCAGTCCTACGCCCTAGTCGCCCGCAACTTCGGATGTTTCAGGTGGACGGAGCCCGCCCGGACCCGCGATCAGCCCCTCCAGTCGCGCTACCCGTTCCCCAAGACGCCGCAGCTCGCTTTCGAGCACATCCAGCCGCTTATCCGTCCGGGCCTGCAGCAAGAGCACCAAGCCGCCCAAGGCTGCGCCCACGCTAAGGATCCCGATCAGCTCTGCGCTCACGCCATCAGTCTAGCGGTTGAGCCTTTTGCAAGATCAACGAGATAGCGAGTTCTTGGGGTTGAGGGGCTCGGCGACGCAGACTCCGCCGGAAATGCCAAGACCCGGGCAGTTGTGAAACGCGGCGACGAAGAATCCGACGGACTTGAGTAGTCAGCCGCAGTGTTCTCCGTCGCCTTCTGACCTCTAGCTGTACTATTATGCATAGTACAGCTATGCTGCCCTTCACCGTTGAGTTGCGAACGGGTGCGTCGGTCTGCGAGCAGTTGGTCTACGCGGTGCAGCGAGCGATCGTTTCCAACCAGCTGTCAGCGGGCGACCGGTTCCCTTCCATCCGAACTCTAAGCCAGGAATTACGCATCAATCCCAACACCGCGCAAAAGGTGGTGACACGGCTCGTGGACCAGGGACTGCTGGTTGTCCAGCCAGGTGTTGGAACTCTCGTTGCGCGGCTTCCGGAACCATCCCGGAAGGAGCGATCCGAACTATTGCTCCGTGAAGTTGAGCAGCTCGTAGTCGAAGCAAGGAGGCTGTCTCTGACCTTCGAGCAAGTAGTCGAGGCGGTTCAGAGCCATTGGATTCGTCTGTCCGAGGTGCAGCCAGCGCATGAGCGGGAGCACGTGGCAGTCAGGGAGGCCGTTAGCGAATGAACGCGATCATCCAGACCAGAGAACTCTCGCGGCGCTTTGGCCGAACCGATGCCGTCAGGAGCCTGTCCCTAGAGGTTCCGAGAGGGAGCATCTTCGCCCTTATGGGGCCGAATGGCGCCGGCAAGACCACCACGATCAAGATGCTCTTAAACATGGTTCAACCGACGGGCGGTCGGGCCACGGTCCTAGGAACCGAGTCAACCCGATTAGGCCCTTCGGAATTCACCCGCATCGGCTACGTTTCCGAGAACCAGGAATTGCCCGATTGGATGAGCGTTCAGGACCTGATCGACTTCTGCCGGCCAATGTACCCCTCGTGGGATCAGGACCTGTGCCGCCAGCTGACCCAGCAGTTCGACTTGCCGCTCGCACAGAAGATCAAGAGCTTCTCTCGCGGAATGCGCATCAAGGCGGCCTTGCTGGTTTCGCTTGCGTACCGGCCGGAGTTGGTTGTCTTGGATGAGCCGTTCAGCGGATTAGACGCCCTTGTGAGGGACGAGTTCATGCGAGGCCTACTGGAACTCAGCGATCGGACCGAGTGGACCGTGTTGGTGTCATCTCATGACATCGACGAGGTGGAGCGGCTGGTGGACTGGGTGGGCGTGATTGACCAGGGATCGCTACGCGTCTCGGAGTGCACGGCGTCACTCGAGGCACGATTCCGCTCTTGCCAGCTGACTCTGGAATCGGGCGGGCAGCCACCGGATACGCTGCCGGACTCGTGGCTGCTACCGGAGACGCTGGGACGAACCGTCCGGTTCGTCGACAGCGCGTACAAGGAGGGGACAGGCGACGACTTCATTCGGAGCGTCATCCCAGAAGTGAGAGAGGTCACCGTAAGCCGCATGTCCCTCAAGGAAATCTTCATGGCACTCGCCCGGACCTACCGGTCCCAAGGGAGGGAACAAGCATGAGTCTGATTCTTCACCTCGTCCGAAAGGACTTCCGTCGCACACGGGTGCTTCTCGGGATTTGGTGCCCGATCCTGCTCCTCTCTGTCGTATTGGACGCGCATATCGAGCTGTTCCTCGACGGGCGTGGGGCGGTTCAGGAAGTTGGCACCCCGAGCAGCGCCGAGCTCGATTTCGCTGTTCAAGTCGTGCCCGCAGGCCTGCTGGTCATATTCCTCGACCTTCTCATGCGAGCCGCTATTGTCTCGAAGCTTGTGCATGATGACGCCACGGTGGGAAGCACGGCGTTCTGGCTGAGTCGGCCCGTTTCCGGTGGGACGCTTCTGGCTAGCAAGGCGATTCTCTTAGCCCTATCTATGATTCCCCCGCCAATCGTTGTGTATCTGGCAGTCTCAAGCTACCTATCCGGCTCGCCATCGACTTCCCCGGAAGTCTTCCTTATTCCCGTCGTTTCGACAGCCGTTCTCATGATGCTGGCGGTCTTGACACCGAGCTTGGCAGGAATGGCGGCCCTTGGGGGAATCATGGCGGGCGTCACTTGGGGAGCGTTCCTTGTTCTGAGCTGGCTGGCAATGCCCGTAGTCGGAGGAGAGGGCATAGCAGAGGTTGCGATGCACGCGGTGACGCAGAATACGCCTTGGCTGCTGCTTGTTGGGGTTTGTGTCGCGGTGATCTGTCACCAGTACCTCACTCGCCGAACCCAGCGAAGCCTTGGCATCGCTTTCTCCGGGATCCCGGTCTTCCTTCTCTTGCTGGCCGTGGGATGGTTCTAGCTGCCCTGATGAACTTCCGGTCCGGCTCGAGTTGTTCCCAGCCAGTCGTCGCGCCAGAACGCGGCCCCATTGGGCGAGGTCGGATAGCGGACCTGAGGCGGCACCGATGCAATTGACCTCGTGGCGTCGTCCGCTGACGACTGGCAGGCTCGCAACAATCTCCCTGATATTGACCGCGGGCCTTCTATCTGCCGCGTCTGATCCGGTCAAGCCGTCAACGCTCGAAGAGCTTCGCGGGGCAATCCAAAGGGAACTGGATGAAGTTGGCCAAGGATCTATAGGAGTGGCTCTCGTATCGAAGGACGAGACGATCTGGGCAGCCGGCATTGGGATGGCCGATCCCAACACCCGCCGCGAAGCCGACGAGAACACCTATTGGCGCCTTGGCTCCATCACCAAGAGCTTCGTTGGCCTCGCCGCGCTCGTCCTTCAAGAGCGCGGAACGCTGCAGTTGACAGACGCCGTCGCTGACCTGGCGCCGGAGATTGGAATTCGCAACAGGTGGGATCCCGAGACGCCAGTGCGTCTGGTCCACTTGCTGGAGCACACGGCCGGGTTCGATGACTTGCGGCTCAAGGACTTTGCGAGCGACGACCCGACGCCCCTCACTCTACGGCAGGGGATCGATCATATTCGAGGTTCGCTGTATTGCCGATGGCCTCCGGGTCTCCATTTCTCGTATTCAAACGCTGGCCCGGCGGCCGCAGCGTACGTCATGCAGGAACTCGACGGCCGCCCGTTTGAAGAGTTCCTCAAACACGAGATCCTCGAGCCACTGGAGATGACCGGAGCCGGATTGCTGCTGACGGACGACCTCCAGGCACGGCTGGCAACGGGGTACAACGCTGAAGGTATACGGGTGCCCTATCGGCACATTGTCGTGCGCCCTTCGGGCGCATTGAGCGCAACACCGCGACAGATGGCGAACTTCGTCAGGATGCTCCTCAACCGAGGCCGATTCGACGGTCGCCAACTGGTCTCGCCCGATTCTATTGCACGCATGGAAAGATCGGAGACGACTCTGTCAGCCCAGATGCTGCCGCGCTACGGGTACGGCCTAGGCAACTCTTCGCGTTCCGAGCATGGCTTCATTTTCCGAGGCCACAACGGCGGCATGCCGGGGTACCACGCGCGGTACGGGTACTTGCCAGACCAAGGTCTCGGATATTGCCTGATGGTCGCGGCGTCGAACAACAGGCTCATCAGACGTGCTGATGACCTCGTCAGCGAGTATCTTGTCCGCAACGTCGACAAGCCCAGCGCGGAAGTGTTCACAGAGGTCGCTTCTGATATTGACCAATGGACCGGCTACTACCGGCCGGTTGCGTCCCGAAATCAATCCACGCGCTACATCCAGAGACTGGTCGGTGTAGCACGTGTTTCGCGGGCGGAAAACGTCCTGACTGTCAGAATGAACGGGCGAGCCATCGAGTTCCATCCGATCAGCAAGCGAGTGTTTAGGCGCAAGTCGCGGCCAGCAGCGACGCTGGCCCTAGTAAAGGGCCCCGACGGGACGAAATACGTACAGGGCGAAATCGGAAGTCTAAGCATGGTACCCGGAGCGGTTGTATGGTTCGAGCGGATTGCGGCTTGGATTGCCGCACTGCTGATGGTCAGTAGCCCGCTTTGGGCCATTGTTTGGTTCCCCTTGAAACTGGGCGGGAAGCTCAAGGGGCGTCTTATCGCGCCAAGGGTCTGGCCGTTGCTCGCGGTGATTGCTTTCTCAATCGCGGCCGCGGTGCGGATCGGTAGCACGGGGGTAGTCGATCAGCTTGGACGACCGACCCTTGCCGCTGTTAGC
The DNA here is from genome assembly GCA_022824585.1 of Bryobacterales bacterium. Classification (GTDB taxonomy): domain Bacteria; phylum Acidobacteriota; class Terriglobia; order Bryobacterales; family UBA6623; genus VXMF01. The sequence goes on along the minus strand of JAJDZN010000333.1, from coordinate 6,523 downwards.
TTTGTCGTTCTGTCATGGATATTCGTGCTCGTAGCACTGCAAGGTCTGATTAGCTCGCTTCGAAGCAGTTCCGAGCGGACAGGGCGCTTCGCCCGGACACACTCGATTGCGGTGTCGGCAGCATGCCTGGTAGCGGCAGCGTACCTGCTGTACTTCCGAGCAATCGGGTTTCCAACCTGGTGGTAGGGTTAGCTTGACCGATCCTGCGAAGCGCGTAGGTCGGCTTCGATCAGCCGAACGGAGCTTCGGAAAGTACTGCTACGTCAGGCGCTTGGGAGACAAACGCGAGCAAAGTTCGCTGCAGGTCCGTGCCGACTAAGGCAGGACTCTCAGTCCTCGGGCTGACGAACTGGCGCACCTGAAACCCACGAAAAGGTAATTCAGCTAGAGGACAGCACATCGTCCTTCGGCTGGCTTGGGTAGCGTATGGCCAAGGCACTTCGCGAATCGCAAGTTGGAAGTTTGAGGACAATCTTCTGCGCCTTCGAAACCTCGCTGCGGCCAACCAGTAGCCTTATGGGGGGACTGCTAGTGCGTCAACGAGGGCTTCTATCGCAGCCTCAAATCTCCGGTTGCCCTGCAGATAGGGCTTCCACTCTCTCTCGAGCACGTCGAGATGGGCGGGCCAAGCCCGTTCCCAAAGTCCATGCTTGAGGGCGTATGGGGTATAGCCGGGAATGCGCTCCCGAACAACCTCCCCCGTCGAATAGAAGAGGACGGCGTGCCACAGGGACTTCCTGGGAAGCAGCATCCCGAGTGACCGAGTTCGCTGGCTGATGGATGCCTGGACCCTTTCGATCATGGCATGGGAAGCCTCGTGGAACAAGATTTCCAAGCTCTCCGGCGGTGGTTCTCCGGCGTCCTCGCTGGAAACCGTGATCCGAGTGGGATACAACGTCGTATAAGCGCCAGCCCAGTTCGCATGGAACACGATATCGGTTTGGATATTCGGGCCCGGCCATTCGGTTCTGTAGATTTCGGAGAGGCGGACTTTCAGCTTGTCCTCGTGTCGAGCAATGAGGGGAATCAGCCGCTCAATCCGCGAGTGGTTGCTCCGATCATGCGCTGTCCACCAGACGGCCCGATAGACCGGAGCCGCCATTTCAAGTGCATCGACGAGTCCTTTATCGAGACCAGTCGCATCGAGGGATCGGGTGTTGCCCGCATCCCCGAGCGCGTTCTTGATTACCGCCATGTCTCGATCGAGCAGGTCCTTGCCTTCGAACTGCTCCCGATAGTGGGTGAGGGCCTTGCTCCAGTCTTGGGTCTGCGCGGGAGCGAGTTTGGACGGGGCTGCGGTGTTTTCTGCTGGTCGTTCGACAGCACGCTGGAAAAGGAAATGGTGGAGGTTAATCCAGAATCCGCTCTGGAATCGGAAGGTCGTCTGTCCTTCCCACTCGGCCAGAACCGGGCAGGGCAACAGAAGTAACGCTGTGAAGGCAGCGAAACGGTACCTCACGAAACCATTGTGCCAGCCGGGATCGGACTCGGCACAATCCCGATCCCGTCTTGAAACGGTAGCCGCCGCCTAGCCGCCCTAAATGATCGCGGCCGTCACAGAACTGGGAGTCCTTTGCCGTCGGCAGTACTATCTGGGCCAGCATCGACTTGCCATCGGCGGCGGTTTCCCAAAGTCCAAGCCGGCCAAGCACAAACGCAAGCGCGGCCTACCGGGCAAGGGGGAAGAACGCCCACCCCGGCCGACGGCCACGGTGTAACTCCTACGTTGCCAAGTTGCCGAGGGCCCATTCTCATCTGCGCCTGACAGGGCGATTTAGTGGAACTCGAGGCCGGTCGCGGCGACGAGAGAATTCGGTGGTACTGTTAAGTTCATACGGCAACGGCACAGCCCACCATCGTCGGCCGACCGATTGGATAGTATTCGGTGTCGATGGCACAACCCAAGAGCATTCTCTGATCCCTCTGTTTGCATTGATCGAGATGATGCAACACCGGTTCCATGTTGTGATCGCGCTGGCGCTTGTAGCGGCGAGCCTGGCACACGCCGAGCCGAAATGGCTCAAGCTACGCTCCGCGAATTTCGAGCTATACACGTCTGCCGGTGAGCGGGCAGGCCGGCGGACGATCCAGCAGTTTGAGCGCACCCGCAGTTTCTTCCAACAGGCTATGCAAGTGGATGTGTCGCATCCAAAGCCTGTCCGGATTGTTCTCTTCAGGTCGAAGAAGGAATACCTTCCCTATCGGCCCGGGGAGGGGGCGGCCGCCTATTACCTGCCGGGACGCGATACGGATCTGATCGTGCTGGTAGCGGGGAATGAACCATCTGTGGCGATCCACGAGTACGTACACCTGCTCGTGCGTCACTCTGGACTGGAGCTCCCCTTGTGGATCAATGAGGGACTGGCGGACCTGTATTCGTCCCTGCAGCACGTTGGCGGAAAGGTGGTGGTTGGCCATGCTCCTCCGGCGCGAATTGCGACCTTACGCAGGGAGAAATGGGTGCCTCTCGAACAGGTCCTCCTAGCCGACCACGACTCGCAACACTACACGGAAAAGGAACGCGCTGGAAAATTCTACGCCGAGAGCTGGGCGCTGACCCACATGCTGAACCTCTCACAAGAGTTTCGGTCCGACCTCGGTGACCTGTTGGAACTGCTGACTACCGGCGCATCCTCGGTGACTGCGCTCGAGACTGTCTACGGAATGCCGATCGAGCAGCTGCAGCGAGAACTGCAGTCCTACGTACGCCAAGATCGGTTAAGCGGACTTGTCTTCGATATCAAGCTGGAGAAGAGCGCCGAGAGGCCCTCCGCCGAACTCGCGCCGGGGCTGGAAGTAGGTCTTCTGCTTGCCGATCTACTTGCCGGGATCGACAAGACCGAGGGAGCCCGGGGAATGTACGAGAGGGTTTCGAGGGAGAATCCCGAGGCCCCCGGTCCCCACGAAGGGTTGGGGTATCTGGAATACCGGCAGGGCGACAGGGACAAGGCCAGAGTGCATTTCGGTCGCGCTTTTGAGCTGGGCAGCAAGAATCCAGGGATGCTTCTGCGCTATGCCGGGCTGCAGCGCGAAGCTGGCGACGAACAGATCGTGATGACGCTCTGGCGGGCCGTTCAGGCCTCGCCGGACGATATCGACGCGAGGCTTGCGCTTGGCAGCCACCTGATACAGAGAGACTCCTACCTGCAGGCCGTGGTGATTTTGGAGCAAGTAAGGAATGCAAACCCAGAACAGGCGAGCAGGGCGCTGCGGATGCTGGCCCATGCCCACTTCAAGCTGAACCGACGCGAGAGAGCGAGGCAAGCGGCAACGCAGTTGCTGGAGCTGGCGCAGACTCTGGAGGAAACCAATGCCGCGCGGCGCCTGCTGGCGCTTATGGAGCCGGACCCTGTCGATGCCAGCGAGGGTCGGCCCGCGCCTCAGGACGGCTCGCGCGACGGATTCGGCGAGCGGGAGGTCAGGCCAACCCGTGATGAGGCTCGCGCGTCTCCACGAGCACCTCAGAACCCGAGGCCGCGAGAGGAAACGCGCGCGGTGGCGGGTTTGTTCGTGCGGCTGGATTGCCTCGGCGAACAGGCGCGGGTGGATTTGGCGGTTGACGGTGGGATCGTCTCATTGCTGATCGAAGACGGCGGCCACGTGGAAATCAAGGGTTCCAGCACCGCCAGCATGGACCTGCATTGCGGCGCGCAGAAGCCGCGCAGGGTCGTCGTTCGCTTTCGCCCCTCTGAGAACACCGAATTGGGCACGCTGGGTGTTGTCCGCACCGTCGAGTTCACCGGGCCGGCAAATTGAAGCTGAAATCCGCAATCGAGCGCGACCCAGATACACATCCCAGCCGCGCGGCCGGCGGGAACAGCTCCCGGGCCCGCTTCACGGCATTGGCCTTCACTACGCCGAGGCGATCCGCCGCGCCGCCCCGGCCGGCATTGCAGCTAGGGCCGAAGCCTCGGGCAGCGAAATCGACTCCGACCTGGACCGACTGACGAACCGGATCGCGGAACGCTGTGACACCGCCCCGAGCCACGCATAGCGGCTCGACCCTCGTGTTCATGGCCAGCGCCTTCGGGCGGTGTGATTCGCGGGTTCGGCTTGCTACTCTTGCAAACCATGAGCGCGCCGAGTCCAGAGGCCGAAGATTTTCCTCTCGTTCGTGCTGATGTTCGGAGCTGGCCTGCTAGTCCAAGGCTTCGCCAAATTGGAGTCTGTCGATCTGGGATTCAATCCTGAGCGGCTGCGCACGCTGAAAGTCCCACTGCCAACCAATAGTTACGACACGCGCGAAAAGAGATCGGTCTTCTTTCGAGCATTGGACCAGCGGCTCTCTGCCGTTCCTGGAATAGACGCTTCGGCGCTCATGCGGTCCATTCCGACCGCTCCGGCGCTCTTCACGAACGTCCATGTCGTGGGTCGCGACGAAGTTCCGGAGCGGGAAGAACCGCGGGCGATCCTGCAGAGCATCACCAGCGGATACTTCGCGACGATGGGCATCGCAGTCCGTCGTGGCAGAGCGTTCTCAGATCCGGATAACCGGTCCCAAGCAGCGCCAACCGTTGTGATCAACGAGAGCTTCGCGCGGCATTTCTGGCCCGCCTATCCAGCGGGCCCCGACCCGGTCGGTCAACACCTGCGCCTAGCATTCGACAGGATCGACTCCGCCGAGATCATCGGCATTATCGAAGACGTGCGAGAGTCGGGACCTGCCGAGCGAGCGGATCCGGGCTTCTACCTGCCGATCGCCTTCAGCCCTCCCGAGAAATGCTTCGTTGCTCTGCGAACCGGTCCTTCAACGCAGACCGCCGTGGGACTTGTCACTGAAGCGTTACACGCGGTCGACCCGAACCTAGCCATCTCCGAGATCAAGATGATGACGGAAGCACTCGGCGACGTCCTGATCCGGCGACGCTTGGCGACAGCGCTGCTCGTTGCGTTCGCAAGTCTCGCGCTGCTCTTGAGCGTGGTTGGTCTTTATGGGGTCATTGCCCAGCTGGTCCAAGTGCGCGCTTCCGAGATTGGCATCCGAACGGCCCTAGGTGCGACTCAATGGGGCATCCTCAGAATGTTCGTGGGGCGGGCACTTGCGCTGGCTGCCGTTGGAATCGTGCTCGGGGTCTCCACCACGGTCACACTTGGCCACATCGCGGAAGGCTTCGTGTTCGGAATCGCTACGAACGATCCTTTGACGTTTGGGCCTGTGATCTCATTGGTACTGCTCGCCGCGATAGCTGCGGCTGCGGTGCCGACTTGGAGGGCGCTCAAGGTCGCGCCGGCGACCGCGATTCAACGGACATGATGCTCCTTCACGAGCCTATATTCTTCGTCGGAGGGCCCGTCCTGCGGCACCCGGAAGAGGGCACCTTCTCCGGCCTCCATCCCGCACCGCTCCTCCAGCCTGGTAAGGGCCCCGATCCAGTACGTGTTCTAATCGCACCATGCTGGTCTTCCGAATCGCCACGCAAGCAGACGTTTCGTTGCTTGCGTCCATGAACGAACGGCTGATACGTGATGAAGGCCACCGGAGCGGCTTGACACAGCAATCATTGGAACCTCGGATGTCTCGCTGGTTGGGCGGTGGCTACAGAGCGGGCATCTTCTCGGTCGATGGAGAGCCAATCGGCTACGCACTTTGGAAGGTCGCGGTAGGGATGCCACTTGCGCGGCACCCCCCGCACAGACTCCGGACGTGCGCGTTAACGCATCCGGCTCCTCCGTCAGGTCGTAACGGTCAGCCGCTGGCTGGGCCATGGGTGTCGGATTTGAGGTTTCGGCCAGTGCCGCTGCGTGAGCCGATTGACTTCCGCCCACGTCGTCCGGTCTTTCTGCGAGCGCCTGCGCAGTCCGCGTAGGAGCAGTCGCCTGACCTGATGCACGAAGGCACTGAGGAACCGGAAGCTCCCGGGCACCGCGTAGTAGTTGAGCCATCCAGAGATGACCCTTCCCAGCCAGCGGGCCGTGTCGTGCTTGTCCTCATGCCAGCGTCGGCGCAGGGCTTCCTTGATGCGTCTCAGGGTTCGCCGGACCCGTTTGCCAGCTGGCTTGCGCCCGACCCGGAATCGTCCCTTTCCGGATTGGTCGCAGTAGTGCGTCATCCCCAGAAAATCGAACGTTTCCGGTCTTCCCCGCCCTCCGCTCGCGCGGTTCGCTCTCGCGAAGCGCCCGAACTCGATCAGGCGGTTCTTGTCGGGGTGCAACTGTAACTGGTACTGGCCTAGCCTCTCCTTGAGGTCCGCGAGGAAGCGTTCCGCATCCCTCTTGTGCTGGAACCCGGCGACATAATCGTCCGCATAGCGGACGAAGATCATGTCCCCGCCAGCGCTCCGTTTGCGCCATTTCTTGTGAACCCATAGGTCGAGTACGTAGTGCAGGTAGACGTTGGCGATGACGGGTGAAACTATCCCGCCCTGCGGCGTACCCTTCCCTGTGTCCGACCAGTCGGTCCCTTCCATGACGCCGGCGCCGAGCCACTTGGTAATGAGCCGGATTACGCGCTTGTCTCCGATGCGGTGTTCCAGAAACCGGATTGCCCAGCTTCGGTCCAAGTTATCGAAGAATCCGCGAATGT
>JAJDZN010000030.1 GCA_022824585.1 Bryobacterales bacterium | reverse complement strand
AGACCGGCCTGCGCGAGCGCCAACCCTCGGGCCGTCGCGGCACGGGTCCGCGCCTGCACGACCTGAGGCACTATATCGACTGCTTGACTATGTCGGGCACGACCGAACCGAGGCCGATTCTCGACTGCGATTGCCGTACTGACGGAGTGCGCCTTGGTCCGAGTACCCGACATAGTCCTCGGGGGACCTACAGGCTGTTGAGAAAGCCGAGCAGCCGATCCCCGGGCTGGTAGCGGCCGGGCTTGCCCGCTGGTGGTGTTGTCCTGGCCAGTGCCCGTTCTTTCATTGCCAGCGTCGCCTCCAGATAGATCTGGGTGGTCTCGACCGATTCGTGTCCGAGCCATAACGCGATCACGGCGCGGTCGACGCCGGCCTGAAGAAGGTCCATGGCCGCGGTGTGGCGCAAGCGGTGGACAGTCACCCGCTGGTTCTTCAACGACGGGCATCTCGTTGAGGCTGTGACGCGGTGCTTGTTCAGCAGGTACTGCACCCCATGGACGGTCAGCCGTTCGCCCCGGACGCTGGGAAAGAGCACGTCGTTGGCGCCTCGGGGCGGCTCACGCAGCCAAGCCTTCAGCACGGCACGAGTGGGCTTTGCCAGCGGCGTACAGCGCTCCTTGCGGCCCTTTCCGACGACGCGCAGGTGAGCGCCGCTTCCCGCGACGAAGTCCTCTCGCTCGAGCCCGGTCATCTCCGACAGCCGAAGCCCGGTTTGCACCGCGGTGAGGATGAAGGCGTGGTCGCGCCGCCCCGACCATGTGCTTCGATCCGGTGCCGCAAGCAGCGCATCGACCTCCGCGCGGCTGAGAAAGCTGACCAGCTTGCGCGTGAATCGCTTGCTCGGGATGGCGAGCACTCTGTGGATCTGCGCTGCGTGGGTCGGCAGCTCGAACGCCGCGTAGCGGAAGAAGGAATGAATCGCGGTCAGTCGCAGATTGCGGCTTCGAACACTCAGGCCGCGGCGGGTCTCGAGCTCGTCGAGGAACGCGGTGATCAACGGGGCGTCGATCTGCTCGAAGCTCAGGTGCGAGGGCGCCCGAGCGAGGCGTTGTTGCGCAAAGTTCAGGAACTGTCGGAAGGTGTCGCGATAGGAGCTGATGGTGTGCGGACTTGCCTGGCGTTGCTGCATCAGCCGCTGGGTGAAGAAGCGTTCCAGCAGGGGCGCGAGGCCGGTTGTACGGGTCATGACCGGTCCTCCCAACGACTTTCGAGGCGGCGCATGGCCTCGCTCATCAACTCCGGAGAGCCCTCCAGATACCACTGCGTATCGGCGATGTGCACATGCCCCAGGTAGGTGGACAACACCGGAAGGAGGCGCTCGGGGTCGTTCTCGCACCGATACCAGTTCACCAACGTGGCGGTGGCGAAGCGGTGTCTGAAGTCATGCAGACGCGGCCCGTGGCTGTCGTGCTCGCCACGCAGGCCGATCTGGCGCGACAGCGCGTAGAAGGCGCGGTGGACCTGTCCAGCGTCAAGCCGGTTCCCCCAACTGGAGACGAACAGGTACGACGACACCGAACGGCCGGCCCAGTGACGCTGGCGCCGGGCCGTGTACTCGGCGAGGACCTCGCAGGTTGAGCGGTGCAACGGGACCAGACGGGTTCGGCCGAACTTCGCATCGCGCACGGTCAACACGGCGGCGTCGAGGTCGACATCGCGCAGCTTGAGATTGCGCGCTTCACCCAGACGCAGCCCGGACACGCACAGCAGGCCGAACAGGCAGTAATAGACCCAGGGCAGCAATGCGCCGCGTCGATACCGGTGCGGCATGTCGAGCGCGGCCCGCAGCAGCTTGCGAATCTCCTCATCGGAGTACAGATACGGCTTGGCCCGCTTGGGTTGAAACGGCAGCAACCCCGGGGACGGGACCTCGGTGCGTGGGTCGGTGGCACTGCGATGACGTGCAAATCCGCGTACGAAGCTCAATCGCTTCGCCCAATGTGCCGGTTGAACATGCATGGGCAGTTGTGCCCAGGCAAGCGCCAGAGCCTGGGTAATGACGCGAGCCTGACGCTGTTCCATGAATGTGACGAAGTCGAGCAATCCTCGTTCGGCGTCGTGCAGCTTGAACCCCAGATGACGGCGCATGCTCAGGTACTCTTCGACGGCCTCGCGAAGCGTGTTCATCGCACACCTCCCGGCCAAGGCAGGGCCAGGGGACGCAGCGCGTTCAGATCCACCTTGGCGTAAATCCTGGTGGTGTCGGGATGGCGATGACCGAGCACGTCGCCAATCTCGCCGAGCGAGGCCCCTTGGCGCAGCATCTCGGTGGACAGGCCGTGACGAAACTGGTGAGCACCGCGCGTCGGTGCGTCGATGCCGGCCCGTTCGAGCGCATGGCGAATCACCGAGCCGATGGCACACGGCCCTCGGAATCCGCAAAGGGGCGCCTTGACGCGAAGAAACACGCGCCGGCTGTGGCTTGATGGCCGACCATGGCGCAGATAGTGCGCGATCGCCTTGCCAACCTCGCGGGACAAGGGGAAATCGTTGCGCATTCCCCCCTTGGTGCGCACGTTCAGCGTCGCAGTCCCCCAGTCAATGTCATCGAGTTCGAGAAAGGCCACTTCGCTCGAACGCAGTCCCAGCCGTGCAAGCAGCAACAAGATGGCGTAGTCGCGACGCCCCATGACGGTGGTGCGATCGATGCTGGTCAATAGCCGCTGGACCTGCTCGGGCGAGATCGCGCGCGGAACGCAATCCATCGACCAGTTGGCGACGACCGGAACGGCGGCAACCAAATCCGGCATGCCCTCGTCGCAATGGCGCACGTGGTGCAGAAACGAGCGCAGCGCCGTGGTCATGAGCTTTGCGCGCTTGCGGTTCATCCCCGGCGCTTGGTGTTGAACGAATCCCACGACATCGCCGGCGCGCAGGGCCGAGAGGACCACCTGACCCGTGCCGAAGCGATGCTCCAGGAAGGCGCGAACAAACGGCACGTAGTTCAGAATCGTTGCAGGGGCCAAACCGCGCGCCTCGCGTAGATAGTGCTCGTAGGCCAGCACACAGCGCTCGACCTCCGTCTCGCGACCGGCCGGTATCGTGTGGGCGGGAATCACCGCTTCGAGGCGCAGGAACTCGATGAGATGCCTGAGCGCGGCCGCGTCACCAGGGTGAGGCTGCACGCGCCGGGCGCGGTGTCGCAGATACTGCGCCGGATGGTCGGAGTGGATGCAGCTCAGGGCGATCCCTTCTTGCCCAAGCCATCGGCTGAACTCCGCTGCCAGCCGAATCCGCCGACCGATCGACGAACGGGCATATCCCACTCTGCTCGCCGCGTCCGCAAACCCCTCGATCCATGTCGCAAGCGGTCCTTCCGGCGCTTGCGACAGAACCACTTGGTGATTGACGAGATGCCTCATGGTGGACTCCTCCCCCCGCTCGGGGCTGATGGATGGAGTCCGGACTATGTCGCTATTGCTGGGCCCACTTGCCGACAAAGCCAGAATCGAGCGGCATTACCCGACATAGTCAAGCAGTCGATATAGTGTCGCAGCGAATGCACGCAGGGCGCCCCGCGCCCGTCGTCATTGGCATGGATTCCTGCCGCTCGAAGCAACTCGCCAAAGGCGCGATGCACCGTATAACCGTTGACCGGCGAGCCATCCCGATTTGCCAGGAAGTTCGAGGTGATGCCCGCCAGCATCGGGCGTCCGGCACGGCGTGAGGCGTAGACCCGCAATACA
>JAJDZN010000141.1 GCA_022824585.1 Bryobacterales bacterium | reverse complement strand
GGCGGACGACGCGCCCGGACGTCTGCGGCTCTTCGAGGCCGACCTCATGGACGGCGCCTCCTTCGATGCGGCCCTGTTCGGGTGCACGGTGGTGTTTCACACCGCTTCGCCGTTTGTCGTGCGCGGCGTGTCGGACCCCATGCGGGAGTTGATCGCGCCGGCGCGGGACGGCACCCGCAACGTGCTCGAAGCCGCTGGCCGCGCGGGTTCGGTCACGCGCGTGGTGTTGACCTCCAGCGTCGCGGCGATCTACGGAGACGCCGCCGACTTGCGCGACACCGCGGCCGGCCGTTTCGACGAGACTCATTGGAACCATACCAGCAGCGCCCGCCACCAACCCTATTTCTATTCCAAGATGCTGGCCGAACGCACCGCCTGGGAGATCGCGGAGGGTCAGGACCGCTGGACCCTCGCGGTGGTCAACCCAGGGCTCGTCACCGGACCGGCGCTCAACCCCCACGCCACCTCGGAAAGCGTCGCGCTGATCCGCGACTTCGGTTCCGGACGCTATTGCTTGGGCGTGCCCGCGTTGGATGTCGGCGTCGTCGACGTTCGCGACGTTGCCGATGGCCACGTCCGGGCCGCGGGGATGGCCGGTGCCGGGGCACGGCACATCCTGGTGGCCGAGACGCTGAGCCTGCTGGAAATGGGCCGGGCGCTTCGGGCGCATTTCGGCAACCGCTACCCCTTCCCGCGCATCACGGTGCCGAAGTCTGTCTGTGCCCTGGTGGCTCCCTTCCTGGGCACCACCCTGAAGTTCGTATCCCGAAACGTCGGTTACCCCGTGCGCTTCGACAATCAGCGCGCCCGGCAGAGCCTCGGCATGACCTTTCGCCGGGGCACAGACTCGGTGATCGACCACTTCCAGCAGCTTCTGAACGACGGGCTGCTGCCGTCCCGCGGCAGCAGCAACAGGAGGGCTCCATGACACCCATATTCGTCGTGAGCACGGGACGATGCGGTTCGACCATGCTGTCGGACATGGTCCGGCGGCATCCGGACCTGTTGAGCGTCTCGGAATTCTTCACCTCGCTGTCCAGCAAGGCGTTCGTGAACAGCCGGGCGGAATGGAGCGGGGAGGCCATCTACCAGCGGCTGAACCGGCTCTCACCGGGCGGAAGGGCGCTGCTGAAGAACGGCCTGTACCCCGACGAGTTCCTCTACACACGGGAGCCCGGCGGACGCTACCGGCCGGAAGAGGTGCCCCCCATTCTGTGCGCGACCCTGCCGCACTTGAGCGCCGACTCCCACGAGGAACTTTGGGACGAACTGGCCTCGGTCATCCGGTCGCGGCCCGGTGGCGCGCTGGCGGACCACTACCGGTTCATCTTCGAGTGGCTGGCGCATCGCTTCGGCAAGAAGACCTGGATCGAACGGTCCGGCGGCTCCCTGCTGTATGTGCCGGCGCTGGCGCGGCTGTTTCCCGACGCCCGCTTCGTACACATCTACCGGGATGGGCGGGACACGGCTATGTCCATGTACCGTCATCCCTTCTTCCGGCTGCGCGTGCAGGCGGCGCAGTTGCTGCAGCGGACGGGGATAAACCCCTTCACGCCGTTCAACGTTCCCGGCACGAGTCCGTGGATGCCGTATTTCGAATGGCTGCGGTTCCAGTTCTTCTCCGGCGAACGCTACCGGCGCATGGCCATCGACCTCCCGTCCTTCGGATGGTTCTGGAGTTGCGCCATCGAGCAGGGCGTCGACTTTCTGGAAACGCTGCCTTCCGACCGGGTGCTGTCCATGCGCTATGAAGCCGTGGTGGCCTCCCCCGAGCAGGAGTTGCGCCGCTTCATCCGCTTCGTCGGCCAGGAGTTCGAGGACCCGGATTGGCTGGAGACGGTAAGCGCCCTGCCCAAAGCCCGGCCGCAGTCGTGGCAACGTCTGCCCATGGACGAACAGGCGCGGCTGGCCGAGGCCTGCGGTCCGGGCCAGCGGCGGCTGGGATACGATAACGTGTGAGGGAAGCTCGGATACCATGAGGCGTGAGGGAACACGGCGATGATGGACAGTACGGATCTCACGTCGGGGCCGGTCTCCGCTCATCTGCGACGGATGGCGGTTCCCTACTCCATCGGCATGGTGTTCGCGATCCTCTACAACCTGGTGGACACGTTTTTTGCCGGCTTGCTGTCCACCGAAGCGCTGGCCGCGCTGGCCATCGCCTTTCCGCTGTTCTTCGCTCTCGTGTCGCTGGCCCTGGGAATCAATGCCGCGGTTGTGGCGCTGGTGGGGAACGCGCTGGGCGGCGGCGACCGCGCGTACGCCAAGCGGCTGATCTGCCAGAGTCTCAGCTACGCGGCCCTCATCTCGGTGTTGCTGGCACTGGTGGGTTTCCTGGTCCTGCCGTGGCTGGTGGATGGCGTCACCGCGGAGGCGGGGACCGTGCGCGGGCTGACCTTGGGTTATTTGAACGTCCTCCTCATCGCCACCCCGTCCTTTTTCCTGTTCTACTCGGCCAACGGCGCCTTGTTGGCTCAGGGCTCCGCGGTGGTGATCATGAAGGCCCAGATCGGGAACCTTCTCGCTAATATCGTTTTGACGCCGCTGATGGTGTTCGGAATTCCCGGCCTGGTGGACGGCATCGGCTTCAACGGCATCGCCCTGTCCACCCTGGTGTCGCAGACGGGCGCGATGCTCTACACGCTCCGGGCCGTGTTGCGCTCGGAGACCATGGGGATCGACGCGCCGTCCGTTTACCGGCTTCGAGGAGATGATTTCTGGAACCTCACGGCGCAGTCCCTTCCCACCGCCATCGGCATGGCCCTGATCATCTTCAGCGGCTATATCGTCCAGCTCTATCTCAAGGAGTTCGGCGCCGGCGCCATCGCCGGTTTCGGCATCGCCGTGCGGGTGGAGCAACTGTTGCTGCTGCCGGGCATCGCGCTGGCCTTTTCGTTGCGCCCCCTGGTGGCCCAGAACTTCGGCGCCAGCGAGCCGGGACGGGTGCGGGAATCCTTCTTCTGCTGCTGCAAATTCGGTGTGCTGCTGATGGCCGCGGGCGCGGTCTTGCTGTGGCTTGGGCGCCGCTACGCCATCGCCCTGTTCGCGGACGATCCCGAAGTCATTGAGCGCGGCGGCGAGATCCTGGCCGTGCTCGGTTTCCTGATGCCGTTCACGTTCCTCGTCTTCACCGTCAACAGCCTGCTTCAGGGCCTGAAGCGCCCGGCATGGGTGTTGTGGATCATCATCTACGAACGCGGAGCCGGCATCGCCCTGTTCACGGCCTTGTTGCTGATCCTTTGGCCCATGTCCGTGTGGGCCGTGTGGCTGGGTGTCGCCACCAGCGTGGTCAGCGGCTGCCTGCTTGCGCTGGTTATCGCCGCTCTCGTCGCGCGCCGGGAGATCGGCGGCCTGTTTGCCGCGTCCTGAGCCACGCCCCGCACCTCATGTGCGGCTCTCGACCCGGCACGGCATGCCGTGCTTGCAGCGGTAGAAACCGGCCAGGGAATCCACCGCGGGAAATTCCTTCGACACGGCATCGAGTCGCCACCGTTGCGTGATCGCTGCCAAGGTGAACACGACCTCCATCTTGGCGAACATGGCGCCCATGCACTTGCTTTCGCCCGCACCGAACGGGAAATACGACTGTTTGGGTTGGTGTCCGCGTTCTTCCAGCCACCGTTGCGGCCGGAATTCCGTGGCGTTGGGCCAGTACTTTTCGTTCCGGTGCGGTGCCCTCACGAACGCTTGCACAATCGTGCCCTTGGGGACGTGGTAGCCTCCCACCTCGCAGTCACGCACCGCCCTTCGCCCGATCACCATGGCCGGCGGCGTGATCCGCAGCACTTCGTCGAAAACCGCGCCCGTGTACGTCAGGCGGGAAAAGTCGTCGAACGTCGGCCTGCGTCCCTCCAGCACTTCGTCGACTTCGGCTTCCACGCGCGCGCGCGTCTCCGGATTGGCGCTGAGATGGTACATGCACCATACGAGTGTATTGGCCGAGGTCTCGTGTCCGGCAATGAACATGACGTAGGACTCGTCCCGGACCTCCTCGTTGCTCAGTGCCGGTTCCCCTTCTTCGTCGTCCACGGCGTGTACCAGGTACGACACCAGGTCGGCCCGCTGCATTTGATCATCGGCCCGGGCCTTCCCGATGACCTCGTAGACCACCTCGTCCATGCTCTCGATGGCGCGGCGCGACCTCCGGTTCCGGGGTAACGGCAGGCCAGCGATCCACCAGCCCAAGGGAACGACATTGAGGATGGCGTCCCAGGTGAGCGCGTTCAGGACTCCCTTGAGGAGACTCGACTCGACTCTTGAGTCGGGCCCGAAAAATGCGCGGCCCACGATATCCAGGGCCAACTGGTGCATGGGTTGGTCCACGTTGACGACGCTGCCTTCGGCCCATCCGTCGCGCAGCTTGATGGCTTCGTCGATCATGATCTCCGAATAGCCCTGCATCGCCTTGGTGCGAAAGGACGGCTGAACCAGCCGCCGCAGCCGGCGGTGCTCCGGTCCCACCGTCGTCATGGTCGTGGGGTTCTTCAGGATCCGGTTGTTGTGGTAGAGCGGTCCCTTCTCGAACGCTCTCCGTTCCGATACCAGGACCTGATCGATGGCTTCGGGGCCGAACACGATGCAGAACTTTTGCCCAGCCATGGAGAAGTACGCGATGTCGCCATACTGAGCGAAGAGTTGCTCGAAGAAGCCTGCATGGTCTCGCAGCCGGTGAATCAGCCGGTTCAGACCGAAGCCACCGCCCGGCCCGGGCGGCAGCTTGCCGTGTCCGGACTGCTTGGGTTGCGCCTCCTGCGGATTGTCGTTGGATGGATGAGGACAGGTTTCCATGTCATGCCTCCTCTTTCGCCAAACCGGGTCAGCGCACGATAGAATGAGGAGCTATCCTATCCCGTTTGCTTAGCCAAGACAACCACTAGAGTCATTCATCTATGTAAAGGACTGATTTTTCCAGCGTTTGTCAAGCCCCTGGATGGGGCAAAGGAAAACCGCAACAACCCTGGATCCTCGATTAAAGATGTCAAGGATGACAGAAGGGGAGGTCAAGGATGGCAGAGGGGGAGAGGGGCGAGAGGAGGCATGGAATGGAATTTCCTCTCCCTTGATGGGAGAGGATGCAGGTGAGGGTGAGTCGGGGCAGGCCCCTGTGCCTGCCCTCCACAGAAAGGACAACCACAGGGGGTTGTCCCTACATGCTGTCAACGAATGAGCGAACATCTACAGGGATGACAGAAGGGGGAGAGGGCAAGGATGACAGAAGGGGAGAGGGGGGCTGTCCTTTTTCGGTCATCCTTGCGTACGCGAGGATCCAGGGTTGTTTTTTTGCCATTGTAGCCGCGGCATTTCCAGCGACAAAAGGCAAAGACTCTGGATCCTCGATTAAAGATGTCAAGGATGACAGAGGGGGAGGGGTCAAGGATGACAGAGGGGGGGCGGGACTTGTCGATGTTCGCTCATTCGTTGACAGCATGTAGGGACAACCCCCT
>JAJDZN010000203.1 GCA_022824585.1 Bryobacterales bacterium | reverse complement strand
GGCCGGGCGGTTCGCGTCGCCCGGCGATGCCGGCTTCGGGAAGGTCCCGCTCAGCCGAACGGCGCTGCTGGCGCTGATCGAGGGCACGGACATTGAGGTGAAGCGGCAGCGCAAGCGCTACGGGAAGGCCGCCTGAAGGCTGCCCCAAGGGGGCGGATCGGGTAGAATGCGGCCTTCGCAGCGAGGGACGCGCAGAACGTTGCCGAGCGCCCACGTCGAGCATCTGGAACGGGAGAACGCCCGGCTGGCGGCGACGGTCTCCGACCTCGCCGAGCAGCTTGCGCAGGTCCGGCGGCAGCTGGACTGGTTCAAGCGGCAGCTGTTCGGCCGCAAGTCCGAGCGGCGGCTGGAGTTCGACGCCGCCGCGCAGGCCGGCCTGTTCGAGGCGCTGGGCATCGAGGCGCCGCCGGACGTGGAGGTTCCCACGCGGGAGGTCCGCTACCGCCGGCGGGAGAAGCGCCGGGACGGCGCGGTGAACGAGAGCGGGCTGCGCTTCGACGCGACGGTGCCGGTTGAGGTGGTCGAGGTCCGCGACCCGGCCGTCGAGGCGATCCCGGCCGCGGAGCGGGAGGTGGTGGGCGAGAAGGTCACCCACCGGCTGGCCCAGGAGCCCGGCAGCTACAAGGTTCTGAAGTACGTCCGCCCGGTCGTGAAGCGCCGGGGCACGGGCGAGCTGCTGACGCCGCCATCCCCGCCGAACGTGCTGGACCGCACCTGCGTGGACGTGAGCTTCCTGGCCGGGATGCTGGTCGACAAGTTCCGCTACCACCTCCCCCTTCACCGCCAGCACCAGCGCCTGGCCGACTTCGGCATCCAAGTGAGCCGGGCGAGCCTGACGAACTGGGCGGGGCGGGCCGCTGACCTGCTCAAGCCGATTGCGGCGGCGCAGGCCGCGCACATCCTCGAGGGCGCCGTGGTCGCCATGGACGAGACCTCGATCAAGGCCGGTCGGGCGGCGCCGGGGAAGATGCGCGCCGCCTACTTCTGGCCGGTGTACGGGGCGGCGGACGAGATCGTCTTCCACTACGCGCCAAGCCGGGCGCACAGGCACGTGGAGGCGTTCCTCGGGAACTTCCGGGGCACGCTGCTGAGCGACGGGTACGCCGCCTACGCGGCCTATGCGGAGCGGAACGGCATCACGCACGCGCAGTGCTGGGCGCACTGCCGGCGGAACTTTGCGGACGCCCGGGAGAGCGAGCCCGGGGCCGTGGACGAGGCGCTGTCGCTGATCGGCGCGCTGTACGCCCACGAGAGGGCCATCCGCAAACGCAGGCTCGCGGGCCCGGCGAAGCTGGCCCACCGGCGGGAGCATGGCGCGCCGGCGGTGGACGCCTTCTTCGAGTGGTGCCGGGAGCAGCGCCAGCGCGCGGACCTGCTGCCGAGCAGCCCGTTCACCAAGGCGCTGGCCTACGCGGCGGAGCGGGAGGCGGGGCTGCGGGTGTTCCTTGAGGACCCGGACGTGCCGGTGGACACGAACCACCTGGAGCGCGGACTGCGTCCCGTTCCAATGGGGCGCCGGAACTGGCTGTTCGCCTGGACGGAGCTCGGGGCCGAGCGCGTCGGCGCGGTCCAGAGCCTGCTCGTCACCTGCCGGCTGCAGGGCGTCGATCCGCACGCCTACCTGGTCGATGTCCTCCAGCGCGTCGGCCGACATCCCGCCAAGCGGGCCGTCGAGTTGACGCCGCGGGTCTGGAAGACGCTGTTCGCGGACCGGCCGTTGCGATCCGACCTCGACCGGGGGCGCGACCCGCCACCCCAATAGGCGCCGCGAGTCAACAACGGCCTAGAATGTCCGCTTACGGCAAGATGGTGGTCGCTGGCATCAGGTCGAGGGAGAACAGGCAGGTGCGGGCGAGCGTGGTTTCCAGCGCCAGCAAGCGCGTGCTGACCGACTTCGTCCGGCGGAACGCCAAGCGGGGCTCCACCCTGTACACGGACGAACTGCCGAGCTACGACGGGATGCGGGAGTTCTTCCACGAATCGGTCGCCCACGGGCGGGGCGAGTACGTGCGCGACGACGTCCACATCAACGGCATGGAGTCCTTCTGGGCACTGATCAAGCGCGGGCACAAGAGCACGTACCACAAGATGAGCCCCAAGCACCTGCACCGCTACGTGGACGAGTTCAGCGGGCGCTACAACTCAAGGCGGCTGGGCGCGAGGAGGCAGATGGCGCTGGTCGCCCTGAGGATGCGAGGCCAGCGGCTGCCGTGGAGGAAGCTAACGGAGTGAGATAAACTGGTCTGAGGTGCCCGACAGGCTGTAGGTAGCAGCCCGTCGGGCGTGTTCATGAACGTCTAACAGGAAATTCAGTGAACAACTACGCATTGCGTGACGGGAAGAAGTGGGCCGTCATGGAAGTGAAGAGCACGCCGCACGGCACTATGGTCAAACGTGGCAACCTATGGCAGTACCGAGACCTGAAAACGGGGAAGCTGACTCCGTTCATCCCTCCTTGGGCGGATGCGAAGGTGTCCTAACCCAATCCCGGTTAAACCCGCCCAACAAGCGAGGCGGGAGCTAGCAGCATGACCAACGCGAGAAGGAAGCGGGCCCTGCGGGCCGACGAGGACGGCCACCCAATCGACATCGAGGGGATCGGCGCCAGCCCGGAGACCGTGGGCCGGGCCATGATGAAGCCAGCGACTAGGCGGCGGATTGATCGGGATAGGCGGAAGCGAAAAGCCAACAAACCGGAGAAATCATGTCTGATCAAAACGAAGTGCTGATACTGCTCAGGGATCGAAACCACCATTGGACCATCGGACGGATGGAGTCAACGGAGAAGCGATCCGACCTGATGAATGCAATCCACGAGAATCGCCTTGAGCAGTGGACGGGCATGTTGATCGCCCCATCCAGTCGCCTAGAGGACGTGGACAAAATGGCACGAAAGCTGAACACGCTTTATGGTGGCGAGCACACCGTGACCCCGTTCGATGACCTACCTCTCGATCAGCAGGAGCGGGCTTTGAACGGATCTCCGGGCATATCCTGTTAAGCACTGGTGGTCACGGCGGCGCAAGACATATGCCAACCAATCCGGCTGACCTCAACGACTTGGGCAGGTTGACGAATTTTGAATCGGACTCGATGCAAGCCATAACCGTGTCCAAGGACAAAGACCGCGCTGGCGAAGAGCTGCCGTTAAGCCGCGCCCCCATCATGCTGTCTGTGCTGAACAGTGACGGCTTGGTGTCGAGAAGGTATCGAGTGGGCGTCACCAACGGAAATACCTACATCAACGTCGGCCACGGCGGTCGGAACTCGGAGCATGTCAGCCTGCACGAGTCTCGTGATCAGCACGTTAAGTTCTCGGCAACCAAGACAAAGCCAAGTGTGTACGGACCGCGATGGTCCGAGCCGGATCAGCTTGGATCCATGGCTGTGCCGTCGTATCGACTGTTATTCCCAACGTGGGGACACTGGCAGGAGTCGTTTGCTGACAGGGCTAGTCGGGTCGATCACGAACTAATGATCGTAGGCCATGGGTCGAAGCAAGTGATGATTGGATTTTTCATACTTGATAGCCGCAGGGTGCCGTCGCCTAGCGATGCCCATTTGGTGATCGGCAGGGTGACGGTAAGGAAAGGGAAAGTGCTCTACATAGTGGCTTGGAAGGAGCCGCAGGACGTTTTGGCTGATGCTGTGCGCAATTCC
>JAJDZN010000171.1 GCA_022824585.1 Bryobacterales bacterium | reverse complement strand
GGGTTTTAGTCGCTAGGCCGTTTTGGTTCCCGGCAAGGCGCGACAACGCCGTGTGGCGGGCTCCACACAAGGCGGAGCAACGCAGCCGGGGGCCGAAACGGCCACGAATAATCACACTTATTAATCGGACAGGACACTAGGAGCCAGCACCCCTTGGCGTTCCGTTCGACATCCACGAAAAAGCCACAACGGGAGTTGCCCCAAGACAAAGCCACAATTACTTGACATATTCGGGCGGACGCATTCAGACTAACTCCAGTGTTCTGTCTCCAAGCTGGAGTGGTGCGCGTTGGAGCTTGAGCAAACAACTCGAAGGGGACGACAATCCGTGGCGGGCGGCGCATGGTCCATACCGGGCCAACTGCCATGCGGTTGTCTGTGCCCGATGCACCAGCGTGAGGGCAAGCTCAAAGTCCATAGCTCACGGGGTCTCGCATGAATGCAGCGGTCGAGTTCCTGGATTTTCTATGGTCGTCCTTCCTGCTGCTCTCCCCGATGCTTTTGCTGGGGCTCTTCCTTTCCGGCGTGATCCACGTCTTCATATCGCGAGAGGCGATTCTTAGCTGGTTCCGCGACGACAGCCTCAAATCCGTGGCGACCAGCGCGGGCATTGGCGTGCCGATGCCCCTGTGCAGCTGCTCGGTGGTGCCCGTGGTTGCGGAGATGCGCCGGAAGGGCGCCTCCCGGTCCTCGTGCATGTCCTTCCTAATCACGGCACCGGAAACGGGGGCCGACTCGATCTTGGTGACCAACGCCTTTTTTGGGCCAATCGTCGCGATCGTGCGGCCGGTCATCAGCTTCTTGACTGCAGTGGTTGCCGGCATTTTCTGCATCGGGCTGATCCGCGACGACTCCAAAGGTCACGGCCAGGCCGAGCCCGGCCACAGCCACGGGGACGGCCACGACCACGGCGGGCACGATCACGGACATGACGATCACGATCACGGCGCCCATGAGTCGCTGATGCCGGATCGGGACGACTGCTACGTCAGCTTCGCCTAGCTGCGCGGCTTCGCCGGACGCTGGCTCCGCGGCCTGACCGCCACCGCTGGCCGATGGCGGCACGCCGCATGGCTAAAGCCGGACTTCTACCGAAACAGCGAGCCGACCGCGGCCAGAGAATCCTTGGCGCAAGACCCGGCTGAAGGCGCGGACGATCAGGCCCCCGACTTTCCCACGGTGGTCCGGCACGTGTTTCGCTACGGCTTCGTCGAGGTCGCCGACGACATCCTTTTCGCGCTGCTGGTGGGCATCGCCCTTGGCGGCATCCTGTACCTCGCGATCCCGGCGGACTTGATGGCGCACGAGTACGCCCGCTGGCTGTCCTACCCGGTGATGGTGCTGATCGGCATTCCGCTGTACATCTGCGCATCGGCAAGCACCCCGATTGCCGCGGCGCTGGTGGCCAAGGGCGTCAGCCCAGGGGCAGCCTTGGTGTTCCTGATGACGGGTCCGGCGACCAACACCGGCACCATCGCGATCATCGTGAGCCAATTCGGGGCTCGGTTCACAGCCGTCTACGTAGCTGCGGTGATCGCCGTCACCGTCGTGCTGGGCATCGCGATCGATCTGCTGCTGCTGGCCGCAGGCCTGTCGATCGCCGTCAATCTCGAGGCGTCGGACTCGCCGGCGATTTTTGCGATCCAGCTCGGCGGCGCCATCGGCTTGGCCGCGCTGATCCTGTGGCGCTTTCGGGCGGGGGCGCTGCGCAGCGGCTATGACGATTTGATGCTCAACATGCGTCCGGTGGGCCGACGCTTGGCGGCGCTTTGGCGACAGCCGACCCGCGGGCACCCGCTCAAGGGGGCGGTCGTCCCGAACACGCCAGCAGGGGTGGCCCTGTGGGCCGCGGCGCTGGTCGTGCTGCTCGGTTCCGGCTTCACCAGGGTGCCGCCCGGCTCGGTCGGCTACGGGCTTTTGTTTGGCGAGGTGCGCTGGCGTGACCTGCCGCCCGGGCTCCATTACTTGGCTCCGCGTCCGTTTGTGCGGGTGGATCACTGGCCGATCCGAGAAGTGAAGTCGATCCTGTCGGACGACGGAAACGAGTTCGTCTCCGGCGACCTGAATCTCATGACGTTCACGGTTAACGTTCAGTACCGCGTTTCGGACCCCTACGTTTACCACTACCGAACTACGGATCCGGAGCGCGTGATCTCCGCCTTCATCTCCGGGCACCTGCGGTCGTTCATATCGGCGCGGCCCTTGGAGCCATTGCTCAACGTTCACCGCGGGCCGCTTGAGGACCACATCCGCGCCCTGTTTGACGAGCCTGCAGAGAATCGAGACCCGGTGCTCAACTCGATCGAACTGGTGAAGGCGAACCTGATCGACGTCAACCCGACTGCGGAGACGGCGAGCGCCTTCCGCGAGGTGTCGAGCGCCCAAGAGGACCGCGAGCGGATCATTGTCAACGCGCAGCGGCTGCTGGTCACGCTGGTGCCGCTGGCCTACGGCAATGCATTTTACGAGGTCGAGCAGGCCCAAGGGCAAGCGTTTCGCAAGACGGCCGGCGCCGAAGCGGAGGCGGAGGCGATTTCGACGGTGGCGGGCGCAACGCGCACCGCCCCGGGCGTGCTGCGCACCATGCTTTGGCGGGAAAAGCTGGAATCGGCGCTATCCGGCAACGCCAAGGTGATCGTGCCAAATGAAGGCAGCCTCGACAAGGTGGCGCTGTGGAAGCGCAAATCCAGCGAGGCCGGGAACGGCCACCACGGGAGGACGGAATGATGACGCGGACCGGAAAAGCGACCCTCTGGACGGCGGTTGCGGCGCTGGCCTTGGCGATCGCCTACGACAGCTTTTACATCATCAAGGAATCCGAGCAGGGCGTGCTGACGCACTTCGGCCGGATTGTGCCGCCGGTGCGCCAGCCCGGGTTCCATCTCAAGTGGCCGCGCCCAGTGTCCAAGGCGTACAAGGTTGACCGCCGCATGCAGACGATGACGGATCTTCCGCAGGAGCTGATCACGGAGGACCAAAAGAGCGTGCTGGTGGACGGCTACCTGCTCTGGCGGGTTGTGGACCCCATCCTGTTCGTGGAGGCGATCCGCACCGATGAGAATGCGCTGGAGAAGCTGCGCGACATCTATTTGTCGAGCTTGGGCGTGGTCATCAGTAACAAAGCCCGCGACGCGTTCATCGGATTGGGCCTTGAGCACGAGGAGTTCGACCAGGCGTCCGGGGAGATTCTCGCCCGCCTGTCCCCGGTGGCGGAGGCCAACTACGGCATTGAGGTCATTCGCGCCGGGGTCGTCGAATACACCCTGCCCCCCGAGAATCGGCCCAGCGTGATTCAACGCATGGTGTCGGAGCGGGCTCGAATCGCTTCCCGCTATCGGGCCGAAGGCGAGGAGGCCGCCATGCGCATCGAAGCGCTGGCGGTCAACGAGCACGAGAAGCTGGTCGCCGAGGCCCATGCCGAGGCCACGGTGATTCTCGGCAATGCCGAGGCGGAGGCGATGACGCTGCTCGGCGAGGCCTACCGGGAAGATCCCGAGTTCTACGAGTTCATCCGGGCACTGGACAGCTACGACCTCATCATCGACGAGAACACCACCCTCATGCTCCCTGCGGACAGCGAACTGTTCCGCTACCTGGACAGCCGCGCCATGCCCGAGCGGGCGCTGGCGGGCAGGGAATGAGCGAGCAGCCGCTGCCGCCGAGCACCCGCGTCATCTACGCGGCGTTTGACTTCGTCGGACGCAACTGGGCCAGCCTGCTGGCTTGGTCCGCGTTGGTTGGCCTCGCAGCAGTGCTCGCAAGCGGCATCTACATCGTCAAGAAGGAGGAGCAGGCCGTTCTCACCCGATTTGGCAAGGTGGTCGATGCCGAGGTCGGCCCCGGCGTGCGCTACCGGATTCCGCTGATTGAGACCGCGCACATTCGGCCCGTGAAGCGCATCGCCCGGCTGGGCGTGGCCAGCAGGGTCGGGGACAAGGTCAACTTCACGATCCTGTCGGGCGACACCAACCTGCTCGAAATCGACGTGGCCGTCCAGTACGTGATCAAGAACCTGCGTGACTACCTGTTCGCGGCGGCCGAGCCTGAGAAGCTCATGACAATGCTGGTCCGGGAGGGATTGGTGGATGCGGTGGGCAGCAACTTCATCG
The DNA here is from genome assembly GCA_022824585.1 of Bryobacterales bacterium. Classification (GTDB taxonomy): domain Bacteria; phylum Acidobacteriota; class Terriglobia; order Bryobacterales; family UBA6623; genus VXMF01. Next base: position 4,847 of record JAJDZN010000171.1, on the reverse strand, counting down.
ACCTGATCTTCACCAGCAACCGCAGCATCATCGAAGACCATCTGTTCGAGGATGTTGCTGAGCGGGTCAGGGCCTATGCGATCGGCATGGAGGTTACCTCGCTGACCATCGTGGACGTTCGGCCAATAGATGAAACAGTGGCGGCGTTCCGCGACGTCAACGATGCGATTGCCGAGCGCACGCAAGCGGAGAGCGACGCAAACCGGCGCAGCGAACGGTACTTGGCGCGCACGCGCGGCCAGGCCGAATCGCTGATTCTCAACGCCACCGCGCGGGCCGAGGAGCGTCTGGTGCAGGCAAGGAGCGCGGCGCAGGCGTTCCGGGCCCTGCTCGGTGAGTACCGCAGCCAGCCGGAGCAAGTGGCCATAACGCGCTACTGGCAGCGTATGCGCACCATCTTCGAGCAGGCAAGCCTCGCCGCCGTGAACCCAGGCAGTGCTTCGACCATCGACATCAACATGATAGACGGCGTCGGCGCGCCGCCCTTCGACTTGGCCTCGGCGCCGCGGCCACACTCGCGCGCAGCTGCGGGGCACGAACGGGCGCTGCTCGCTTCCACCGCGCCGCGGGATCTGCACCGGACCCGCAAATCGGAAATGGACCAGCTGACGATGGATGGAAGGTTTCACGACCGCAGCGTTGAGCGGGACCACATGGCATCTGCCCTGCCGCGTTCCCTCATCTTTGATTCACCGTCCCTGTTCGCCCATGGCCACGCGGGCCGCTCCGCTCCGACGGTGGAACTGCGCCCCGCGCAAAAGCCCCTTGTGGACACGATTCCCGAGGAAGCCCCCGAAGCGGGAACCACAGGGTCGGCGGCCCATGGCGGTTAGGGCGGCCATCCAGCTGCTGGCCGCCGCTGCGGCCAGCCTGCTCGCATGGTCCGCGGCGGCAGAACCGGGCGTGACGGCCAAGGCAATCACCTTCGGCCAGAGCGTTTGCCTATCGGGACCCAACCAACGTTTAGGCATCGACTACCACTCCGGCGTCCTCGCCGCCTTCCGGGAGCGCAACGCCAACGGCGGGGTGCATGGGCGCCAGTTGGGGCTGATCGCGCTCGATGACGGCTACGAACCGGAACAAGCCGCCGCAAACGCCGAGCGATTCGTAGCCGACAACGACGTGCTGGCGGTAATCGGCGGCGTGGGAACGCCGACCGCAGCCCGCATCGCGCCGGTGCTGCGGACTGCCGGCATCCCCTTTGTGGGCCATGTGACCGGCGCCGACTTCCTGCATGATGCGGCCCGCTTTCCAAACGTCGTCAACCTGCGGGCCAGTTACTTTGACGAAGTTCAGGTCCTGGTCGAGCACTTGGTCGCGGAACGCGGCTTCAAGCGTCTTGGCATCATCTACCAAGACGATGCCTTCGGCCGTTCGGTGATGCGAAGCTACTTGGCGGCGCTGGCGGAGTACGATATCCCGCTGCTGGCCAAGACGACGTACTCGCGGAACACCCATGCCGTGCACGCCAGCCTGTTCAGCCTGACCAAGGCGGACTTGGAAGCCATCCTGCTGGTCGGTCCGTACGCCGCCAACGCCGAGATAACCAATCTGGCGCATTCGCTCGGCCATGACTACAACCTGGCCAACCTGTCCTTTTCCCTCTCCTATGAACTCCGGCGCCGCGTCGAAGCGCCGAGCGATCGCATTTTCGTCACCGAGGTGGTGCCGAGTCCGAACGACCCGGACAGCGCACTCGCTGCCAGCTATCGACGCGCAGTGGAAGCCCATGCCGAGCCGGAAGCGACTTTGAACGAAGTCTCGCTGGAGGGCTACCTGCTGGGGCGCTACATCGCATCCACACTCGAACGCATTGACGGCGCGGTCACGCGGTCGGCGTTCATGGCCCAGGCGATGCCGGCCGAACCGGTATTGATCGACGATTGGACGGTTGCCTTTGCGCCCGGCTCGAATGCCGGATCCGCCTATGTTCGCCTGACGCACCTCGGACCGGACGGAGCAGCGGACAGCGACGAGGGCGGCCGATGAAGCGCATGGACCAATTCTCCGCCGAGGAAACCGGCGAGGAGTGGCTGCGGGAACTCTACAAGGTGGTCGCCCAGCGACGGGGCGTGATGTTCCGTTTGATCACTGAGTCCACGCGGCTGCTGCTGCTCGGCAATGCCGGCGGCGCGGCGCTGATTATCGGCATCATGAGCGCAACCGGGGGCGCGGAGGATCCCCCGTACCACTGGTTCGCGCTGCTGACGCTGGTGGTCTTCGGCATCGGCATCCTGGCATCGGCGTCAACCATGATCCTGGTGGCGCTGGTGGCGATCAAGGAGGCGCATGGCGCGGAGACTGGCCTGAAGCGCTTCGTGGACGGGGAGATCGACCGCACCCAAGTCCTGTTCACTGTGGAGGATCAGACGTTCCGCATCGCCGACATGGCGACCGCCGCGGGCGTCGTCAGCGCGATCGGATTCATGGCGGGCGGCGTGGCCAGCATCGTGCTGCTCACGCTATTTTTCTAGCTAGCCCGCCAGCCGGTGAGCGTCTCCCCGCCGGTGCTGCTGCTCGCCTATTCGGGGGCGGTGTTCGCTGTATCCGTGGTCGGCGGACGGCTGTCCGAGCACGGCACGATGTCGCACATGAGCACCCAGCTCGTGATGAGCCTGGTCGCCGGCTTCATTCTAGGCGTCGCCCTGTTCCATCTCCTCCCCCACAGCCTCGAACGGATTCCAGGCCCAGACCCCGTGAACGCCGCGATGCTGTGGGTCGTGGCAGGGATGATCGCGATGATCGTGTTGCTGCGCGTGTTCCAATTCCACCAGCACGACTTCAGCGACGAGGCCGGCGCACACAGCCATAGGGGGGACAACAGCCACGGCTTGTTTGGGATTGCCTTGGGGTTGGGCATCCACGCGGTCACAGAGGGATTCGCCCTCGGGGCAAGCGTGCGCATCGGACTGACTGAAGAGGGAATGCTGCCCGGGCTTGGGGTCTGCTTGGCCATTTTGCTACACAAGCCGCTGGACGCCTTCTCGATCACCGGCACCATGAAGCAGCAAGGCAAACCAAAGAGCGCTCGGCTGGCCGCCAATGTCGGCTATGCGCTCATATGCCCCCTGGCCGCGGTGTCGAGCTACGTCGGCACGGGAATGGTCGCCGCAACTTTGGAAGGTCCGGTGCTGGGATACGGGCTCGCCTTCGCGGTGGGCGCGTTGCTGTGCATCGCGCTTAGCGACCTGCTGCCCGAGGTCCACTTCCACCGGCACGACCGCGGCAAGCTCCTGCTGGCGCTCCTGGCCGGGGTCTCCTTCGCCTACGCGCTATACTTCGTTGAGGCGTTGGCGGCCCATGGCGGGCGGACCCACTGAAGGGCGACGGCGGTGACCGCATCCAAGCGAGGACTATTCACCCAAACGCGGGAAGCGCACTTGGCGGCCCGAGCGATGGGCGCAATGGCGCTCCTGTGGCTGGCGCTGTCCGCAACGGCGAACGATCGAGTCGATCTTGCAACCTTCGTGCGCGACGCAGTGGCCGGCAATTCGGCCGTTCTCGCCGCCGAGTCGAGTCTTCATGCCCACGTAGAGAGGCGGGCCGGCGCCGCGCGGTCGTACGACAATCCGGAATTGTCGATTCAGACCGAAGAGATCGGCGCCTTTGGCGGCAGCCACCACAATGAGCGTAGATTCGTGGTCGGCGTGGCCAAGCAGTTCGACCTGCATGGCAAGCGCCAAGCGCGGGTCACGGTCGCCGAGGCGCAGCAACTGGTTGCCCAAGCGGAACTCGACACCCTAAGAGAAGCAACCGCCGGCGAGTTGCTGAACGCGCTCGCCCGATGGCGGACCGCAGCGGCGCGAGCCCGGCTGCTCGAAGCGCAACAGGAGGCGATGGCGGACTTCGAGTCGCTGGCCAAACGACTGCGGGATGCAGGCGACATCAGCCACATGGAGGCCGACTTGGCAACGCTGGCGCTCGCGGAGACGCGGATGCGTCGGGCGGCCGCCGAGACTGAACGTTCAGTGGCGACGGAAGCTGTGCGGCGGGTGACATTCCACGACGACATGGTGAACTGGCCGACGCTGGACTTCGACTTCCCGCCGTTGGTCCAAACGCCAAGGGAGACAATATCCGAATTGCCGGTCGTACGAGCCGCCATGCTGAGGGCCCGAGCCGCTTCCGCAGTGGTCGGCGAACAGAACCGCAACCGCCGACCCAATCCCACGCTCAGTTTGGGCGTCGGCCGGGAGGCGGGAGTCGGCCTGGCGGAGCTCGGCGTTTCGGTGCCACTCCCCGTGCTCGACCGCGGCGCACACGCGGTATCCGCGGCAAACGCGGATGCGACCGCAGCAGCCCGCGACAGCGACGACGTCGCACGACGGGCCTTGGTCCGCTTCGAGGCGAGCGCACAGCGCTACCGCATCGCTCGGCACGCATGGCAGCAGTGGCTGAGCGACGGCGTCGACTCGCTGGGTGATCAAGAGATGTTGGCCCGGCGGTCTTGGGAGGCTGGAGAACTTGATCCTCGGGACTATCTTGCGCATGTGGAGTCGATTGCGGAACTGCGGATGCAGGCTCTCGACCTGCGTCACGCGGCTTGGGAGGCTTGGTTCGAGTGGCTGCTGGCATCCGGCCGCTGGGAAGACTGGCTGGGGATGCGAGGCAAGATCGGAGGAAACGAACATGGTAGCCAGTAGGCGCCTGAGATCAGCGGCTGTGATCATGTGTTTCGCCACCGCCGGCGTTTGGGCAACAGCGTACGGTGATGCCGAAGACGAGCACGGCGACGAGGAAGCCGGGTCCGTGTCACTGAGCCGACACGAGCGGACCGAGGCCGGGATAGAGATCGAACGGGTGGCCTTGCGAACCGTGCGCTCGACTGTGCGGTTGCCCGCGGAGGT
>JAJDZN010000199.1 GCA_022824585.1 Bryobacterales bacterium | reverse complement strand
GCCAGCCAACAAATGGAGGAAGCGCACCACCGATCCGACCGCAAGCCAAGCCTGAAACCCGCCCCTTTCGGCCTTGCTCAGTCGATTTGGCCTCCGATCTGTAAGTTAATGCGCCTGTGTTCCAAAGTTAATGCCATTGGGTAGTACCTGACGTGTACAAGATGTAGGCCGGGTGGCCAAACGGCAGGGGCTTGAAGCTTGGTGGCTGCTCGGCACCCAAGTACTCGGCATATAGCCGCACAGATCTCAATTCGCGCATGTCGGACCCGGCCGCCGAAGGGATCAGCACGACTCGCTCGATCGAATCGATGCTGCGGCAGATCGCTGCCAGCCGTTCGGAGCAGTCGTACCGCTTGCCCGCATAGGTGTACCCGGCTGAAGCGAACAGGATCCGCGGACGGATCTGGCCAAGTCGGTCGATCGCCCCTTCAGCGCCGAAGTCGGGCGAGCAAGAGGACCACACCGCGCCGAGGCTGGTTGCGGCAAGCATGGACGTCACGGCCTCGGGCGCGTTGGCCACGAAGCCGGCGACCCGGTCTCCCGGTTGGATGCCCTCGCGCTCCAAAGCGCCGGCCAGCGCTCCCACTTCAAGGCGCAGCTGGCGATAGGTCAGGGATCGGCCCGGCCCCTCTTCGCTCCAAGCCACCAAGGCCGGCCGGTCATCGTCGAAACGCAGCAGGTTCTCGGCGAAGTTCAACTCAGATCCGGGGAACCATTGCGCACCGGGCATGCGGTCGAACGAGTCCACGACTCGCTCAGGATCGCGATGCGCGATGATCTCCCCAAAGTCCCAGAGCGCAGACCAGAATTCTCTGGGTCGCTCCACTGACCAGCGATGCAGGCTCGCATAGTCGGACTTGCCGACTTCTTCCATGAAGCGCTTTAGCCGAGTCGCGCGAACACGCTCTGGGGAAGGCGTCCAGATCGGCCCGTCCATAGCGGTCAAGCGATACCGGAGCCGCGGGACTTCAGATCAGCCGGGCGTGACGCGCTGGGAAGCATGGCGGCAGGCGATGACCGTGGCGACCAATCCCATGGCGAATTTCAGCATGTCCACGCCGGTATAGGCGTGGTGCAGCGTCCAGAACATGCTCTCGACCTGCGGCTGCGATCCTTCGGCCGCAAAGTCCATCAAGCGGCCGAGACGCACTGTTTCGGGAACGACATACGCAGCCAGCCCGACCGTGATCAGCAGCATCGCGCCAACGAGCACTACCACGGCGCGCCGCCAACGGCAGGCCCAAGCGAGCACGAAGGCGAGAGCGGCCAGCCCGACCTGAATCCAGCCCCAGCCGCTGAAAAACAGGCGATTGACCTCGGAGGCCTGATAGCGGACCAACGTGCGCAAGCTGCCCGGAGCAAGGCCTTCAGCCGCGGCCGCCAGGCCCTCACGGGTAGAATTCTCGACCGCCTCGGCGACGGCAAAATTCTGGATGGCGGTCTGCCACATGAAGACCGTCCCACAACTCCACGCCCCGAGCAGGAAGAGCAGCAGCAGGACTGGGCGACTCATGACCCCGGCGCCACGTACTCGGGGGGAGGCGCCGCGCCTTCCCCGAAGAAGTACGCCTCCATTTGCTTGACGATCATCTCCTGCGCTTGGAGCGTGGCCGGGTTGAGGCGGTACTCGTTGATGATCATCTTCAAGTGTTCGGCCCATTGGGCCCAAGCGATCTTGGACACGTTGTCGTAGATCTTCTGGCCAAGCTCCGAATCAAACGGTACCTCGTCCAATCCGGGCAGTTCCCTGCCCAGCTTCACGCAGTTGACCATCCTCTCCGCCATGGTTCCAGACTAGTACATGTTGCATTCCCGTCCAGACCGGGGACACCGGATCGCCGCCATGAACCGGCAGCCGCAAGCCTCCGGACACTGCTCGCCCGCCATGCGCTTGACATGGATTTAAGCAGTCTATAACCTAAATTTAGGCAAGCCTAAGAATGGGCAGCGAGGCGATTGACAATTGTCTGAAGGCGATCTATCAGCTGGCCGGCGACGACGAGCGGGCCACAACCGCCGGATTGGCTGAGCAACTCGCGATCTCGCCCGCCTCGGTCACGGGAATGCTCAAGAAGCTGTCTGAGGCCGATCCGCCCTGGATCGAATACCAGAAGCACCACGGCGCCCGCCTGACTGACCGTGGCCGGGCACGAGCGCTGGAAATCATCCGGCACCACCGGCTCATCGAATTGTTCTTGCACCGGGTCTTGGACTACAGCTGGGACGAGGTCCACGTGGAAGCCGAGAAACTCGAGCACGCGATCTCGGAAACATTCGAGGACCGCATCGCACATGTGCTGGGTGATCCCGAGTTCGACCCACACGGGCACCCGATCCCGCGCCGGGACGGGACCCTGCCCGACCGGGCGGATTCCGATCTGATCGATATGGAGCCCGGCACAGACGCGGAGGTGTCGCGGGTGTCCGACCACGACCCAACCATGCTCCAGCACCTGTCGAGCATCGGTGTCCGGCCCGGGGTCCGGATCCACTTGTTGGAGCGCAGGCCATTCGACGGGCCTCTGATGCTGCGCGTCGGGGACGACCAAGCCGTGCATGCATTCGGGACTCGTCTGGCAGGCTCGATCCGGATTCGCGACATCCGGAGTGCAGCGACATGAGCGCTCTCGGCCTTGGCGTGGCAGCCGCACTGTTTGCTGCGCTAGTTGCGGCTCCGAAGTACGGCCTGGTCGCTAGGTGGAAGCGGCACCGCGCCTACCGGGCGAAATCACGCTCCGAGGACGCGTTGAAGCACATTCTGGCTTGGCAGCACCGCTCGAAGCTGGCCACTCTTGAATCGCTCGCGGGCACCATGGGGCTCCGGCCAGCCGCCGTGCTGAGAGTGGTAGCGGGCTTGCAGACAGAGGGCTGGGTCGAGAGCGGCGCAGGCGGGATCGCGCTCACCGCAAGCGGCGAGCGGCGAGCCCTGCAGGTGGTGCGCGCGCACCGTTTGTGGGAGCGCCACCTGTCCGACGACGCCAACATGCCGATGGGGAAACTGCACCAAGCCGCCGAAAGGGCGGAGCACAGCCTGAGCCGCGAACAAGTGGCCCGGCTGGACGCCCACCTCGGACACCCGCAGCACGATCCGCACGGAGATCCGATCCCGCGCCCCGACGGCACGATCAGCGCCCTCGAAGCGGTCAGCTTGAACGAATGGCCGGTCGGCAGGCCCGCGCTGATCGCCCACTTGGAAGATGAGCCTCAGGCGGTCTTCCGGCGGATCCTGCTGGCCAACCTGCGACCGATGCAGGTCGTGAACGTGGCCGAATCCGAGCCGAACCACTTAGTGATTGAAACGGATGGCGGCCGCCACCGCATAGAGCGCTCGGTAGCGGCCAACATACACGTGCGCGAGGTCCGGCCCCAAGACGCGCTCCCGTCGGAACGGAGGCGCCTGGCGGACCTGGCCCAAGGCGCGTCGGGAGAGGTGGCAGGCTTGAGCCCGGACTGCCAGGGGCTCTCGCGCCGCCGCCTGCTCGATCTCGGGCTCACGCCGGGCACGCAGGTGGAGGTGGCGCTGGACAACACGTTCGGCGACCCGCGGGCGTTTCGCGTTCGCGGCACGACGGTCGCCCTGCGCCGACAACAGGCGGAGCAGGTCTTGATTCGGCCGATCCCGTCACCCGACGGCGCGGAGGCCGCTCCATGAACACCGAAGCGTGCGACGGCTGCCCGGCCCACGCGCAGTTGGCCGAGATGGGGGTCGACATCGCGAACTGCGATCACGTAGTCGCACTGGCGGGCAACCCGAACACCGGCAAGTCCTCCGTATTCAATGCCCTCACGGGCCTGCGCCAGCACGTGGGCAATTGGACCGGCAAGACGGTCACGCGCGCGGAAGGGGCGTTCGGGTACGGCGGCAAGCGCTACAAACTGGTCGATCTGCCCGGCACGTACTCACTTCTGTCGGCATCCCAAGACGAGGAAATCAGCCGCAACTTCCTGCTCTTCGGGCAGCCCGACTGCACCGTGGTGGTGGTCGATGCCACGGCCTTGGAGAGAAACCTGAACCTAGTCCTGCAGGTGCTGGAAATTACTGACCGCGCGGTGGTTTGCGTCAACTTGATGGACGAGGCCAAGCGCAAGGGAATCGAGGTCGACGTGCGCAGCCTTGCCCGCGATCTGGGGGTGCCCGCGGTGCCGACCGTCGCCCGCACGAAGGAAGGGCTGTCGGAACTCGTTGCAAGCGTCGCCGGCGTGGCCTCCGGAGAGACCAAGACTTCCCCTTCGCGGATCGCTCCCCCGGCGGAGGTCCGAGAGGCTATCGATGGCTTGGTGCCCCTGATCCGGGGGATGGCCCCCGGCCTGCCCAGCGCGCGCTGGGTAGCGTTGCGCCTACTGGACGGCGATCACAAAGTGCGGGAGGCGCTGCTGAGCGGCGAGCTCGCCGGGCTGGCAGACCGCCAGCGGCAGCCGGCGCCAGTCGATGCAAGCAAGATCAAGGCAATCGCGGGGGCCCAATGACCTCGGTGTCAGTCACGCCCCAAGCGGTGCTGGACCGCAGCGACGAACTGCGCCGGGGGTTGGACGGCAGCTTCCGCGACTACATGGTCGCCAGCCTGTACGAAAGAGCTGGTGAGCTTGCCGGGAGGTCAGTTCGCGAGCACGGATCGGGCAAGTGGGACTTCGACCAGCGGATCGACCGCATCGTGACCTCGCGGTGGCTAGGGCTGCCGGTCATGCTGCTGCTGTTGGGCGCGGTCTTCTGGGTCACGATCCTTGGGGCGAACATCCCGTCGCAGATGCTGGCCAACGCGTTCTTCGCGGTCGAGGCGGCGGCGGCCAGCTCGTTCGAGAGCATGGGAGCGCCTTGGTGGCTGACTGGGCTCGTCTGGCATGGCATCTTCCGCGGGCTGGCGTGGGTGGTGAGTGTCATGCTGCCTCCCATGGCCATCTTCTTCCCGGTCTTCACGATCTTGGAGGACTTGGGGTACCTGCCGCGCGTGGCGTTTAATCTCGACTGGCTCTTCCGCAAGGCAGGCGCGCATGGCAAGCAGGCTCTGACGATGGCGATGGGGTTCGGCTGCAACGCCGCCGGAGTCACCTCGACACGCATCATCGACTCCCCACGCGAACGCCTGCTGGCCATCCTGACCAATAATTTCGTGCCGTGCAACGGTCGCTTTCCGACGCTCATCATGCTGGCGGTAATCTTCGTCGCAGCCGCCTTCCCGCCGGCGGTGGCCGCGCTCGCGGCCGCCGCATCCGTGGTGGCCGTGGTGCTGCTGGGCGTGTGCTTCACGCTGGGCGTGTCGTGGGCGCTGTCGCGCAGCCTGCTGTCGGGCGAGGCCTCTGCCTTCACGCTGGAGATGCCGCCGTATCGGCGTCCGAGCGTGCTGAGGATTCTGTACACATCCCTGATCGACCGGACCATATTCGTCCTCGGCCGCGCCATGCTGACGGCCGCGCCTGCCGGGGCGCTGATCTGGATCTTGGCCAACGTGCAGGCCGGCGGGGTTTCTTTGGCGGAGCGTTCGATCGCGCTGCTGGAACCCCTCGGAACGGCGATCGGACTGGACGGCGTGATCCTGCTGGCCTACGTGATCGCGATCCCTGCCAACGAGATCGTGGTGCCGACAATGCTGATGTGCTACATAGGTGGCGCTATGATGATGGATATCACTACTTACGAGCAGATCCGCGAAGTGCTGGTCGGCCAGCACGGCTGGACGCTGCTTACGGCGGTCAACCTCATGCTGTTTTCTTTGCTGCACAACCCCTGTGCGACAACAATACTGACGATCTGGAAGGAGACGCGGAGCGCTCGCTGGACGGCGCTCGGGGCCCTGATGCCGCTCGGGCTCGCGTTCTTGGTCTGCCTTGCGACGGCCCAGGCCGTCCGGCTGCTGCCGCTCTGATGCCGGTTGCCCTTACCGGTAAGATGTCGGCCGATGCCGACCTGGGCCGCTGGGAGCGGCTATTGCGGCTACGCGAGATGCTCGCCAAGCTCGCCGCGAGCAACCCGTTCTGGCAGCAGCGGCTCGACGGCTTTGCCGCGCCGCACAACGTCGAAGAGTTTCTTCAGCTGCCCCTGACCTCGAACCACGACCTATCCGCGGACCAGATCCAGCATCCGCCGTTCGGCTCGAACCTGTCGGAGCCGCTCGAGAATTACTCCAAGTACCACCAGACGTCCGGCACGACCGGCAAGCCCCTGCTGGTGCTGGATACGCCGCAAAGCTGGGACTGGTGGTGCGATTGCTGGGACAGCGTGCTGGATGTCTGCGGCCTGCGGGACAGCGACCGCGCCTTCTTCGCCTTCTCGTACGCGCCATTCATCGGATTCTGGTCCGCGCACGACGCGCTCGCGCGCAGGGGCACCCTAGCGGTCTCGGGCGGCGGGGCGCATACGGTGCGCCGCTTGCAGCTGCTGCGGGACTTGGACTGCACTGTATTGTTCTCAACGCCGACCTACTCGTTGCACATGGCAGCGGTCGCCGAAGAGCACGGCATTGACACCGCCAAGAGCTCGATTCGCAGCGTGATCCTAGCCGGCGAGCCGGGCGGCAGCATCCCGGCGACAAGGCACCGCATCGGGGAAGCCTGGGGTGCCCAAGTGTTCGACCATGCCGGTGCCAGCGAGGTCGGCGCCTACGGCCTGCCCTGCCCCCAGGGCCGGGGCGTGTTCGTGAACGAGCGGGAGTTCATCGCCGAAGTGCTCGCGGTCGACGGAGAAGAGCCCGTCGCCGATGGCGCCACGGGCGAACTGGTGATCACCAACTTCGGCCGGGATTGCTGCCCGGTCGTGCGCTATCGCACCGGGGACCTGGTGCGGGCGCGGCGCTTGCCCGAAGGCTTGCTGCTGGAAGGCGGGATCTTGGGCCGCGCGGACCAGATGATGCTGATCCGCGGAGTCAACCTGCACCCCTCCGCCATCGAGGGTGCCGTCAGGCGGGCCGCGGGCAAGGCAGAGTTCCGCATCACGGTGGCGCGCGACGGGGCGATGGACGAGGCCGTGGTCGAGGTCGAGGCCTTCCCGGATGCCTGCGAGGCAATCGCCGAGGACGTGACCAGCAGCTTTGGCGTCCGTGTCGAAGTGCACAGTGTCGAACGGAACAGCCTGCCGCGCTGGCAGGCCAAGGCTAAACGGTTCCGTGACCTGCGGGGCTGAGACGCCGCCGGGCGCCCCAGTGGCCCCACTTCATCCCAGCCCGAACCCACTCGCGCGGCTATTGCTGGCCATCGCAATCGCATCGCTGATCGGCCCGCTCGCGCGCCCGGCACAGTCGAGGGCGCCTAACTTCGTCCTCATCGTTGCGGACGATTTAGGAGTAGGGGATCTAGGCTGCTACGGCGGCACCAAGGCCAAGACACCGGCGTTGGACAAGATCGCGTCCGAAGGAGTCCGGCTGACAGAGTTCTACACCCCGGCGCCGACCTGCTCGCCGGCGAGGGCGTCGTTGCTCACCGGGCGCCACCCTCTGCGCACCGGGGTTACCCGGGTCTTCGTCCCTAAAGAGGTCCAAGGCCTGCCAGCGGCGGAGCTGACGCTGGCGGAGCACTTGCGGGAGGCCGGCTACGCCACAGCCTGCATCGGCAAGTGGCACCTGGGTGGCCGCAAGCAGCACCGTCCGCAGAATCACGGCTTCGAAGAGTTCTTCGGCGTCCTGTACAGCAACAACATGGTCTGGCTGGAGCGCCTTCAATGGCCTCGCTTCGAACTCTTCGACGGCGACCAAGTAATTGAATCGCCCGCCGACACCAGCCTGCTGACAAGGCGCTACACGCAACGAGCGCTGGAATTCGTCGAGCGCCATGCCGACCAACCGTTCCTGCTCTATCTGGCTTACACGATGCCGCACGAGCCTCCGGCGGCGTCCAAGGCGTTCGCCGGGCGGTCCGGCCACGGGCTGTACGCGGACGTCGTCGAGGAACTGGACGCTAGCGTGGGCCAAGTGGTAGCCAAGCTAGGGCAACTGGGCTTAGAGGCGGACACGTATGTCTTCTTCACGAGCGACAACGGCCCCTGGCCAGGCGATGCGTCCACGCCCGGCGGTTCGACCGGCGGCCTGAGAGGGGGCAAGGGCACAACCTGGGAGGGAGGGCTGCGGATACCGCTGCTGGCCCGCGCTCCAGGCCGCTTGCCAGCAGGCGCGACACGAGGCGGGCCGGCGACGTTGATGGACATCTTTCCCACGGTGAGCGCGCTGGCCGGCCTGGCCATGCCGAGCGACCTGACCTTTGACGGCCGCGATATCAGCTCCGTGCTGCGCGGTGTTGGCGATGCCCCGGAAAGGGATCTCTACTTCAGCAATCGCAGCAAGGTCAACGCGGTTCGGTCGGGCGTTTGGAAGCTGCACCTGCGCGAGCGGCCCTTGGGCAAGAACGGCCAGCCTAAGGGCGCGCGCGAATTCGAGCCACCGCTGCTGTACCGCTTGCCCACAGACCCATCGGAAAGCGACAACGTCGCTCAAGACCACCCGGAAGTCGTCGCTCGCCTGCGAACGAACGCAGGACTCTACGAAGACGGCCTCGATCCGGGCCTCAAGCTCCGGCCCTTCGGTTGGGCGATTGTCCGCGGGCTGCTCACGCCGGCCCCGTAGGCAACACCAGCGTCGGCTGGGACGCCAGTACCGGCCAGCTTCACTCGGCGAAGCAGTACAGCGCCTTGCTGGTCCGGATGAACAACCTGCCGTCCATGATCACGGGAGTTGCGTAGACCTCTTCGCCCATCGCGTTCGTGCGAATGACCTCCCACTCGGGCCCGGGCCTGACCACCGAAATCTGGCCCGTCTCGTCCGCGGTGAAGATCTTGCCATCCGCGGCCACGGGAGAGGCGAAGTAGCGTCCCATGGCTTCGCGCAGCCGCGCTTGCTTCAGGACGCTGCCGTCCTCGGCGCTTAGCGCCGTCATGATGCCGCCATCCTTGGTGAGGTAGATCACGCCATCGTAGAGCAGCGGCGACGGGACATTGGGGAGGCTCTTGTAGTAGAGCCACTGCACGGCTCCCTCGGTCATGTCGCCGTTACCCCCGAGCTTGATCTTGCGCACGGCGTTGACGGCGCGCCGCTTGCGCCGGTGATGCTCCCAGTCGCGCAGTTCCATGTAGCCGGAATTGTCCAAGTCGTAGCTTCCGAGGCCGTTGCGCACACCCTTGCCGAAGCGCTCTGAGAGTTCGGCGGCTGACAGCCTGCCGTCGCCATCCGCGTCAAGGCTGGGCAAGATCTCCGCAAACGGGGGGACTTCTTCCTGCTGGCCGAGATCGGCGCTTCCAGCCCAGCCCAGCACATAGGCATACCCCTCGCTATCCAGTACTGGCGTCGGCTTGAGCTGCCACGTCAAGCCCTCGACCCACCAGACCTTCTCGCCGCTGCCGACGTCGTAGGCGGATAGTTCGTACGATCCGGCCACCAGCACTTGCACCCCGCCCTCGTCTGGCTGGTACACGACGGGTGTCGAGAAACCGCGCAACGAGTACGGCCGCTCGTTGCGCCAAACGACTTCGCCAGTGGACGCGTCGACTGCCAGCATGAACGAATCCGTCTCGGAATCGCAGATCTGGATGACCTTGCCTTCGACGTAGACCGGAGACGAACCCATCCCCATCGGGTTGTTGAACGGCCCGAGCGGGATGCGCCAGAGTTCATTCCCGTCCGGCCCATAGGCAACCAATCCGAAGTCCTGAAAGAAGGCAAACACACTTTGCCCGTCCGTCGCGACGCTCGGAGAGGCCGGGTTGTTGGGAGAGCGCAGCTGGCCGGCACGCCCGCGGACGATCTCCCGGCGCCACTTGATCCGGCCGGTGGAGCGATCCAGCGAGAACGTGGTCAGCTTCTCGTCCGCAATCCCGGTCAGGAAAATGCTGTCCGCACCGAAGACCGGGGACGAGAGCCCCTCGGGCAGCGGCGTCTTCCACACGAGATTCGCCTCCGGCCCGAATTCCTCGGGAATGCCGACTTCTGCGGAAACACCGGCTCCGTTGGGTCCGCGGAACCTGTCCCAGACCAGTTCCGACGCACTTGAAGCAAAGAGAGAAAGCGCCAGCAAGAGCGCCAGACGATACGCCATTGTCGGCACTATATCACGGCTCCGGCGGCCGAGAAGCCAAGAGCGTTGAGCTCACGGCTGAGTCGCCGCGCAAGAGAGCGCTGGCGCACTAGGGCAACGAGAAGCTGGCCATCCCGACGGTGTTTTCCCACATCAGGGCGAGGCTGCCGCCCTCGGCTGTCACGTTGACGAACGAAATGGTGAGCTGCTCGTACGACACGGGCGTGCTGGCAACGTCCATGCTGACGCGCAGAACGTCCTTGTCGGGCGTGTAGTTGTACGCACCCCACAGGCCCTCGCCCGGCTCGCGGAAACCATTCTTGGCCGCGTGCGTGGACATGATCAGCGTCCAATCTCCCTCCTTGAGGTCGATGAACATGCTGTATTCCCCTGCGGGCAATGTCTTGTCGCCGAACTTGAGGTCCACTTCTGTCATGAAGCGGGTCGACTGGTTGGCTCCCGCACGCCACACCGGAGCACCGGCATTCGCACCCTTGCCATAATCACTGCCTTCGCCGAAGATACCGGTCCGGCCACGCAGTATAGGGCGACCATAGTCAACGGTGATCCACTTGCCGCCGACGTAGCGACGTTCTTCGTATTCGCCGCCAACTTGGATAGCGGCCTCGCCGCGCGGCGAGGCAGGACGCTGAGCGAGAGCTGCGCTGGCAGCCACCAGCAGTACAGCCGCGATCAGCGGGAATCGAAACATGCGCATGGTTCAATCTCCTTACTCGGGCCTTTGCCCAGAATACCGAGCCTAGCAAACTTCGCCCGTGTGCCGCTGACGTCTCTACCTACATATTTGGGGGGCCATGACACGGTCCGGATCTCGGACGGGTGTACGTCGGAAATTTGAGATCTGCTCAGGTTGCGGCTGATCGATGGGCCCAAAAGTCCTCGTAGCGATTCGATTGGGTGCAGCAGCGTAGGCCGAGGATGGCGTTGGCACCGTCGACGTTCCAGCGCATTCCGGACC
>JAJDZN010000299.1 GCA_022824585.1 Bryobacterales bacterium | reverse complement strand
CATCCGAGGCACCCAGTGGCTTGACGGCGTGCCCTTTCAGGAAGTGTCCCTAGGGTATCCGCACCAGTGGGACCGCCGACGAGGGGTCGGAGCGTACCTGCGGGAAGTGGCCATGGCACCCCGGGGCGTGACCGGCCGATGACCACTCGCGACGCTTGGTGGAGTCCCTGGCGGGAGGCCGAGGGCTTGCTCATCCTACATGTCGACCTACGGCCAAGCCCCGACCGCGAAGAACAGGCTCTTGCCCTGCTCGACGAACACGAGCATGCGCGCTGGAAAGAGTTTGCGAACAACGACGCTCGGCGGCGGTATACGCTTTGCCGCGCGGCGCTGCGGGCCAACCTCTGCGATCGGCTGGCGTGTTCGAACCAGGAACTGTCCTTCGGCTATCTCGAGCACGGCAAGCCGTTCGCGAAGGTGAACGGCGCACCGTCGGGCGAGAGCTTCAATTTGAGCCACAGCGGCCAGCACGGACTGATCGGGTTCTCGAGTCGGGACAGGCTTGGCGTGGACCTGGAGGTGCGCGCTCCCGGCAGGGATTTCGGCGGTATCGGGAGCAGCGTCTACGGCCCGCGGGAACGGCGCGCGCTGGCGGCAGCCACCGGGGACGAGAAGGCGGATGTCTTCTACAGGTTCTGGAGCCTGAAAGAGGCGCTCATCAAGGCCCTGGGCACCGGATTCTCGCTGAATCCATCCCGCTTCGAGGTGCCCGGCGCGATGATCGAGGGCGAGCGCTGTGGTGTGTTTCGCTTCCCGCACCTACCGTCGGAGCCATTCTGGCTGGAAGATTTGGGAGAGCCCCGGTTCGCTGCCGCGAGCGCCTGGCGCCTGACAGCAGGAGGCGCTGGTCCGGTCGGAGGACCCCGCTAGCAGCCAGTGGAAGAACCCGTCGCAGCGATCGAGAGCCGATGCGTCCACCAAGGCGGCTCCGCGCAGATGCTCCGGTCACCCGCCCTCGCGATAGAGCACTGCCATTGCCCGCCCCTGCCGAGCGTAATCCCCGTGCTGTGCTAGGCCCCAATACAATGACGACTGTGGTTGCAAGGCTGCTAGTCATCGCTGCGACCCTGGGCTTCCAGGCCGTGGCTGGCGACTTCGAGGACTACGTGCAGCCCTTACTTGCCAAGCACTGCATAGCCTGCCATGGGCAGCAGATGCAGATGGCAGAACTACGCTTGGACCAATTCCAAAGCGAGCCCGACGCGCTGCGCTACCCCGGCATCTGGGATGACGTGCTGCGCATGACCACACTCGGCAAAATGCCGCCTCCCGGGAGCCCCGCGCCAACGCAACCGGAACTGGAATCGTTGGCTGGGTGGGTCGAGAGCAACCGCTCCGCCATGGAGCTTCACCGCACCACGCAGGCACGGCGCGTGACGGCACGCCGCTTGAACCGGACGGAATACAACAACACCGTGCGAGACTTGCTGGGGATCGATGTACGTCCGGCCGACGCATTCCCGGTTGACGATTCCGGCTACGGATTCGACAACATCGCCGACGTGCTCTCGATTTCGCCGCTGTTGATGGAGAAGTACCTCGCAGCGGCGGGCAACTTGGCGCGCGCTGCCGTGTGGGACAAGCCGCGCTCCGCCGAACCGACGAGGTTCCGCATCCAAGCCGCGCGGGACGAGTCGAACGCGGCCGCTATCGGCCGAGTCTCGCCTTTCACGGCGGACGGGTCCATCCAACTCAGCTTCGAATTCCCCGCCTCGGGATTCTACGAGTTCGCCTTCGGCGCGACCGACCGGCGCCAACGATCGGAGAAAGACGGCCGCTACCTGCCTGACATGGAACCCCCGCCCCCCAGGCTGATGACGATGCGCCTGGATGGCTCGCGGATGGCAACCAAAGCTGTCGAGGCGGCCCAGTACTTCGACCGCAGCGAGCGCGTCACGCACCGGATCGAGCCCGGAACCACGGACATATGGGTGGGATTCATCGATCAAGCTGGCAATCCGATGGACCCGAACACGGAATATTCGCAGCGCAAGCTGTGGGTGGATTACTTAGAGATCAACGGTCCTTTCGACGCCGAGCCGCTTCCCCTGCCCGCAAGCCATCGCCGCTTGCTGTCGTGCCGGCCGGATGGCGAAGAACCGTGGGAGCCCTGTGCGCGGCGGATCATCGAGCGCTTGCCCCTGAGATCGTACCGGCGTCCACCCACACAGCTGGAGGTGCAGAGTCTGATGGGGCTGGCCGCGCGTTCCATGCGCGACGGCGAGAGCTTCGAGGGAATGATCCAGACTGTCCTGCAAACAGTGTTGGTGTCCCCGCAATTCCTGTTCCGCATTGAGCGCAGCCCGGAGCAGGGTTCGGATCAAAGGGCCCGGGAGCTGGACGGCTTCGAGTTGGCCTCGCGCCTGTCGTATTTCCTCTGGAGCAGCATGCCGGACGATGCTCTCTTCGAAGCCGCGGCCGCCGGCAGCCTGCGGTCCGCTGAAGCACTTCGACGCCAGGCGCGGCGGATGCTGGCCGACCCGCGCTCGTCGGCGCTGGTTGAGAACTTCGGCGGCCAGTGGCTGCAGTTGCGCAACTTGATGCAGGCCCAGCCAGACGCCGAACGCTTTCCCGAGTTCGACGACGAGCTGCGCGCATCCATGCTCAGGGAGTCGGAGCTGTTTTTCGACAGCATCGTGCGGGAAGATCGCAGCATTCTCGACTTCCTGGACAGCGACTTCACCTTTGTGAACGAAGCGCTAGCCCGACACTATGGGATCGGCGATGTCTCCGGAGCCCAATTCCGCCGCATAGATCTCCCCAGCGAGCAACGAGGCGGACTGCTCGGGCAGGCGAGCTTGCTGACGCTTTCTTCCTACCCGACCCGCACATCGCCAGTGTTGCGCGGGCTGTGGGTGCTAGAAAACCTCCTCGGGCAGAGTCCGCCGCCGCCACCTCCAGACGTGCCCGAACTCGAGGTCCAAGAGGGCCCGTTGGTCGGCACGCTGCGCGAGCAACTCGAGGCGCACCGCTCGAACGCAGGTTGCATGTCGTGCCATCGTGTCATGGACGCGATTGGGTTCGGCTTGGAGAACTACGACGCTACGGGCAGGTGGAGGGAACGGGACGGAGACCTGCCGCTCGACACGTCTGGCACCCTGCCCGGGGACCACTCCTTCGAGTCGCCTGCCGAATTGCGCAAGATCCTGGTCGAGACCGAGGCGCAGTCATTCGGCCGCACCCTAGCCAAGAAGCTCCTCACCTATTCTTTGGGACGAGGCGTCGACCGGCACGACAACCCAGCGGTTGACGAGATCCAGCGACAGGTTCTAGATGCCGACTACCGGTTTTCCGCCCTCGTCGAAGCCATCGTGAGCTCGGAGCCCTTCCGCCTGACAGCTCCTGACCGCACGGTTTCGGACGAGGACCTTTGAAGTCCGAATTGTGCGCCGATGGTGCCGCCCCGACGTATTTTGCGGGAGCAGACTCATGAACGAGCATGCAACTGGTATTCCTGCTCTCCTCGACCTAGCGAATCGTTGCTTGCCTCTGCCTGTGTGAGTTCAGACTACAAGGCAACCAGCTTTAGGCATCGTCCAAGGCATCCGCTTCGGGCCCGGACCAATTTCTGAAGAGCCAAAGTGCCGGTGCTAGCTGTCAAGTTCGGTCGAGAAGAGCTCGCTCTTCAAACGAGAGACACCGGGCTTTGGGTGCTAAGGTAGCGGCACTGAGTCGGCGATTGATGCACGCCCCAACCGCTTACTGAACCCTCAAGCAGGAATGACTGATGACTCTGACAAAGCGAGCGTCGACAGAATTGATTCTTGTGGGCTGCGTGAAATCCAAGCGCGGCATCCGCAGCGCCGCCAAGGATCTTTATGTTTCCCCGCTGTGGCGGTATAGACGGGCCTATGCGGAAAGGTCTGGTGCTCCTTGGTTCATTCTGAGCGCCAAGTACGGGCTGCTGATGCCCGAGACCGAGATCGCGCCTTATGACGTCACTCTGAAGAGCCTTCGGGCGGCCGACCGCCGCCTGTGGTCACAGCACATTCTGGATGACCTCGCCGCCAAGATCCCTGAGCTTCAAGGAACTACTGTAGAGATCCACGCGGGCAAGGCGTACAGCAATTACGGACTAGAAGACGGCCTGAACAATGTAGGTGCGACCGTTCGCCGCCCTTTGGCACACATGGCGGGAATCGGGTTGCAATGCGCATGGTACGCCAATCGAATCAAACATGCCTGACACAATCCAAGCTCCCAAGCTAGCCGAATTGATCGCCGGCGACTTCTACAGCAGTCGGTTCGATCTCTCGGCGCGGGAAATCTCGTCACATGCCGGCTGGTCAGTTATGCCAGAAGTCGAGCGCACGGGGAGGCTACGCAAGCTCGGCGCAACAGATCGGACCATCCGCGTTTTCTTGACTTTGGTTTCGGCGATGGACCGCGCTCGGGACGCTACACGGCTCTGGCGCAATGCTGTGCGGCTCTTCGAATCGCATCCAGAGATCTTCGATCCAACCCAAGTGACATCAATGACCCGCAAAGCGCTGTCCGACCTGCTATCCCAGAGCAGAGTCAGCCAACGCCACGGGCCAGACGCAGATGCTTGGTGCGACATCGCGACTAGCTTGACCTTCGGTGCCGGTGCCGTCAAGCGATTGGTGGACACAGGTACTGGGGAGGTACAGGAGCTCTTGAGGGATTTGCGGCGCCGCGACTCTGCGGGTCGGGCACGCTACCCCCTCCTGAAGGGCCCGAAAATCAGTGCGATGTGGGTGCGGATTATGGCGGAGCCTGGCGGGGCGGATATTCGAGGGATCGAGACGCTTCCGGTCGCCGTAGACGTGCATGTGCGCCGGGCTTCAGACAACCTCGGAGTGACAGAAACACGGGGCCTTGACATGGTGGACGCCACACTGGAGGTCCAACAGGCTTGGCAAGAGGCGGTTAGGGACGCCAGGATCGGAGGACCAGAACGGATCGCTGGAACCTGTGCGGCGCTTGATCCGGCTCTGTGGTTCTTCGGCAAGAATGGATGCAGCCACTGCGAACGGATTGGCCGGCGCGCGCCCATCAACCGGGCGTGCGAGAACTGCCGACTCCCTGACTAGCCGGAACTTCACTGCGGGTTCAAGCCGCATTTTCCCCATAACCCCTTGAGTGCATGGGGTTTCTCCGGCCCTAGGGCGGCTCTCAGCCTGTCACG
>JAJDZN010000232.1 GCA_022824585.1 Bryobacterales bacterium | reverse complement strand
GATCTGGAGTCTCTGACTCTCCTGGATGCGACTGACACTGGTCGTCCGCTGCTCGACCCGATCTTGCGGGAGATCGCAACCGAAACGGAAACACACGATGCCCGCTACTGGATTGAGCGGCTTGCTCCACAGTCCGAGTCGTTGATCTCACAAGCGGTGGACGGGCTCGTTCGGCGACAGATTCTCGAAGTTCACCCGGGCGGTTTCTATACCTTCGCCAAGCGCCAGCGGCCGGGCGAAACACCACCAGGAAAGCACCATCTGGCGGGCGAGGTCGTAAAGGCCCAGCTCACCAGGATCATCTTCGCGGACGAGATTCCGGGTCCACGCGACGTGATCATCACCGGCCTCGTCAATGCCTGCCGCGTTTTCCATCTGATGTTTCAGATCGACGAGGAGGTGGAAGAACGGATTCAGTTCGTCAGCCACATGGACCTGATTGGCCACGCGATTGCGGCGGCGGTGAGCCAAAGCATCCTCGCGCCCTCGCTTCGCCGGCCCTCGCTGACCAAGCCAATTCCAACCGTGTCTCTGCGTGATCTCGTATTCAACCGCGAACTGCGGGAGGGCAGGCTGCCGGCGGGGTTCGCCAATTTGGCAGACAAGTACGGTCCGGTGTTCGAGCTTCGGCTCCCGTTCCGCCAGAACGTGATTTTCCTGGCAGGGTTGAAGGCGAATGAATGGGCCCATCGCATGGGGCGGCTGTTCTTGCGGTCGAAGGAGTATTTCGAGGGGGTCGACAAGGCGTATGGCGTGTCGCGCTCAATGCACTCGATTGACGGCGCCGATCACTTTCGCTTTCGCAAGTCGTTGCATACCGCCTACTCCAGCAGGACCTTGACCAAGCGTCTGGATGAAGTCTATGATCTCGCCCGCGCGCACATGGCGAGTTGGGACGTCGGCACCACGATGCCGGTGCAAGTGATGCTGCGACCGTTTGTGAACGCTCAGACATCGCCGCTCCTAGCCAACATTGACACCCAAGCCGAGATTGTCGAAGCGCTCGAATTCAAGGTCCGGGTCCTCAATGTAGGCATCATCAAGATGATGCCGCGTTTCATGCTCAAGACCCCATCGATGCGCCGCCGGGAGAAGGCCATGCAACAGATCCTGGATCGCATGCAAAGGACGCACACGGCCGCGCAGCGGGTTGGAATGCATGAAGACGTGGTAGACGCGTATCTGGCCCTGCACTCGTCTGATCCCCAGTTTCTCCCCGAATCGGACCTGTCGCTGCCGCTAGGGGCGATCTTGATGACCGCGATGTACATGGGCGATCAGCTCGGTTTCACCCTTTATTGGCTACTGCAGAATCCCGAGTTGTACGAGCGAGTCACGGCTGAAGCGGACGCGTTGTGGGCCGAGGGGGATCCCAGCGAGGATGATTTCAGTCGAGACCGGATCGACGTGACCCACCGAGTGCTGATGGAGACTCTGCGGATGTCGCCGATCGTGCCCATGTCGATGCGCACGGTGATGAATACCTGCGTGGTGGAAGGTTACGAATTGCCTGTCGGGTCGCAACTCGTGATTGCACAGACGGCAACACACTACTCAGAAGAGGCATTTCCCGATCCGTGGAAATTCGACATTGACCGCTACCTTCCTCCCCGAAACGAGCACAAGGGCAGAGGCTACGCACCTTACGGGCTGGGCACGCACTCATGTCTCGGGAGCCGCTGGGCCGACTTGCACATAGTGATCAACCTGCTGATGCTCACGCATTACTTCAAGATCGAGCTGGCCCGCCCCTACAAGCGGTTGCCGATGGATCCGTTGCCCTCACAGTCGCCCAGCAACAAGCTCAAGATCAGGCTCGCTGAGCAGCGGCACGAAATTCGAACCTGAGTTCGTTGCGCCCGCTCCTCCAGCGCCCGGTCTGGCCTGCGGTTCGGGAATTGAGGATTTCGCAATGACATCATCTGGCGGCGGACGACCTCGCACCGTGCGGGTGATCACGGGAGCAAGTGGGCACATCGGCGGGGTCCTCGCGCGGGCCCTGGCTGAACGGCACGGGCCTCGTCAGGTCCGCGCGATCTACCGGAAGCGTCGAGGCACGGCAGCGGACCTGGATATCGCATGGGTCAATGGTGACATCCTGAACAGGGAATCGCTGATCGCCGCTTTCAAGGGCGCAGAGATCGTGTTTCACTTGGCCGCGCTGGTCTCGATCGATGCCGTCAGGGCGCAGGAACTCCATCGCACGAATGTCATGGGCACACGCAACGTCGTGGAGGCGGCGCTTGAATGTGGTGTACGGCGCTTGGTTCACGTTTCCTCGATCCACGCCTACGACCAACACCCGCTGGACGAAGTTCTCGATGAGAGCCGCGGTCCTGCGGATGGACCCCACCACGGTCCGTACGACCGTTCGAAAGCCGCCGGCGAAGTGGAGGTCCGTCGCGGCCTCGACCGCGGCCTCGACGCCGTGATCGTGAATCCAACCAGCGTAATCGGGCCCTACGACGGCAGGCCCTCACTTATGGGGCAGGTCTTTCTCGATCTCTACCGCAGGCGAATTCCCGCGCTGATCGCGGGCGGTTACGACTGGGTCGACGTGCGCGACGTCGTATCTGCCGTGATGGCCGCCGAGACACGGGCGAGATGTGGCGAGAACTACCTCGTCTCAGGTCACTGGAACACGATGCGCAAATTTGCCCAGCTCTCCCAGCAGGCGACCGGTGTAGCCGTACCCCGCCTCCAGTTCCCGGTATTCGTCGCCCGGTTATGGGCACCCTGCCAGGTCTTCCTGGATCGATCTCGCGGTCGCCGGCCGCTCTACACGCCGGCGGCCGTTCGCGTCATGGCCCACGGCAATCGGCGGATATCCAGCGCCAAGGCGCGGGCGGAACTCGGCTTCCACCCGCGCCCTCTCGCAGAATCGGTCAACGACACGTATCGCTGGTTCGACGAGCACGGCATGCTGGGTGAAGGGGCATGAGATGACCGAGGAACGACTGCACGAGATGCTGGTATGGGCTGTCCTCGTGACGGCAGTCCTGACGTTCCCGTACCTGCTCCGCAGAACCGCGCCCTATGGGCGTCACTATGCAGGCGCGGGCTGGGGAC
>JAJDZN010000257.1 GCA_022824585.1 Bryobacterales bacterium | reverse complement strand
CAGTCCATGGAAGCGCTCGGCTACAATCCTCTGGTCGCCATTCAAATCGCGCTCGCCGGCCACGCTGTCGCCACGCTCGAACAAGACTATGGCCCGACACCAACTCCCGCCTCGACACCAACCGAGGCGTGAGTAGTTACGTTGGGGGCAGGGTGGGGCGCGGCGATCCTAGCGGCGGTGCCGTGTCTGAATTCCGCAGGACCGCTTGGTCGACATGGTTCAGTGGACGCTCTGGGCCTATTGGGATCCATTGCGAATCGGTACACTGATCTTTTCACTTGGGGGCGACTTGGCCGGAAATGGCTGATCAAATGCAGCAGTTGGAACTCGGGGAGCGCGTCCTCGGATTCCCGCCTAGCGCTTCGGAAGGCGATATTCAGCAGTGCATTGGCCAGTTCCTGGAGTCCTTTGGCGTAGAGATTCGAGTCAATTTCCTGACGCCAGGCGGGCGGGCAGACATCTATTGCCCTAACCGCAGGATCTTTGTCGAGGTCAAGGCGGTCGGCTTGGCGGCGAATCCCGAAAAGGCTCAAGCCAGGGAGGGTGGTGAGACTCCGAAGGAACAGCTAGAACGGTACTTGCGCTCAGAAATGAAGAAGGAGCTGACGCGATTCCCGTTTCTTGGCGACCAAGCCTGGGTTGGAATCGTCACTGACGGCAGGGTCTGGCATGCGTGGCGCTACCCGCACCGGAGCGGAAGCATCGAACAGCTGATAATTCGCGACTGGTACCCCGCCAACGGCAGTGCGCTGGTCCACTGGATGCAGTCGCTGCTGGAGGACGGACTGGTCGGCAAGCCAGTCATTCCCAGCAACCCCATCCCGTTGTTTAAACCGCTGCTGGATTCCCTGAACGCCCTTTACGAGGACCAGAGCGGGGAAAGCGTTCAGCAGCGAGTGACGAAGCAGCTCCTGTGGCTCGACATGCTGAGGACATCCAGCATGGAGCCATCGGCGGCAGCGCGGGATCGGCTGTTCGTGACGCACTCGTTTCTCGTTGCCGTCGCGCGAGGGGCTATCGCGACGCTCACGAATCCGACGGCTCCGGGCATAGACGGAGCCAAGGCTCTTCAGGACGGGTTCGTGGCTTGGATAGTGGACACCCACGCCGGAAGGCAATGGACCCAGAATCTCTTCGACCGGGTTCATCAGTACGAATGGCGCCAGCAGGAAGGAGACGTTCTGCGACCGCTGTACGAAGCATTGGTTGAGGAGCAGGATCGCAAGATCTTCGGAGAGTACTATACCCCGGACTGGCTGGCCGACCTGATGGTTCGGGAGGTGCTTGACGAGTCATGGTGTGAGCGAGCGGTTGCGGCGGCCCTTTCCGCGCTTCGATCGGGGGGCGATGTCGAGGGCGTTGGAGTCCTGGATCCTACCTGTGGCTCGGGGACCTTCCTCTACCACTCGGCACGCAGGATCTTGGCCTCCAATGCCGCGCGGGCGTTAGCTCCCGCGAAGCAGTCAGCCGTGGTGTGTCTGCTGGTCAACGGGATCGACGTGCATCCGATCGCGGCGGAACTCGCGCGGGCCACGCTGCTTAGGGCGCTTCCGGCGGCTCCTCCAGACGGTGAAGCGTCACTGCGGATCTATCAGGGTGATGCGCTCCTAGCACGGCCCGGGGGCGAATATACGCTGCTGGGATCGGGGGACGACTGGATCCTGATCGTAACCCCGCGGGGGCACGAGGTGATGATGCCTCGATCATTCGCGGTCAGTGCGAGCTTCGCGGGAGACCTGCGCCGAATCGTCGATCAGGCATGCCAAGGCGAGTCGACTGATCTGCCCTCGGATATCGTTGAATCAGTTCCTGAAGCGGATCGCCCTGCCCTGCGAGCGTGCTACGAGGCGTTCCGGACGATTGTCCGTGAAGAGGGAAACTCGATTTGGGCGTGGTACATCATCAACATCTGCGGGCCGGTCTTGGTGTCGGAGCGAGGAGTGGATCGCGTTGTGGCCAATCCGCCGTGGGTCCGCATGGCGGATATCCAGGTTCCGGAGCGGAAGAGCGTCCTTCAGAAACTCGCTAGCAAGACGCTGGAGATCTGGACGGGGGGCAAGCAGTCGCCGCATTTCGATATCGCCTCGCTCTTCATCAAGCGAGTTCGGGAGGAGTATCTGGCCAGCCCTAGCGACGACATAGGAGCGTGGCTGGTCAAGAAAGCTGCGCTTAGGGCCGGGAACTGGCGGAAGTTCCGAGACTGGCACAGGCAGTACTTGAGCCAGACGTTGGACCTGGAGCCTCTGCAGCCGTTCGGGGGCGGCGACGCGCGGCGGTCGTGCGTCCTAATGGAGAACTGCTCCTGTCGGGAAATCACGGCAGAATCCGGAGGAACCCTCGTTGCGCAGGCCAAGGGCGGCCACCCAATCCAGCCGTATGACAGACTTGACGAGATTCGCGATTACCTAGAGTTCTCGAAGATGCCGCAAATGATTCAACAAGGGGTCTCGAGCTACATTGGCGACGACGGCAGGGCTGTGTTCCGGCAGGGGGCGACGATAACCCCGAAGGTTCTGTGCGTCGTGGATCATGAGACAGCTGCTTCTAGCGGCAACCAAGTTTGCGTCCGAACCGTTAGATCGCAGCACAAGCCGTGGAAGGACCTGAATTCGCAGTCCGGAGTCGTCCCCGGGCGCTGGCTCTCAGACCTGCGGGTTTCGAAGGAACTCGTTCCATTCGCAATGCTGCCGCAGTCGAGCCGGGCGATCATTCCGGTCGATCGCAGGGGCGATCTCCTCGAAGATCCCAGTCGTGAATGCAGCTTTTGGAAGCAGCTTGACGAAATCTACGGCGAGAATCGGGGGCATGGTGGAAACACTCCCAAGTCCTTGATTCGCAGGCTTGACTTCAACTACGCGCTAATGTCGCAGTTGCCACTTCGCAGCAGCGAAGAGAGGAGCACGGTCCTGTACCCAACTTCCGCCGACATCATGCGGGCAAGTCGGTTTCGCGGCGGAGCCGTGATCGACAGCTCGCTGTATCGATGGCTGGCAAGTAGCGAGGACGAGGCGGCGTATCTCACAGCCTTGCTGAATGCAGCCTGCCTGCGGGTGGCGTTCGCGCAGTCCCGCGAGAGTGGCCGGCATTTCCACCTGCATCCATGGCAGAAGGTCCGAATACCTATGTTCGACGCCGCGGATCGTACCCATCGCGAATTGGCTACAGCGGCCGAGAGGGCCGAAGAGATAGCCGAATCTACTCTCAGGGACAACCAACGAGCCCTCGGCCAGGTCGGCCTTTCGGCGCGTATTCGCGATGCTCTCGTGGAGGATGGCATCTCTTCAGAAATCGATCGCTTGGTGTCCATGGTTGTGCCGGCCGCGGTGATCCCAGCGGATTGAAGCTGTCGGCCAAGGAGCTTGGATTCTGCCGCGAACCCTGCTGCGGTGCCGGGCTCGCGAGGCGCAAGCTGGCGTCGGCCTATCAGTCGCCGAACACCGTGGCCGGCACCTAGGGCGACTCGCCGCTTGCGGCGCGGCGCTCGCGAGAGGCCACCGGACGTGCCGCTGCGTAGCGGGAGAGACGACCGGTCAGACGAGTAGCGCCGCCGCGGAACTGATCATTCGCCAGCCGCACCGGCCTTGTGGATACTGGAATGGCCATGCCGCAGCCGAGCGACGGCACGATTCGTGTGGGTTCCAGTTATTCTGGCAGGATTTTTCCGGAAATTCTGGCACACCCAAAGAGGAGTCCCCAGAAGGGCTGGGAAGAGGTTTCATGAGGCAGTCTCCTGGTCAGACGGACCCGGTGCCGGGTCGAGGTGGCGGGTG
>JAJDZN010000109.1 GCA_022824585.1 Bryobacterales bacterium | reverse complement strand
CAACTTGGTAAGCGCCATCGCCGCGAAGGCGCTGGAGGTTGCGAAGTCGCAGACCACTTCTCAGCACGAGGGCAAGCTTCTGCATGGAGAGATGACCGTCGTTGACAAACCCCATTCTTGTGAACGCGGTCTCGTAGGCAGCCCAGATAGCGAGCAGGTAGACCAGGGACAATGCGATTGGCGTCAACCAAATCGGGAGCAGGAACTCGCGAAGCAAGAGTCCATGGTCCAGCTGCGACCAGTTGTCCGCCAGGTGCCAGATGCCCCAGGCAGCGGCAAGAGACCCGAGCAAGACGAGGTACGCACTTGCCACCCTTGACGCTGGCTGAAACCTGCCTCCCTTCTCCATCGCGACGATTGCCGTCGCGAGCGTACCGAGTATCTGCAAGGGAATCTCGATGTACAGGGGGAACGACTCGAGGTTAACGATGAACTCCACCAGCGCCGAGACGCCGATCGCCCGGAGCAGCGCCCGGCGAAAGAAGTCATGATCGCGAATTGCCTCGTTCAGACGAAGCAGAAGCCCGAGTCCAGAGATGATCAGCCAGACAACCGTTGCCGGCAAGAGGCTCGCCTGCCAGACTCCCAAGCGGGACGCCGGAATCAGAGTGGCCAGAACAACCCCTACGTAAATCGACGCTGGAATCAGGAGCTTTGGCTGAGCTAGAGCTGTGACCAGGGAGCCCGCCGAGCAAAGCAAGTCCCTCCTGCTGTCGCTGATGAGCGCCGCCACCAAGAGCGCCGTGAGTAGGATGAGCGCTGCCAACAGGCGGTTCGAGAGGACCGGCTCCAGCATGAGTGCATTCCTACAGGCGCTTCAGTCAACCTGGGACTTTCCAGCGTAGATAGCCGTCGACTAATCGGGTTGAGAGGCCCTGCCAACGTTCGAGGAAATGGAGACCGCAATCGAGCGTTGCGAGGCGGCCAGCATCTGCGAGGTAGCGATCAGTTGCACGGAGGCATCGTCGCTGTGAGCCGCAGCAGATTCACTGCGCACAAGGGCAAGTGACGCCGAGGAGAACGCCGCATTAGTGTCCTGAGTCGGGAATACGCTTGAGATACCCGGCGAGGTTGTCGAGGATCTGTTCGGCGGTCCTGTGGTAGACGAAGGGACGCGGGTTTTCGTGCACCGCGGTCACCCGATGTTACATGGTCGGAGTCAGGTCGGTTACGGTGCGCGCGCCGCGCTGGGGCCACTTCGTTGTTAGTTTCGCGAACTGCCGCTCGACCAGAGTCACCCAAGAGCTGTCGGCCGGCGTGAAGTGGAAGCTGAAGTGGGGATGGCGCTGGAGCCAGCGCTGGATCGCCGCGCTGCGGTGCGTGGAGACATTGTCTAATTCGACATGCACCGTGAGTACGTCGGGCACGTTCTGGTCGGTCAGGTCGAGGAAGCGCTGGAACTCGCGGGCCCGATGTCGCGGGATCAGGTTGGCGATCGCATGTCCTGAGGTGACCCAACATCGAGTGCGGGGCAGTTATCTAGCGCCGCCGGTAGAGGTTGGCGGTGCCGTGTCGTACGGAGACGTCGGTTTGACGGCGGGGGATGCCGGAGCGGCATCGGCCGGGTCGGCGCAGTGCGGTTGAGCGTCTGGATCTGGTCGTCTCGTGCACGCAGAGCACGACCGCTACCTCGGGCGGGTGAGATAGAGGCCAGCGACATCGCGCACCTTGTCGATGAACTGCGGGTCGGGCGAGAGCCGGAACTGCTCGAGCAGGTGCGGCTTGAGCCCGAAGGCGCGCCAGATCCTGGAGATCACGCTCTGCGACATGCCCATTTCGGCAGCCATTGAGCGGGTCAATCAGTGCGTCGCCTGGCGCGGCTGCTCCCCCAGCGTCTTCACGATCACGGCTTCCACTTGCTCGTCGCTGACCTTGCGCGGCGCGCCCGGACGCGGCTCATCGCTCAGCCCATCGAGCCGCTGCCCGGCAAAGCGCCGACGCCACTTGCCGCCCGTCACCGGATGGCAGCGCCGCGCCGACCTCGATGCTCGTCTGTCCGGTCGCCGCCGCCAGCACGATCCGGCAGCGCAGCGCCAGCGCTTGCGCCGTGGTCGGCCGGCGCGCCCAGCGCTCCAGCGCCTTGCGCTCTGCCTCGCTCAGCATGATCGCCACCGCCGGACGGCCCATTCGGGTACTCATAGCGCTCCGCAGACAGCCCTCAACGGCCAACACCACCGTGTCTCAGCACCATACCAGATTGTTCAACGCGTTAACGACTCAGGACACTAGAGCGCAAGTCGGAACTCTTCCATCCCGCATCATAGGCCGTCGTCGGCGGCGAATCTGTGGCACCGCCCGGCCCAGGCCATCTCCGTCAGCGCAATTCGCGGTGACCTTTGCGACTTGCAGGGTTGCGGCTGTTCGCCAGCTAGCACGAATGACCTCCTCGTTGAGGCACCGCCCACTCAAACTTCACCGGACCCCCTCTCCCAGCCCTTCAGGAGTTCAGCGACCTCCACGATTTGCTGCACCCGCTTCTGAAACCTCTCACGGACCGCCAGCTCTGTTTCTTCTGCCGTCATATCGAAACCCATGTTGTCTGTGATCAACCGCCACCCCTCCGGTGTGGGGGCAATTCCCTTATCGATCATTTCGTCGATGAGGTGCCTCGCCAACACCTCGAACTGCGCCCGGCAGTATTCGCACGCGGAGGGATGGTGGCCTCCTATGTGTGTTTCACTCGATCCAGTCAGCACAGCACCACCCAGCTCCAACTCCATGCTCACCAGATTGACGAAAGCTACGTACGCTTTCACGCCTCGAGCTAGGGCGCGCGTGTCGTTGGTTAGCTCATCCAATCTCTCGGCCGTCCAGTGAAATGACCCCCGCACCTGCGTGGAGTTGTGGTAGACGAGACCAGCGTCGGACGCTATCGCGTGTTCCAACTCGTTCCTGCGTCGCTTCAGGCCTTCCCAGCGCTTCAGAATCCCAGGTGTGAACGGATCTTCGTTTTCCACAGCACGCTGCATCGTTTCTGCGATCCAGGTAGACATCTCCCGCATGCGCTTCCCGCCAGGCCCCATCTGGGTGCGCAACCATTGTTGGGGAGCTTGGGGATCGTAGTAGGCACACAGTTGCAGGACTTGGGTTTCGAGTTCCCGCCACGCAGCCTTGAACGGCCCTTCGTCTAACGTTTCCACGATTACCTCGCCGTATCCTTAGCTCAGGTGACTAGCTGCACCGGCGGACAGTCGCTCTTCACGCGGTTGCGGTGGCCAAGCAGCAGGGATGCCGATACTCGAAATGCGAAACGCAGCCCAACACGGCGGCCCTACTGACCACCGTATAGGACACGCTTGTTCTGCTGGTGGTCCTTCGGTCCGCCGACCTTCGTGCGCCGCAGGATGTCCTCACACGTCGCGACGAAGCCTTGGTGCAATAGCGCTCCAATAGAACCCGATAGCCGACCCTGCTCATCACCGCAGCACGGCGCGCTCCTTCAGCTTCACCAGCTGATCGCGCAGCTTGGATCCGGTCCAAGCGGGCCAACTCGGTGGTGG
This sequence comes from Bryobacterales bacterium, assembly GCA_022824585.1. GTDB lineage: Bacteria > Acidobacteriota > Terriglobia > Bryobacterales > UBA6623 > VXMF01. The sequence continues at coordinate 7,372 of JAJDZN010000109.1, read as the reverse complement.
TCGTCAACCGCGGTTCGCAGAGGCGAAGCAGGGGCCACGGAGACTGCTGACTGTGGAGTCAGTCGACGTAGTCCGAAGGTGTGGCGGCGACTTGGCGAGCAGCCAGCCTGTCGCCGCCATGAGTGCCTCGACGTTCTCGCCGACGGAGTTGCGTTAGGCGCGGTGCAGCCTGCGGCCCGCTTGATCGCGGTCGAGGAAGCGCCAGATCGTTTGGCGCGGGATGCCGAACCGCTCCGCCGTAAGCTGGTGGCTATGCCTCTACGTGCAGGCGTTGAGGTAGTCCCAGATCGCGCCCATCAGTTCCGGGTCACTCACTGGTGAAATCCGAGGGTTACATGTCGCAGAGTGTCTGACTGGAGAGCGAATGCGTGCCGCGGAGCTATGAGCGCATGGCTGCCGAGGGACGGTGCCGAAGCGGAATCCTCTGGGTCTTGCCCCTATCGCTTGGGCGGTTTGTTGCCCCGTCCGTCGCCCGAGGGGTTGCCGGCCGTGCTCGGCGCCTTGTGAGGGCGGCCACTGCCGTTCTTGCCGCGTTTGCCACGCATTCGTGGTGCGCTGGTCGTGTCGATCTCCGCGTCTTCGGCAACGAGAAGCTGACCACCGCGCTGCTCGACCGCCTCGGCCGCCACACCCACATTCTTACGACCAAAGGCCAGTCCTACCGGACCCGCCGTCGGGCCACAGCCTGAACGGAGGTGCAGCCACACCAAACCCAACCGCTTCCACCACCCCAAGAGCATCACTTCTTCACCGATGAGGTGGATCACTTTCCGAGCGATGTTGACAGGTTCCTGGACCCTTTATGGCCTGCCCCGCACCTGATGCGGGGTGGAGGACGAGCCGTTCCATCCGTCCACGTTCACCAAGAACCGCGAGCGGCTGCTGGAAGTCGAAGCGGCGTGGGTCCTGCTGAAAGAGGTGGTCAAGGAGGCGCGCCGACGACGGCTGCTCTCGGCCGACCACTTCACCGTTGACGGCATGCTGCTGGGGGCGTGGGCCTCACACAAGAGCTACCGCCCGCGCGACGAAGGTCCGCCCCAGGGCGGCCGACGCAACTGCGAGGCTGACTTCACGGGCGAGCGTCAGCGGCGCGAGACGCACGAGTCGACCACCGACCCCGAGGCACGGCTCTGCTATCTCGGCCATCTGCTGACCGAGAACCGCAACGGCCTGGTCGTCGATGTCGATCTGACCCAGGCCGATCCCTGTTCAAGCCAGGGGCAGGCGGCTACGCAAAGCGCCAAGCCGCCCTAGCGATCCTCGAACGCAGCGTCAACGGACGGGCCACCCTCGGCGCGGACCGGGCCTACGATGCGCGCGGCTTCGTCGGGATCCTGCGCGGCCGGGGCGTGACGCCGCACTTGGCTCAGAATGTGCGCGATCGACGGGCGCACGACCCGGCATCCCGGTTACCGCCGCAGCCAGCGCCGGCGCAAGCTGGTCGAAGAGGTCTTCGGCTGGATCGAGACGGTCGGCGCGGGCGGCAAGCCGCACTACCTCGACCGGGCCCGCAACAAACTCTGGTTCGAACTGACCGCCGCCGCCTACAACCTCACCCGCCTGGCCAACATCTAGGCGGCCATCGCGTAGCCCAACTAACCAGTGGCGGCCGCAGACGCCGTCGCCGCGACCAGGGGCGTACCCTCCGACCCGCAGGACCACCACACCGTTCGCAGTCGCAAGGCGATCTGCCCTCCAACGCATGCCGATCTGACTTCATCTATCCGTAGTTCAGCAGCCTGCTAGATGCCCTTCGGAGGAATTTGACTGACCCGCGTCTCGCTCCACGCGGGACGTGGTTAGTTGGCCACATGAGCTCTGCTCGAGCGCTACAAGCGCGCCTCCACCGCCATCGTCCACCTATCCCTACTTCACGAGCCTGCTTACGTGGCCACGGAATCGGCATGCAGTCCAAAGACAGCTTTCGGTCGGGCACCGATCACTTCCTTATCCAATCGCACCCATCAGTGCTTCGGTTTCTCGTTTTGCGTCAAATCCACCGCCTCGGATCCCACTCTGCCACCTTTTGAACTCAGCTAGGCTCGCAGCAGGATCTGCGCCCAGCCGTCACCGCGGCAAGGTTGTAGAAGGTGCTGGACAGCGATACTCGCGTCTCCCGACTTTGAGGTCTGCTATCTCGCCAGAGGCCTGCACTGACTGAGGGAGCTGGATAAGCCTGGACAGTAGCAACGCTTCTACGTCGAAGCGACCCGGAAACGTGCCCTATTGGCGAGGAAACTTCGAGAGGGCTGCTATCGCACGGTCTTCTGACACATCAGGGTAGAGTTCCATCAAGTCTGCAGGTGAAACCTGTCCGAATGCTCCTGCTTTGTCTCGCATCCGTTTACCGAATTCTATTGGATCTGCGTCAATCTTGGAAACCATCTCCATTGCATGTAAGTAATCGGCAGTCACCCTCGTTAAGCGTAGGCCCTGCGATCCGAAGGTATCGAGAACAACCTTGAGACCAAATGTCGCTGCTATCGCCTCTTCCATCCAGGTTGCCGACTCACTGGGGATGTTCGGATTCAGGCAGTGAACTGCCTCGTGAGCGCTTTCGAAGTAGCAACCAATCCAAGTCAGATTGTTGGATAGCCAGATGCAGATCTGGCTCTTGCCATCGTTGATAGTCTCCGGGCCCCTCCCATCCTGCCGACACTTGACGACATAGCTCCAGCTTGTGTCGCGTTCGCCGAAAGTGTGTTCAGCAACTTTGAGGCAGTGGTCGAAAATCGCCCTGTTGGTGGGCCAATCTGGTACGGCCATAGGGTCTTGCACTGCTTGACCTGCCAAGTGTCTGGACATGAAGCACCGTCGTTCAGAGTGCACAGGGTGACATAGGCAACAAGGCTACATTAATGGACTCCGACCAGGAACGATGCGAAACTCCTGCGTCAAGGGAACGGCCGCGGGTGTGCTGACCTCCTCTGGCCACTCCACAATTGAGGACGGAGGCGGTGTGGTCGGTCGTTGTCGGTACCGTGCTTCGGTGTCAAGGCTGGTCGCTTAGTCTCCGGCGGGTACCAGTCCCTGTCGCCCCGGCGATTCGGCTGGAAGGAGATGTTGTGGTGGGGCGCGAGGCGTCGCTGTTCGGGGGGTGTGGTGAGTGAACCGCAAGCGCTGGGTGTGGATTAGGGCGAGCGTGGTGGCGACTGTGTCCCGGTCGCGGCGGGCAGGGTAGGTCGAACCCTCGTCAAACAGCACATGCAGCCGTCGCTGGTTGCACCATGTAGTTGCAGCGCAGGAAGCACGGGACCTTGTTGGCGCGATCAAGGGTAAGTAGTCTGTCGGCCCGGACCCCTGGGAGGATTGCTTAGGCGCGAAGCGGACCCAGGTGAGCGACTAGGAGGGAATCTGCTGAGGCGGGGTTGCAATCCCGCCCGAGGCGGTCCACAAGTCGTCGCCGCGGCAGTCAAGAGTTGGAAGCTGAAGCCCTGCGCACGCGTGCATCATCGGCCCGAAAACGCCGGCGAGAGGCTGTCTTCGCTCCACTGGGCATTGCATCAGCGCCATCGTCGACGAGTCCAATGGCAGGCTCAGTTTCCATTGACCTGCCAAGGCTCGAGCACAGTGACACGGTCGCCAAAATGAGAGCGACCGTCGGGGCGCGGTACGGTTGACTTCCCGGACAGTTCAGCGGGCGCTCAACGCCTCCGCGAGGGAGCACCCAATGCCCCGTTACCGAAACCGCCGCCTCCAACTGGGTGATCTGGTTCCGCGCTTCGAGTCCAAGCCATCCGCCGTTCACTGCCGCAATGCCGTCGCGGCGATCCAACGACTCCGCGATGATCGCAGAGAGTTCTGTCTGAGCGGCTCAGCGCAAGACGCCCGATGGCTGGAGTCCTGCGACGTGCTGATTGACTTGATCAACGGCATGAGTAGGAGGCGAGAGATCGAGGACCAGAGTCTAGCGACGGCGATGAGAGAGTTTGTGCAGGAGTTCGAGCACTCGACCAAGAGAATCGATCAGATCCTGCATGCCGAGCGCGCCCCGAGCGATGATGCACTGGATCACGAAGCGGTACGGGACTGGATCGATCTCCTGTTTCGTCTGGCAACCTACGCGATCTTGTCCGAGTGGATCGACGACAAGACTGAGTCGAGAGGCGTGCATGTAAGCGTCGACCTGGCTAGCGGGGATAAGCGGGAGTCTTGGACGCAAGAACCTATGGAGATTCCAAGCAGATATCAGCGAGCGGCGAAGAAGCTCTGACTCACTGGCTCTGTTGCCCTCCGCTGCCGATATTCGCTCGAGGGCAGTCGGCGAGAATGAAACAGGACAGCCATCGCCTGCGATCCGATGTCATCGCTCGGACTGAGAATGAGGTCGCCTTGCCCACTCACGACCAAACGACGAAAGTCACGCTCGACACCAACATCCTGCAGGAGCGATGGAGGGGGCAGGCAAACGCGGCGATCGTCGAGCACCTGCTCGCTCTGTCGGATGCTGGAGTGCTCGACCTAGCCGTCAGCACCCGCATCGACTTCGACATTCCGCGCCCGCCGCTGTCGGAACGCGTCGCCGAACTGCCGGACTTGGGTTTACGCACGATTGGGTCAACCTTGCGTCTCGGCGTTTCGCGCTTGGGGAGCGCCGACATGCTCGTCAGCGAGGAGATCGCTTCGGCTGAAAAGAGGATCTCCACGGCGTTGGTGCGGCGCGGTGGAAGCAAGCCCGAGTTCGCCGACTTCGACCACGTCTTTGCGCATTACCTCGATCATCGCGACGTGTTTCTGACGTGGGACAAGGCTCTGTTGGCTGCCGCCGATCTGTTTCGCGATGAGTTGGGCGTCGACATCGCCAAACCGGAGGACTTCCTCGCTCGGGTGGGTAGACAACCGCAGATCGAACCCTGCCAATGCGACTCCGTCGATTGGGAGATCTGACACCTCCAACTACAACTGACTCGCCGACGACGGCCTCGATTCCAGCCGTCCAGGCATCCGGCGTCAGCGCCCGACCGCTTCGCCGTCCGAGGGAACCGGTATTGAAGCATCTTCGACTGTGTCGGGGTGCCCACGGTGCAAGAGTGCCGCGTCGCCGACAGCCTCGGCTACGGGCGGCGCCGCGAACGGGCCGGGCCCAGCGCGCTGCCCCCGACCGCTCCATCAGGTTTGGGCGTTTCGATTGCCAGCCCAGCCGCGCACGACCGGGCCGTTCCCCGTCCACGCAACGGACTTGGACCTGCAGACACACCCTCGGCGGGAAACGGACTCAGAGTTGTCAGGCGAATGCCGGGCCCATGGCCGTCCACGGGGCGGTTCGTCAAGCCTGGCCGAGCGGGCCTTCACAGACCAGCGAGCGTCGGTCAGTGGCCCGGATCGACAGATGTCTCCGGCTGTTCATCGGCAGTTCGCGGAGCACCCGCAGGAATCGATCCGCGGCGGCTGTTCGCTCTGACAACGATCGGTCGCTGAGGAGGACCTCGATGCCGCCCGGCGACTCTGCTACGTCGCCATGTTCCGCGCGCGCGAAACGCTGTGCCTCGCTCTAGTGGGACCCGGCTGTCCCTTCCTCGCGGACGTGGCGGAGAGTCCAGCGATCATCCACCGTGAGTTGCCGGAACGCGTCCCTGAGACGCCGCGAGAGCTCTCCCATCTGCACCGGCGGCACGGCCGGAGGGACGTTGTGCTCGGGTTCGCCGGCCGCCACAGCGCAAGGCATCCGATCCACCGTTCCGTCGCCCGGCGCCGGCCGAATGACGAACTGCGCGCCCGTGTCGACGAGGATCGCTGGTGCTTGCTCGACTGTGAAAGGGTATTCGTCGGAGAGCTGGTTCGGCAGTTCCGGCCGCCGCGCGGGACGACGTGCATCTCCGCGCGGGTCGCCTCGATCGCGACCTGGAACCGCGAGTTGACGGAGCCGCAGTTCCGCGCAGGCACTCGCTGCGAGGAATCGGAAGTGGTGGTCCCCGATCTGATGTTCGCCCCGTTAGGCCATTGAGCCCTAGCCGCGCTCTGGGCGGGAATCCGCTACGTCGACGATGCCCCCCGCTTGGCCACGCCAACCGGTCCGCGCCGGCCTGGAACCAGTTTGATCGGAGTGGGGATTAGCCACTCTTGACCCGCCTTCACAGCGCCCTGTACACGTCCCTCCCGCGCAAGTTGACGCACTCGCCCATCGGAGACTCCGAGTTCAACTGCGGCCCAGCTCACCGTCACGTTGGCGACGCCCTTATCCGGCACCTCAGCGGTCAGCTCAAACTCCAGCGGTGCGGGCTCGTCTAAGGTGCTCAGGTCGTGAATCAGGAATCCGATCAGCTCACCCCCGTCGTCCAGGCGCTTGTCGACCCGCTCGTCCGCGGTTGGGCTGAAGTACCCCTCGCGCAGGGCCCAGAGCACTTCAAGCATGTCACCGTCTCGGTCGTAGGAAACGAAGACCCTTTTGCTGGTCATGCCGAATCTCCTTTGATTCGTCGGCTGAGGTAGCCGGTCAGAATGAACGAGTGATCGCGCCGACGTTTGACCACGAGGCAGAGGTAGCGGTTGCGGCCGCGCAAGTCCTGGTAGAGACGGTGATAGAGCCGAACGGTCGGGTTCGATCTGGATGTCGTCACGGCGTCCGGCTTGGCCAGGGTTGGAGCGATGCGGTGCAACTGATGCTCCATCTCCGGGTGGCGCCCAAGGATGTGGTCCAGACGCTCGTCGGTGAGTTGCACCTCGTCGCCGCGGTCATCCATGTATCGGCGCACCTCGCCCTCCGCTTACCGCTTTCTATACCGATAACTCTACCGTGGTTGAGCTGCGAAGTCGAGCGACCGCCGGGCGTCGCCAGGGCCAACCGGAAACGTTGGCCCCACTTGCCTTCTTGAGCGTTCGGATCGCACATACCTTGGAGGCTTGGTTGGTATGCGGATGGGCGAATCGCAGCCTGAACAGCGCATTGGGGAATTGTGATTCTGAAGAAGTTCACATGTTCTGGCAAGGCCAGAGCCCGATCACCAGGGCAGAAGCGGATTGCAGTGTATGAGCGTTGACATCGCTACGAGATGTTCCGTGCATTGGAGCACTGAGGACTCGCGACCTTCAGCCGCTCATGGCAGGGAAATGGACACCTCGCCGAGTGCCAAGGAGCTGAATCAGGGAAGCCGGGGACTTCAACTGACGGCCGTGCGCGAGTGCGATACTGGTTGCCTTGGCGGGTGGCCGGGAGATTCGAGCCGATTGGCGCTTCCATTCGTCCGGATCACGCCAAACGGCCCAACTGCGGCCCAATCACGGCCCACCCGCTTGAAGCATCTGAACCGGCGGTGTGTGTGCAACCCTTCACTCAAGCATAGATCCACATCCTCAGCTCGACGCTGATTCTGCGAGTCAAGATGGCCACCGACAACTCCTAATCGACCTCTTGCGCGCGGTTGCTGCGTTGGCG
>JAJDZN010000322.1 GCA_022824585.1 Bryobacterales bacterium | reverse complement strand
ACCTTGATGGGGTCAGCGCTAGAGGGCTACGAGGCCAGCAGTGGGAAGTATGACCCAGTGCAGCCAGTGGCGAGCAGCGGCCAGGATCGGTGGTTCCGGAGCCGGGTGCTGGGGCTGGAACTGCGCAGCCAGAGGCAGGCCCGGGCGACGGTGCTGGTGTTCCGGGATCCTTGCACGGGGGAAGAGACCGACGGTGCGCTGGAAGAAGCCGAGCGGCGGCGGCGGATCGCGGAGCGAGATGCGAGGGCAGCTAAGCAAGAGGCCGGCGCGGCAAAGCAGGAGGCCAGCGCGGCGAAGCAGGAGGCCAGCGCAGCGAAGCAGCGGGAAACCGCGGCGAAGCAGGAGGCCAGCGCAGCGAACGAGCGAGTGCGGGCCCTCGAGGAGCAACTCCGCGCCCTCACGACCCGCACCACTCCATCCGACCGTGACCGCTAGCGGCCAAGCCTAGGTACCCGGCGATACCGTCCGCCCGCCACGAAGCTGGGGATTGGCGCTGGATTACGCGTCGGCTCATTCCCTTGAAATCCTAACCAGGCCCGCAATCGCCGGTCTCGCTATCGATGCTGCGTAGGCGTTCGAGTTAGGATTCGGGATCTCGATGCCTTTTATGTTGGCCTGAGGCGCTCCTCGCTAGACTTACTCTGCAGCGGGCACCCAGCGCACCTCCTGCGTCATGTCGTACCGCACACTTCCGTCGTTCCGGGACGCGATCCCAGCGCGGGTGGCGCCCCGATCAATCATCGCGTCAAAGTTGGCACGGAGCTCTTCGACGACCTCGGGGCGTTCTTCGGCCAAGTTCTTCGATTCAGCGATGTCTTCGGCGAGATTGTAGAGTTCTGGAACGGTCGGCTTGCCACGGGACTCGTCCAGGCTCGGTTCGCTGTTGCGAAATACGAGCTTCCACGGCCCGTCGCGGTAGGCGAACTCGCCATGATTGGAGTGGCTTACAAGCGATGCGCGCCCTTGGGCTGCTTGCTGACCAAGCGCGGCATCCAAGAAGCTGATGCTGTCTTCGGCGCCGTCCTGCGGCAAGTCCGCCTCGACTACCGCCAGGCTTGTCGCGAAGATATCCGTCAAGCTGACGAGCTGGTCGCTCTGGGAATGGGCTGCAATCTTGCCCGGCCAGCGAATGACCAACGGGACTCTGTGCCCGCCTTCCCAGATGTCGCCCTTGTGCCCGCGATATGGGCCGCTGGGCATGTGACCGGCTTCGATTAGCGCTTCCCACCCGGTGTAGTGGGAATGGCCGTTATCCGCCGTGAAGATGACGATGGTGTCGTCGGCGATTCCCGCCTCGTCAACCGCCTGGATGACCTGCCCTGCCGACCAGTCGGTCTCCATCACGAAGTCCGCTATAGGAGCAATGCCGCTCTTGTCCTGGAAGGCCGGGGACGGCGAGATCGGCTCGTGCGGCGAGGTCATTGAATAGAACAGGAAGAAGGGCTTGTCGCCTTGGGCTCGCGAGCGGACCTGCTCGACTGCCCTGCGCGTCAGTTCGGGAACGATCTCGCGCAAGCGCCAGCCCGGAGCCATGGGGCTGCCGACGAAGCCCCGCGGCAGCACGACACCCTCGGACTCGTCATGAACATAGGTGGCAGTCGGGGCCGGAGTCACGACATCGTTCTCCACATAGGAAAACGGCGGCATGTTGGGCAGGTCTACGCCGAAATAGTAGTCAAACCCTCTGGTGGTCGGACCGTTCAGGACGGGCTTTTCCAGATGCCACTCGAGGGTCTTCTGGCCATTGCGCGCCTTGGTCATGCGGCTCGGCTGCGGCCCGGGCCATTCCCAGCCGAGATGCCACTTGCCGATCAAGGCCGTCTCGTACCCATGCTCGCGGAGCATCCCCGGCAGCGTGGGACGATCGTCGGCGATCAACGGCGGTTCGTAAGCCGCCAACACCCATTCCTGAAGGCGTGTGCGCCAAGAGTATCTTCCGGTCAGCAAGCCGTAGCGGGTCGGAGTGCAGACCGCCGACGGGCTGTGGGCATCCGTGAAGCTCATGCCCTCTTGAACGAGCTTGTCCAGATAGGGAGTAGCGATCTTGTTGTCTGGGTAGTGCGCCTGGATATCTCCGACGCCGAAGTCGTCGGCCAGAATCAGCACGATGTTGGGAGCGCTGTTGGGCTGTTCCGCCGTACAGGAGCAAAGGACTCCCGCGGCAAGCAGGGCGACTGAAGTAGCGATGCGCATGGTGTTCCTTGATAGGAGATACGGAGCGGCCTTAGAGGGTTGGATCCGCGATCCCTAGCCGGGCAGGCGGCACTAGGATCAAGGCGGGTCGCCGGTCGCTCTCGCAAGTTCACTCTAGCACGCAGGAGGTGGCCTTCCACTCTTGCAAGGGTCTTCGCTGCGTTTTGGGGACTGCCTCTGCTTCGCAACCGCTCCAGCGTACGAATGAAACGTATTTTGTATAGGATTTTTTGCAATAAAACGCCCACTAATACAAGGAAGTATCTTTATAAAATATTTATTTTCAATAAATTGCAGAGGTCTTATCGTTTCGGATTTTTTGTCGGAAAATTTGCTAGTCTAAGTCAGTGCCCAACGCAGTCCAGTATGAACCACCCCAGTATTGGATCGCCTATGACGAAAACGCAGTCCGGGAAAGTCTGGTAAACGCGAAAGCCTCCATTAAGGCATTGAAGATGATGCCGCTCCAGCGCCGATGGGCTACAGAACTCCAAGGCATCCAGCTGAAGCTGGAGATCTCGGGCACTTCACAGATCGAAGGAGCGGAGTTCTTGGGTAACGAGCTCGAAACGGCGCTGACAGCAGAGACGCACGAGGAACTGGTGACGCGGTCTCAGAAGCAGGCCCTCTCCGCGCTCAAGGCGTACGAGTGGGTCGCCCAAGTGCCCGAGGACCGGCCAATCTCACCCAAACTCATCAAGACGATACATCGTCTTGTAGTCACGGGTTGTGACGACGACCACTGCGAACCCGGAGCGTTGAGGAGAGATGGCCAGAACGTAACGTTTGGATCTCCGAGACATCGTGGCGTGCCCGGAGGCAGGCCGTGCGCAGGAGCTCTCGAACGTTTGGCGAAGGAGGTTGGAACGACGTTTCGTGGCCACGATCCTCTCATCCAAGCGATAGCAACTCACTACCATTTCGCTGCGATGCACCCGTTTCTCGACGGCAACGGGCGTACGGCAAGGGCACTTGAAGCGCTGATGTTGCGGCGGGCTGGCCTCAAGGACGTCTTATTCGTGCCGATGTCGAACTTCTATCACGAAGCGAAGGAAACCTATCTGTCAAAGCTCGCAGAAACCAGGAATCGGAACCACGACCTCACACCGTTTCTGATCTTCGCCCTGAACGGCGTCGAGGCCGAGGTCTCGAGATTAACTGAGAGGCTGAGACACGAAGTCTCGAAGGAGCTATTCCGAAACTTCGTCAACGAGTTGGTGGTTAGACTGGCGAGTACCCGCAAGCGAGTTATCATCAAGCGCCAGCTCGCTCTGCTTGGTCATCTGCTCGACAAGGATCAGGAGATGGACTTTCTGACGCTGGCCACCGAGCTGCGCGACCACTTCAGCAGCCGCAAACGTCCGCTCGAGGCACTGGCCCGAGATATCGTCAGACTGGAGGCACTCGGAGCCGTGAGAATCGCGCCCGCCACGAATGGGGCAAAAAGAAGATTCATGGTCTCCGTCAATCTCGATTGGCCGAGTAGTATGACCGAGACCGACTTCTTCCGACAGGTGAGCGAACTCCCGAAGTCCAAGAAGTATTCGCTATTAACCAACTGAAGAGGATCTGACGCTACTGTCTGGTTGCGAATGACTCGCTCGCGACCACGCGTGCGATTAGGTCTCGCAGCCCGTAGCCGCCCTCTGGCTCGTCCGCTACGATCTGCTGGACTGTCCGCCGGTCGCGAGCGGTCAGTTCCCTGCCCGTGCCGTACTCGATCAACAGGCTAGTCAGGGTCCTCGTGAAGTCTTCCGGACTGGCCATGATGTAGTCCTTCAGGTCCTGCGCGCCCGCCAGCTCTGTACCGTCCGGCATCGTGCTCACCGTCTGCACGGGCGTTCGCGGGGCTGCCGAGTCCTCCTCTCGGTAGTACGACGTTCGCCAGCCGCCAGCTGCATCGTAATTTTCCAGCGCCAAGCCGATGGGGTCGATTGCGGAGTGGCATATCGCACATGACTCGATCTGCTGATGCGCCGCCAAGACTTCCCGCACGCTCTTGGCTTGCGAGATGTCTGCCACCAGTGCCGGAACATCACTCGGCGGCGGTGGGGGCGGTCGGCCAAGCAGGTTCTCCAAGACCCACACGCCGCGCAGGATCGGTGATGACTGCACGCCATCCCCGGTCGCGGTGAACACTCCCGAGAGGCCCAATACGCCGCCGCGTGTCTTGACGTGGGCCGGCACATCCGGTCCGAGGGAGGCAAATTCCAACCGCTCGGGCTCCGGCCACAGCAGGCTCTGCCTCTGATCTGCCTCCAGCCGCCTCAAGTCCACCTCATTGCCCGGCATGCCCCAAGCAATCCTCATCGGCTCATTCGCATACGTGAAATCGGAATCGATGAACGTCCGGATCGAGCGGTTGTGCTGCAGGATCTCGTCGAAGAACATCTCGGTCCCGCGCACCATGCCGTGGCGGATCAGCTCACTCCAGACATGCCGCACGTCGCATACCATGACGGCGGACGCCTTGCGGTTGCCCAGCCACTGGCCGGTGAAGTGCTTGACGAATCGCTGGGCCTTGGCATCGCGGACCATGCGAACGATCTCGGCGTCCAAGACATCCGCATGCTTGAGCCGGCCGGTGGCCGCGAGCTCCAGCAAGCGCGCATCCGGCATGCTGCTCCACAGGAAATACGACAGCCTGCTAGCGAGGCCGTAGTCGTCCAGTGCGCCTGAACCTGACTCGCGGTACAGGAACTGGGGCGAGAGCAGGATCTTGCGGACACCGTAATGGATGCCATACGCCGGATCGGCAGCTTCCTGCGCGTGGCTCAGTGCGCTCGAAATCAGGTCTTCGCGCTCGCCTGTCGTCAAAGGGCGGCGAAAAGCACGCTCCGCCAGCGGGAGCAGGATCGCCTCGGCGGCGGCGCGGCCGTCGGGCGGCGTTCGGTCTCCTAGGAATCGCACCTGCCTCGGCAGCGGCCCGATCGGTCCGCTGATCTCGATGCTCTCGAAACGGATCGTGGGCTCGGGAGATTCGTAAGACTCCTCGAGGTAGGTCGCCAGGAGCCTGCGCAGGTCCAAGGTGTTGCCGAACGTGCGGATCAGCGCCGGGGGGTACTGCTTGCGCAGCCGGTTCTCGCAGTAGAACTGAAAGTTCTCGCCCCTCTCCAAGTGCACTTCGGTTTCCAAGATCTCCGGCTCGCGATTGCGGACGATCAGTTCGCCCACACGCGGCAGATCGACGCGCAGGGCCCGCTTGGGCAGGAGGTAGTCAGCGGGATTGAGGGCATAGAAGCCCAACCGCAAGGGCTTGCCATCTGCTCCGGCCTCAGCCTCGGCGCTGGCCTTGACGCGCACGCGGTACACGCCCGACGCCTGCGCGATGAACGCCCGGTCCCACAGCGCCCCGGACCATCCCGCGATGTTGACCCCGGTGAAGTAAAGACCTGTCTCATCGCCGTCCCGGAGAAAGAACTTGGTCCGCGACGGGTCCTGGCCGATGCTGGCCCGGACAGATGTAACCTTGGCCACAGGCATGCCGGGCAGCGGCACCATGCGATCGGCGATATCAATCGCGACCTGATGGTAGGCATCCAAGTGGCCGGGCGTGAGGTGCATGCCTTCAACCATCGTGTCGAAGTGCTGGCCCGGCGGATCGTCCGGATACGTCACCGGCAACCTGATCTCGCGGATTCCGAAAAGGTCCCGCAGGGTGTTCAGGTACTCGATGCGATTCATGCGCCGCACCAAGCCGTCGGAGGGCTCGGGTTGGCCGGATGCCAGCAGAACCTGCACTTCAGACAAGAACCGCTCTCTCAAGTCCGCGGCTGGCTGCGGAGCCTGCGGGGGCGGCATGAGCCTGGCGTTTACAAGGGCGCCGGCTCGCGCCCACTGCTCCCTTGACTTCTCGTCCTGGAACTCGTGCGCCGAGGGATCGGCGCGAAACCCACCGTTGGGGTTGTCGCCACCGTGACACGCCTGGCAATACGTTGCGGTGAATTCGCCGCGGAACGCTTCAGGCGCGTCTGCGCCGAACGCAGGAGCGAGCGCGACAAGTGAGGCCGCAAGGCCGATCCGCACGGCGGTCATCATGTCAGCAGGCCGTTGAGATCGGACTCGCTGGTGCTGAATTGATCGACTTCGAATCCCAACTGCTGCAGCACCGTCACATACAGGTCGCACGCCATGGTGTTCGCGACCGTGCCGTCTCCGCAGGAGATATGGCGCCGGTGGTTGAAGCCACCGCCTGCCACGAAGAGCGGGTAATTGGTCCGGCGATGGGCAGCGGCGTCGCCCATCGCGCTGCCGATCAGCGTGACTGTGGAATCCAACATGGACCTGCCATCGACGTCCTCCGCCTCGCTGAGGGCTTTCAGGAAGCGGGCCGCGCCCTGCATGTGGCGTTCCTCGATGGTCAGCAAGCCACCGATCTTTTCCTGCTTGTTGCCGTGGTGGGACAGGCGGTGGTACCCCTCGCTCATAAAGCTGCCGTTGACCATGAGGGCCCGGTCGGTGATCGGAATGGTCATCGAGATCACGCGGGTCGAGTCGTTCGTGATCGCCAGCGCCATCAAGTCCCACATCAAGTCTTCGTTGTCGAGCAGGAACGAACCGTCCACGTTTTCCTCGACCGGAAGCTCGAGACTTTCGGGAGGCACGGGAAACGGCCTGTCGAGCCAATCCCGACGGCGTTTGAGCTTCTCCTCCACAGCGCGGATCGAGGTGAAGTACTCGTCCAGCTTCCTGCGGTCGGGGGCATTGGCGCGCGCGCTGACAACTTTCGCCTCGCCCGTCAACTCATCTAGCAGGCTCTTGCCGGAATCAATCAGATAGGTCTGGCGCTGCAGTGCTACCGAGCCGGCCCCGAACACACGGGCGTACAGCGCACTGGGACGGAGCGTTACCGGCAAGGGCAGGCCGGAGGCTGAGAAAGATAACGACGCCTTCTGCTGTGCTTCGCCGCAGCAGAGCTGCAACGACTCGTAGCGCGTGTCACTGCCAAGCGTGGGGGCGACAAACTGGTCGAGCGAGATGCTGCGGACAACATGGCCGGTATAGAGCGTGTAGACGAGCTCGTGGCCATTGCCGGTCGGTCCCTTGTGATCCAGCCCGGAAACAGTGGTGAACTTGCCGTCCAGCCCGGCGTCCCTGATCGGCTGCATCAGTCGAGGCGCGTCACTGTCGGCGAAGAACTCCGGCTTGTAGAAACCCAATTGCGTGCCGACACACACCAGACGCTTGGCTTTGCCATGCGATGGCTCGGGGGTGGCCGCCACCGCTCCCGGCAGGGAGGGAAGCAGCGGCAAAGCGAGCGCGTAGCTCGCTCCCTTAAGGAACTGTCGGCGGTCTCTGGATTGCTGGCGAGTCATATCCTGACACTCGAGGCTGCATTAGGATCGTACCCAACTCAAGTGCTTCCGGCAACTGTGGTGCCACGATCGGAATCAAGTGCCGGGGCCGAAAACCCAGCCTTTCGCAGCTCGCGCCTCTTGCCTAGAAGTTCCACTCCAGGCCAATGAGCAGAAACTGGGAAAGCCCCCGGGGAAACCGCGGGCGGTTTGTCACACGATTCCATAGCAGCGTGGTCTGGTTCCTGCGCCCGGTCACGTTCTGGAGGCCGGCATACACGATTGCCTCGCGATCCCGGATCGAAAACGTACGGTCTAGCCTTAGGTCCAGGGTGAAGTACGCGTCGTAACGCATGGAGTTTACTCGCTCCAGATCGAATACTCCGCGGCGCTGCGACTCGGAACGCTCGATGTCGAACGGGGTGTACGGCCTGCCTGTCAGGTAGGCCGTTCGGAAGGCCACTTCCCACTTGCGGCCAATTCGGCGCCCGCCGACGGCATTGAACGCGAACGGCCTGTCGAACGCCCCGGGCCGCAGCTTGCCGTCCAGCCCGGCGTGGCGCGCCCGGGAATACGCCACGTTGAGCTGACCGAACCACCTTGCGGAGAACTTCTTCTCTGCGAACAGCTCAATGCCGTGGGTCCTGCCGCGGCCCGCGCTGGTCATCGGGTACAAGATGTCGCGGACATCAAAGGTGTCGCCGACGTTTGCGAACGACAGCGCCGGGAACTGCGTTGCGACCGAATAGTCCTTGTAGCGCTTGGAATATGCCTCCAGCGTCACCCGGAGATTTCGCTTCGGCGTCCACGCCAGCCCGCTGATCCAGTGGTCCGACCTGGCGGGAATCAGGGCCCTGTTCTGCGGAAAGGCGGCCAGAAACAGGTAGACCGGGATTTGGTGGTAGATTCCCCAGTTGGCGTTCCAGGAGAGATTTTCTGAGATTGCGACTGAGACCCCCGCCCTGGGGCTCATGCGCAGCTGTGACACGCCGAAGTGCGCGTACCTGTCGAGTCTGCCGCCAACGGTGACGCGCATTCGCGGGCCCAACTGGTGGGTGCCTTGGACGTAGGCGCTGGCTTGCGTCGCGGTGAAGCTCTCTCGCAAGTCGATGGGGTTCAAGTCCGGGACGATGGCGAACGGGCCATCGTACCCGAGCGGCGAGAGTGTGACGTAGTCGTTGACGAAGAACTTCTGAGCCCCTCCGATGCGGTATTCCCCAGCGCGACCCGCGTGAAGCGTCAAGTCGTACTTGATCGTGGTCTCGTCCTCTGTCGAGTCCTGCCGGAACGTTTCGACTCCGGCGGCGATAGCCTGCCCGACCGACTGCTGGGGCGGGATGGGGCCGGACCGGACAAGATCCTTGACCGTGGAGTCTACTGTCGCGGTCGAGTGAGTTAGGCCGAGCAGGCCGACCCCTCGGGTCCCAAGGATCCGCTGCCAGTTGAAGCCTGTCGCGTTCCGGCGACCGGCGTATCGAATGTCGAACGCTCCGAGCGAGTCGGTGGGTTTGGTTTTCTCCGACAGGCCCAGTCGAATCGAATCAATGCCCGTGATGCTGGTCACCCATACCCGGTCGAAGTTCCCGAAGTCCCGAACCGCCTTGCCGGTAAACGAGTAGTAGACGGGCACGCCGCCGGTCCCTAGGTCGTCCGTGAAGAAGTCCAGAAAGCTCCGACGCGCCGACACGATCCAAGACCCCTTGCCCCGGGCCCACGGCCCTTCGACCACGCCGCCGGCGCCGGCGTACGCAAGGGTTGCACGCGCATGGAACTTGTCGCGGCTACCTTCGCGCTGCGCCACTTGCATGACGCTTGAGAGACGGTTGATGTAGGGCGCGGGATAGCCTCCGGTGAGGAACGTCACATCCTCGATCAACTGAACGTCCAGGAGACTGACAGTGCCTCCGGCGGAAGCGAGATTGGCAAACGAATTGATATTCGGGATTTCAATGTTGTCCACGACGAAGAGGTTTTCGAGCGGGCTTCCTCCACGGACGATGATGTCGTTCCTGAAATCCGCGGAACCGGTTACGACTCCCGGGAGAGTCGAGACATACCTTGAGACGTCTTGAAGGGTACCCGCCGTCTTGGCGATCTCGCGATTCTGAATAGCAACCCCCGAGCTGATCACTTCGTCCGGCACGCGCAGGGCCGAGGCGCTGACGGTCACCGATGTCTCGATGGCAGCTACGTCCGGCAGCTCCAAGCGGACTTCACTGGTCTGCCCGGCGCGGACTTGCACGGTTCCGCTAGGCAGGGTCTCGCCAGATTCGAACCTGACCTCGAGCTGGACCAGTCCCGGTCGCGCGTCAATAGGGGGGAACCGGCCGTTCTGGTCGCTGGGGGAGCACAGCCCGGTGCCTGCGATACAGACGTGGAGAAACTCTGCCGGAGACCCGTCACTCCGGACGACTTCTCCCCGAACCACACCCGTTCCGACTGTGTCCTGGGCGCTGGCGACAGTGCACAGGACCAGAGTCACATGCAGTGCGCCTGCCCGCCAACGCGTTTGGAGCGAGGTCGAGTGCAGCAGCCCCATCAAACCCCTCCAAGCTGACAGCGGAGATCCCATGAACCTAGCTAGGGCGCCCGGATGCCAGCCGCAGGTTCCGTCCGATCTGCCACGTTTCTGGGGACGTCCGGTACGCCGGCTGACGGGTTCGGGGAACTGGGCATCCGGCGTGACATGAAGTGAACTACTTGTGGAGGATGACCGGACTGCGATCGAGACGGCGGCTAGGCATCGACGGGCCCGCTAGCGCGACGACGCTGCCACGCTCGAGCCATGCGGTCTTCGCTCCCGTGATGCAGGCCCATGACCCGCCCTGAACCCGGTCCAGCTACCTCCCAGCCATCGTCACTAATCTCATTCTGGGGGATGCTGGGCGAGGGCAGATTTCACCGCCAGCCAGCGAGCCGCTATGCGACGAGCTTCCCGTCGAACAGCCGAACCACTCTCTCGGCATGGGCCTCGAACCGCGGGTCGTGGGTCACCATACAGATGGTGGCCCCAGCCTGATAGACATCCCGGAGCAGTTCCATCACGGCTTCACCATGCTTCGAGTCCAGATTCCCGGTCGGCTCGTCCGCCAGCAGCACAGACGGATCGCCTCCGAGAGCCCTGGCAACCGCCACCCTCTGCTGCTGGCCGCCCGACAGCTGGGACGGATAGTGCTTCATCCGGTGCGCCATCCCGACCCGTTCTAGGGCCTCCCCCACCCGCTTCTTGCGTTCGGAGGTCGGCATGCCTCGATAGGTCAGCGGCAGTTCGACGTTCTCGAACACCGTCAGATCGCCGATCAGGTTGAACGCCTGGAAGATGAAGCCGATCTGGCGGTTCCGGATGCGGGCCCGTTGCCTTGCATTCAGATCCTCGACTGACTTGCCGTTCAGCCGGTACACGCCTGCGGTGGGGGTGTCGAGCAGTCCGAGGATCGACAGCAACGTCGACTTGCCGCAGCCCGAGGGGCCCGAGATCGCGATGTATTCGCCGTCACGGATCTCGAAGTCGATGCCCGAAAGCGCGTGTGTCTCGACCTCATCGGTGAAGAATACCTTCGCCACACCTTCCAGGCGGATGAGTGGCGCATTGCCATTTGTTGAACCTGACATTGCCTAACTTCATGTCTCCTTTTGCTGCCAAACTGGCTGCCTATTCGAGCCGGATTCTGTCGTAGCCGTCCCACGCGGACATATCGGACAAGACAACCCTGTCGCCCTCGCTCAGGCCCGAACGCACTTCGATCGTGCTGACCGAAACCTTGCCCACCTGCACTTGGACGCGCGCGGCGTGGGTTTGGTCTTCCTCCAGTTTGAAGAGGCCCATGAGGCTCTCCTCCCTGGCATGGATAGGACGACCCACATGCAGCACATTCTCGAGCCGCTCCAGTTCGATCGTCCCGTCCACGCTAAGGTCGGGCCGAGCGCCTCGGGGCATGTCGCCGAGCAACCTGATGTCAACTAGCACAGTCCCTTCGATCGCAGCTGGATCAATGCGCGAGACTGCTCCCTCGATGAGCCCGTTCCGGGTGTCGACCTGCGCTCGTTGCCCGACGGCCACGTCATTCACCAGCGTCTCCGGAATCTTGAGCTCCGCCTTGAGATGCGTCGGATCGGAAACCCGTGCCAGCTCGTCTCCAGGGGCGACCAACTGTCCGACCTCAACATCCATGAGCTGGAGGACGCCGTTCATCCCGGCCCGCACCCTGAGTTGGTCGACCTTTTCCTCGCGCAGCGTCACGAGTGCTTCCATCTGTGCGATGCGGGCCCTCTGCGCCGCCAACTGTGCCTCGACCGAGGGCTTGCGGGCGTCCTCGCGGGCGCGCTCCAGCTGGAACTGCTTGCGCAGGTGCTCCATCGAGACGCGCGACTTCATCAGGGTGACCTGGTCCGTTAGGCCTTCCTCCGACAGCGCAAGGTCGGCCTCGTACTGTGCCTTGGCCTGAAGGTACCGCCCTTCCACGTCGGCGGTCACGGATTCTTGGGTGAGGCGCTGGTCCTCGAGCTGCGCCCGGAGATTGGCGAGGTCGGCCTCGGCCTCCCTGAGTTGCGCCTCTGCGTCGAGGTATTCCTGCTCGACTTGCGGACTGCTGAGTTCGAGCAGCACGGTGTGCAGTGCCACAGACTGGCCGGGCTGGACGAGGCGCCGCTCGATGCGCCCGGCGTCGCTTGCCGCGATCACGACCACTGTCTCGGGCACGAGCGTTCCGATGCCCCGAACCTGCCGCAACATCTCGCCACGTTCGACCGTGTCCGTGAAGACCACGGCAGCGTCCACGCTCGGAGCGGCGGGCTCAATGCGGGACACCACCCACGCCACTGCTAGGAACGCCGTCGCCGCGACGGATCCCAAGACGATCCGTCGGATGCGCTTCCTCCGGGCGTATCCGATGCGTGCCTTGTCCACGTTACAGTCCCTCTAGGCCAAGCCGAGCGCGAGCATCGAGAACGAACCAATCACAGTCGAGGCAAACATGCGCGTTGCGACCGACCGGTCGCCCAGGCTTCTTGCTGGTTCAATGGCTCCGATGACGGCTTCCGGGCCGATGCCATGCTCAGACCTGCCGACGGACTCAGTGTGGGGGACGGAATCGACCTGCAAGGGTACGGCCAGCCAAAGGCCCTCAGGCGGGTAGTCGTACCAACTGGGCAGATAAGCCATCAGCAAGAATCCCTGTTCAAGGAGATGGCGATTCGCATGCTGGTGCACTGCAAGCAGCTAGCTCTCACGGAGCAAAGTCCGGCGACTGTCTCGCGTTGCGTGCCATGCCGGCCAGACGGCCGCGCCCAGAGAAACAACAAAGAGGAAGGCCCCTACTGAGATCAGGACAATCGGATCCCGCGCCGAAGCGCCGCGAAACACATCCGGACTCAGCTTGCCGAACACAGACACTGCCGCGGTGCCCACCGCAAGGCCGAGGACAGCAAATCGTATGGTGCGCACCACTAAGTCGCGCACAACTCGGTTTCGCTGCGCACCCAGCGCTGACTTGATCGCGACCTCGGTCCGGCGGGCCGCCATTGTCTCAGCGATCACGCTATAGACCGCGGTTACGGCTAGGATCACCGCGCACGCGCCAAACCAAAGCAGCAGGATCACATTGAATCGATGTCGTGCGGTGTCCCTATCGATCAGTTCACCGATTGTCAGCGGGTCGCCCGCATTCTGGCTGGGATCGATCTCCCTCACCACGCGCTGGACCAGCGCCGAGAGTTCCTGGCGGGGCTGCGGGCCGCGGATCACGACGTGCCGAGTCGGTTGCCTGGCCTGTAGGATCGGCAAGAAAAGGTGTGCGCCCGAGTGAGTGCCGGATCTGTAGCGGGCGTCTCCAGAGATGCCAACGATGCGCCGCCAGCCCTGCCTCCCAATCCCAACCCGAATGCGATGGCCAAGCGGCGCGTGGCCAGCGGATCGCACTTGGTCGGCGAGTGTCTCGCTGATGATCGCGACCGGTTCCGCTTCCTCCGAGTCGCGACTGTCGAAGTCGCGCCCTTGCAGCAACGGTGATCCAACGGTCTCGAAGTAGTCGGCGGTTACGACTTCGTAGTTCGCTTTCGGACGCTGCTTGCCATCCCGACTGCCCGCTTCGAACTCGAACTCATAGGGGATATCCCATCCGATGGGGCCCGCGAGCGGCCGTAGCAGGATTGCGCCCGCCGAGGTGACACCTGGCTCGTCGCGCAACCGTTGCATCAGGTGCGAATAGAACGCGTGACTTGTAGCGGCGTCGAAACTTTGGGCGGGAAACAAGCCCGGCCCTCTCAGCGTGACATCCATTGTCAGTGCATCGCGATTCGCGAAACCGGTCTCGACGAACGCAACGGAGCGATAGCTCAGCACGAGCAGGACGGCCGTTACCAACAGCACAAAGGTCACCGCGGACTGGACAAGAACGAATAGGTCACGCGCCCGGCTGGCGCGGTGGGACACCGAGGATCGAGGATCGCCTTCCCTGATTGCGGATTCGAGGCGCATTCTCGAGGCCGCCCATCCGGGCGCAAGCGAGCACACGACGGAGACGAAGGCCGTCGCTCCGGCAGCAAAACAAAAGGAGTTTAGATCCAACGAGGCTTCGGCCAGTCGCGGAATATCGGCCGGAGGCCATCTCACCAACGAGCGAATCACCAAGTACGCGATACCCAGTCCGGCGATCGCAGCTATGCCGCCCGCGACTGCCCCCTCGGCGGCCATCTGCGCAATGACTCGTCTAGGCGGAGCTCCCAGCGCAAGGTGCGTGGCGATCTCGGAACGACGTGACACTGCGCGTGAGAGTAGAAGTCCCCCCGAGCTGATCGCGGCCGCGGTCAGGAGGAGCAGAGAGGCCCCGAGGACGATCCACAAGTGGATCCTTGCCGATCCGGTCCAGTAGTTGACCAGCGGTATCACCACTCCCCGCTGCGAGCTTGAGTATGCTTCCGGGTACTCGCTTGCGAGTCGCTTGAAGAGCGCGCTCACGTCGCTATCAACCTGTTTACGTGAATAGCCAGGCTTGGCGCGCGCCACCGCTTGCAGGAAGGTCGCCCCGCGACGCTCGATGATTCGCTGCTCGATCCCCAGCGGAACCCATAGGGCAGCTCCCCGTGGAAACTCGACACCTGGCGCCATGACGCCAATCACGGTGTGGCCCTGGCCATTGAGACGCACCGTCCGACCGATGATGCCGGGATCCGCACCTAGATGTTCACGCCATGTTCCATCCGAAATCACAACGACCGGCGGTGCGCCAACCCGTTCGTCCGAATCGGTAAATCCCCGACCCAGCGAGGGGCTGACACCTAGGACGCGGAAGAAGTCGTGCGATACGGGCGAGGCTTCCAGCTGGACCGGATCAGCCGTCCCGGTCTCCAAGACCCTGGCATTGCCGTAGAGGGAGGTCGGAGTGGCAGCTACATACTCAAACCCCTGGATGCTCTCTTGGAGATCAACCAGCTCCGGGTATGCGAGTTCCTCGACATGGGTTCCGGCGAGAGGGTCTGCCTTTTGGATGACATAAATCGAATCCTGGTCCGGGAACGGCAGGGGTCGCAACAGAACCGCGTCCACCAGCGAAAACATGGCGACGCTCATTCCGATGCCGAGCGCCAGACTGCTCTCGACCACAGCTGCAGAGCGAGGGTATCGCCGCATGCGTACCAGCGCGGAGCCAAAATCCCTAACGAGCGTATTGATCCAGCTCACCCCCCAGGACTCACGACACTGCTCCTTGACCTGAGAAACGCCTCCCAGGGCTATCCTCGCGAGCCGCCGGGCTTCGCCTGGCGCCTTTCCGGCGCGAACTTGCTGATCCGTCAGTCGGTCAAGGTGGAATTGCAACTCCGCATCGAGATCGTCCTCCATGGCCTTGCGCCGCAATAGCGCGCGCCCTCGATAAAGCAGGTCTCTAAGCAACATCTCCTCCGGCTAGGCGGAACTTCATATAGGCCAATTGGCCGATAACCTCTTGAGACTAAAGGGCTTTGCCCCGTTTTGAAGGCTCTGTAGCTGGATTTTTGTTCCCATAATATGTGCAGTGCAACA
>JAJDZN010000159.1 GCA_022824585.1 Bryobacterales bacterium | reverse complement strand
TGGATTCCGGCTCGTTCGACAGATCCATTAGTTCCGGAACAGATGTCTGCATCCGGTATGCCATCTCGTACTGGGCGATCCGCGTCTCGATCTCCGGGTCGGCGAACTGCTCCTGCTGGATTCGGTTCAAGGCCGAAAGGTCGTCTAGGAACATCCGCCGCCGATCGCCATTCACGCCCGCCGGGTTCGACAGGTAGAGCACCGGATCTCCCTGCGAGCGGAACTTGACGCCTTGGTAGCGGCTTGGAAGGAAACCGCTGCCCCACAGCCTCGTGTAAAGCGCCTGGCCGACTCGCCCCGATCCCCGCGAGGTCATCACGACGAACGCTGGCAGGTCTTCGTTTTCGGTGCCCAGGCCGTACGAGAGCCACGCTCCGATGCTCGGGCGCCCGGCAAGCTGCGCTCCGGTCTGGAAGAACGTTACCGCCGGGTCGTGATTGATCGCCTCGGTATGCATCGTTCGAATGAACGAGAGCTTGTCGGCAATCTGTGCCGTATAGGGGAGCAACTCGCTGACCCATGCGCCGGACTCGCCACGTTGCTTGAAGTCGAACCAAGTCTCGTGAACCGGAAACGACGTCTGCGAGGCGGTCATGCCAGTCAGTCGCTGACCGCGGCGAATCGAATCTGGCAGTTCCGTCCCGTGAAGCTGTTTCAGCTTCGGCTTGTGATCGAACAAGTCGATCTGCGAAGGCCCGCCGCTCTGGAAGAGATAGATGACCTGCTTGGCCTTGGGCGCGAAATGCGGCAACCCGGGCAAACCGCTGCCTGCCGCAGCGTCTCTTCCCATCAAGTGGGCCAATGCGGCGATGCCGAGTCCGCTCGCGTTGCGGCCGAAGAAGTGGCGCCGCGTCAGATGGGTCGACGAGTCAGGAAGAGTCATTGCTTTGTCACCGTCTCGTCAAGGTTCAGGATCATGCCCGCTGTCATCGCGTAAGCTGCGAGCTCGCCGCGCCCTATGCGCTTGTCTGCGGAGCTGTCTCCTTGCTGCAGCAGTTCCTCGGCTGCGTTCGAGTCGGCCCTGAAGCTCTGCAACTGCTTGGCCAACGCCCGATCGAGAATCTCTGTCTCGCGGGCGCTGGGAATCCTTCCGGTGGCCATCTCGAAGCCGTACGCCAGGCGATCCTCCGCGGTTCGACCCCCTTCGAGATACATCCGCTCGCCGAACTTCCGCGAGGCCTCTACGAACGTGACGTCGTTCATCAAGTTCAGCGCCTGCAGGGGCGTGTTGGTTCGCTCGGTCCGCACCGTGCAAGTCTCTCGCGTAGCCGAGTCGAAGTTGAGCATTGCCGGCGGTCCGATGGTTCTGCGCCAGTAGGTGTACAGGCTCCTGCGGTAGAGATTCTCTCCCGTGTCACGGGTGTAACCGCCACCGGCGGCGATGTCAAACCAGAGTCCGTCCGGTTGGTACGTCTTTACCGACGGCCCGCCCAGGCGTTCCCGCAACAGCCCCGCCAGCAGCAGCGCTTGGTCTCGGACAGCTTCCGCCGACAGCCGGAAACGCGGCCCGCGGGACAGGAGCCTGTTTGTCGGGTCTTCGCGCATCCCGTCGTCCGCTCGTTTCGATTCCTGCCTGTATGTCGCGCTCATCGCGATCGTCTTCAAGAGCGACTTGACATCCCAGCCGCTCTCGACGAACTCGACCGCCAGCCAATCCAGCAGTTCCGGATGCGTCGGCCGCTCGCCTTGGGTGCCAAGGTTTTCCGGTGTCCGCACAAGCCCCTCGCCGAACAGCATTTGCCACAACCGGTTCGCCGTCACCCGAGCCGTCAGGGGATTCGCCGGGTCGACCAGCCAGCGCGCAAGGCCTAGCCGGTTGTTCGGCACTGACTCGGGCAAGGGCGGCAGCGCGGATAGCACACCGGGCGACACCCTGGACCCCGGTTGGTCGTAGGCGCCGCGCTCGAGTATAAAGGTCTCGCGAGGGGTCTCCATCTCGGCCATGATCATCACGCTGGAGACCCGTTCCATGAGCGCTTCTCTCGCGCGCCTCAATCGGTTCAGCGCTGCCCAGCTAGACTTCACGGCCGGGGTGCCGAACGCGTCGGCAAAGGCTCGGTTCAGCTTGTGCCTTTGGCCGCCGGTCCGGTCGGTGCGCTGGATCCGCGCGATTTCGTTCAGGCCCTCAGCCACGGCGAGCATGGACGCTTCGTCGGCGGTCAACTCCCGGTCGTAGACGGCCACCTCGTCGATGCTGCCGAGCAATCCGCTGCCCTTATCCGCGCCCGCGCCGATCCGAAACGGCTCCTTGGTCTTGATTCCGCCGTTGGAATAGTCCAGTTCGGCCACTGTGCCGGTCTTGCGCCCGTCGATGTACAACGTGATGCCGCCAGCCAGGCGCGACCCGTCGTAGGTCGCGGCCACGTGCGTCCAGCGATTCAGTTCAAGAGCTTGGCGGGAGCTGACGATGATCCAGTCGTCCATCCTGCCGATCAGCTTCAGTTTCAGCCTCCCTTCCTCGAGTGCGAGGGTGACCCCCCTGCCGGAGTTTTCGTCGTGGGCATTGAACGTCTGCGAGCGACTCAGGATGATGCCCTCCGGCGACTCTGGCTGGATCCAGGCAGCCAGGCTGAATGAGTCGTTGTAGTCGTAATCCAACAGCTCCTTCGCTTCCAGATGACCGATCCCCCGAAGCCGGACTGCACGGCCGACCCGGCCGTCGACATGTTCCACCTCGCCGGATGGCACCGCGTCAGGGTGGTCGCTTTCGAAGTCGAACCGGGCCGCGAGCCCATGGCGGGGCAGCCAATTCAACGGTTCCTCCGATTGGGCTAGCTTCCGCTCCCAGCTTTCGACGTCGTCTGCGGCTGATGCGCGAATCGTGCGGTAGGACTCCTCGGCGAGGGAAATCTCATCTGCAAGCCCCTCGAGCTCGCGAGCTTCCTCCTTGGTAGGCGCTGGAATCCTCGGCGGAGAGTTGAAGGGGCGCAGCACCCTGCCGCGTTCGGGGACGTTGTTGAAGTATGCGAAGAGCTGGTAGAACTCCTTCTGCGAGATAGGGTCGTACTTGTGATCGTGGCAGCG
This sequence comes from Bryobacterales bacterium, assembly GCA_022824585.1. Taxonomy (GTDB): domain Bacteria; phylum Acidobacteriota; class Terriglobia; order Bryobacterales; family UBA6623; genus VXMF01. Next base: position 4,158 of record JAJDZN010000159.1, on the reverse strand, counting down.
GGCGCAGCCCACCGTTAGGCCCAGGAAGACCGTTGACATGGTTTCCACCCGGTCAACGACGTACTCGACCCTGTATTCTTCGTCAACGATTCCCAGCTCGCTGTTGCTGCGGTGGTTCCGATTGAACGCTGTTGCGATCAGCTGGTCGAGGGTGGGATCGCCGAGCATGTCCCCGGCGATCTGCTCGACGGTGAACTCGTCGAAGGGCTTGTTCGAGTTGAACGCCTCGATGACCCAGTCCCGCCAACGCCACATTTGTACCGGAGCGTCGTTCTGATATCCCTGCGTGTCCGCGTATCGCGCCGCGTCGAGCCAGCGGCTCGCCATTCTTTCTCCGTACCGCGGCGAGTCGAGCAGCCGGTCAACGAGACGTTCGTACGCGTCCGGAGAAGGGTCGTGCACGAACGCGCGCACGTCTCCGACGTCGGGCGGCAGACCCGTCAGGTCCAGGCTCAGCCTGCGGATCAGCGTCCTGCGATCCGCCTCCGGGGAAGGCTTCAGCCCCTCTTGCTCGAGACGCTTGAACACGAAGCGATCGATCTCGTTGTGCACGCGCTCTTCCCATCGCACAGACGGCTGTTCGGGACGGGCTGGCGCCATGAATGCCCAGTGCGCGCTCCACGGCGCGCCGGCTTCTACCCAGTCTTGAAGAATCGCTATCTTGCTGTCGGGAAGCTGGTCATGCCCCAGGTAGGCGGGGGGCATGCGCGTAGACACATCGTCGCTCGCTACGCGCCTCAGCGCCTCGCTCGCGACCCGGCGCACTTCCTCTTCCACGTCGAGCCTCAGGTTCGCTTGCCTCTGCGAGGCGTCAGGCCCGTGGCATGCGTAGCAGTTGTCGGAAAGGATAGGACGGACGTCTCGGTCGAAATCGACCGCAAGCGCGGGAACGGCAGCTAGCAGCAGTAGCCAGCAGAAGGCGGAGCGTGACAATCCGCTCACAGTATATCGACAGGCCCGGCTAGGGTGGGGTTGCAGTCTTGGGCCCGCCGACTTGTAATGTACCTATGCTCCGCACGATCTCACTGGCTCTTTTCGGCACACTCCTGTTGGGCGCGCTTCAAGCCCGCGTGGTGAACGTGGAGGTGACCAGCCGAGAACCGGTGCTGGACGGACGGCCATTTGGACTGGCGGGCCCGTATGAGCGCATCAAGGGCACCATCCGTTTCGCAGCCGACCCGGACAACCCGGCAAACAAGGTCATCACGGACATCGCCCTCGCGCCGCGCAACGCCAATGGCGAGGTCGAGTACTCGTCGGAGTTCTTCCTGCTGCGGCCGCAAGATCCGCGCCGCGGCAACGGCTCCCTGCTGTATGAGGTCTCGAATCGCGGTCGCAAGGGCATGCTGGGCTTCTTCAACGGGGCGGCCGGCAGCCTCGATCCCAGCGAAAGACGACACTTCGGCGACGGGTTCTTGCTCGAAGAGGGCTTCACGTTGCTCTGGCTCGGCTGGCAGTTCGACCCGCCCCGGTCGCCCGGGCTGATACGGCTCACCACTCCGGTAGCCACCCGCGACGGGGCGGCCATCCGGGGGTTGGTGCGGAGCGACTTCGTGGTCAAGGACCGACTGCTCGCGCACTCGCTGGCTGACCGCAACCACATCCCCTACGAGGTGGCCGACCCTCAGGCCGCAGAGAACCGCATGACCGTGCGGGACGCCGCCAACGGCCAGCGCCGGCCGATTCCGCGCGAACGGTGGCGCTTCGCGCGCATGGAGAACGGCGAACCCGTGCCGGATCGTGGCTCTGTCTATCTCGAAGGCGGGTTCGAGCCTGGGCGCATCTACGAGGTGGTCTACGTCTCGGCGAACCCGCCCCTGGTCGGCTTGGGCCCGGCAGCCGTGCGAGACGCAGTGTCGCGGCTGAAGTACGAGGGCTCCGAGCCGCTCGGGATCCCCGTCGATGCCATCGACCGCGCCATAGCCTTCGGCATCTCTCAGAGCGGGCGCTTCCTGCGGACGTTCCTGTACTACGGCTTCAACCAAGACGAGCAGGATCGCATTGCCTTCGACGGGATCATGTCGCATGTCGCCGGAGGCGGGCGGGGAAGCTTCAACCACCGCTTCGCCCAGCCGTCCCGCGATGCCCACCCCTATCTCAACTTCTTCTATCCGACGGACATCTATCCGTTTACCGATGTCGCCCAGCGCGATCCCGAGACCGGGCGCGAGGACGGCATCCTCGCGCACGCGCTTGACCGGAGGTTCTGGCCGAAGATCTTCTACACCAACTCCTCCTACGAGTACTGGGGACGTGCGGCCTCGCTGATCCACACCGATCTCGAAGGCGCCACGGACATCGGCCTGCTGGACAACGTGCGAGTGTTCCTCTTCGCCGGCACGCAACACGGCCCGGCCGGGTTCCCGCCGAGCGTCACGATCGGCCAGCAACGGGCCAACCCGCTGACGTTCCGGTGGCCGATGCGGGCGTTGCTGCTGGCCATGAGCGAGTGGTCCGCAGGCCGCGGCTCGCCCCCCGCCAGCCGCTACCCGCTGCTCGCCGAGAAGAGCCTGGTCGCGGCCGAGGAACTGCGTTTTCCGAACATTCCCGGCGTGGAGACTTCCACTGGCGTCCATCGGGCATACCGGGCTGACTATGGCTCCGACTTCGTCGAACGCGGCGTGGTGACGCAAGAGCCGCCGCGGATCGGAAAGGCCTTCCCGACGCTGGTGCCCGCGGTCGATTCCGACGGCAACGAGATTCCGGGAGTGCGCGTGCCAGAGCTGCAGGTCCCGCTCGCCACCTATACCGGATGGAACCTGTTCAATGCCAGGTCCGGGCCGACCCACGAGATCTCGAGCATGGTCGGCTCCTACATCCCGTTTCCGCGTACCCGCGCCGAGCGCGAGGCGCGCGAGGACCCGCGGCCCTCGATCATGGAACGCTACGCGGGACGGGACGAGTATCTCGGCCGCGTGGCGCAGGCCGGCTTGAGCCTGATCGAGGACGGCTTAATGCTGCCGCGAGACCTGCCCGCTGTCGTCGCCAATGCCGCCAAGCATTGGGACTACCTCATGAAAGATGGCGCTGCGGACTCCTCCGACCGCTGATCGCGCGCGGCCGTCCTAGGGTGTTGCTGCGTTCGCCAGCGTCGCAGTGCCCTGTCCTTCGGAAGCGTCAGGCGCACACTGCGGGCCAAAGTGAAATGGCGGCGGGTCCGCGGCGAGGAGCTCGTAGGCGGACAGCATCGCCTGCAGCAGTCCTCGCTCGCAGTGGTGGGGCTGTTGGTTGAGGAAGTGTGCCGCCTCGTGCGCCGCCACTCGCGCCACTGCCCTGCCGATCGCCTCCGCGTTGTTGGGTTCGCCAAGGTAGCGTACTAGAGATCCGTAAAAGACTTGCAGCTGCGGCTCTATGCGGTCGCGCTTGCGGCGAGCCAGGCCAAGCACGCCCTCCAGCCCGTTGGGCGGCTCGTCCTTGATCAAGAGGTGGATTCTGAGCCTGCCCTTGGTGCACTTGTCGAACGCCAGCCCCGCTCCATGCCCCCCCATCAGGGAATGGAACTCTCGGGTGGCCGCGCCGCGAACGGGAGGAGTCAGCAGTGCCGAGGTGTCGCTCACGCAGACGGTCCACGAGCCGCCGAAAGCCGCAGGGGCCATCAGCAGGGCGATCAAGATGGATCCGTGCTTAACCATTCCTTAATTTTCTTAATGATATTGCAATACTTCTAGGCGGATGTCAAGTGCTGGGGGAAATCTCTTGGCAGCGGGTGCCGCGGCGACCGCCGCTCGGCGCTTGCCGCCGCCACACGTAGGGGCGCCGTCTGCGTAGCTGGAGCGCGACGGCGTGCTTGCCGCGCGGGAGGTGCAGCGCCCGGGCGTTTCGACGCGTAGAACGCTCGAACCCCGCGACTAGCTGGCGCGACAGAAAGGGGCCGCGCAGGGCGAGTTCATGGCCGGCCGGCCGAGTGCGGGCCGGTCCCGTCGACCGCTATTCGTTCGCGAATCGGTTCCTGCGTTTCCAGACCAGCCAGACCACGCCGGTAGCGATGGCGAGCGGGGGCACTGCCAGCACCCCGATCCCGCGCTGAAGCGCCGTCAACGCCCGGTCCTTCTGCATGGCCGCGGTCTCGCGGCACATCGAGCAGCCCTGGGCCGGGGCTCGGGCCGGTACCGCCAGGAGCAGCACGGCCGCCAGAATCGCGCACCCCAGCAGGCTCAC
>JAJDZN010000015.1 GCA_022824585.1 Bryobacterales bacterium | reverse complement strand
CCTGTGCATCGCGGACCAAGGGGTGGTGGTAGAAGACCGGCTGCTGGACCGCGCCGAGCATCCGGGCCAGTCTCAGCTGGCGGCCGGTCGACTGCAGCAGATCTTCCCCTCGGACGACAAGATCCACGCCGTGGCGCAAGTCATCGACCGTGACTGAGAACTGATAGCTCCAGTTCCCGCGGCGATCGCGCAGCAGCAGGTCCCCGCACTGCTCGCGCGGCTCTTGCCGCTGAGGGCCCAGCAGCCCGTCGGTGAACATCTCGGCCGCGGCATCCGGCTCCCATGCCAGCCGCAGGCCGTGAGGCTCCGAGGCTGGGTGGGCGGCGTTCCTGCACGTCCCAGGATACGGTCGCTCGCCGAACGGATCTGGACCTGCAGCCTCCAAGAGCTGCTTGCGGGTGCAGACGCAGCGATAGACCGGGTAGCTGCGCTTCAATCGCCGCAGGGCATGCGCGAAGGCTTCGTCGCAGTCGCTCTGGCGGTAGCGGCTGGACTGGGCGGCGATCCGATTCACCGGCTCGAATCCGAGCCACTCCAGGTCCCGCAGCAGTTCCCGCTCGTATCGGCGCTGACACCGCTGGCGGTCGTGATCTTCGATTCTGAGCAAGACTTCGCCGCCCAGGATCCCCGCTATGCCCCACACGTACAACATGTGAGCCACGTGGCCCAAGTGCAAGTGGCCCGTGGGACTAGGCGCGAATCGAGTCCGAAGCTTGCGATCCGGGGTGGCCACCTCAACCAGCCTTGGCCGTGTGAAGTGGGGCGGGCACGGCGTGCCAGCCCATTGGAAATCAATTCAGATTGAGCGAGACCGAGTTCGACGTGCCCAGGGAATTGGTCGCTGTGACCGACACGGCCTGAATGTCCTCGAAGGCACCCTCGTCAACGTTGAAACCTACCGTGGCGGTGAAATTGCCGCCGGTAGCGGCCGATTGGTTGCTGCTGAAGTAGGTCCCGAAGGAGCCAGACACATCCACGTCGAGGGAATCGGTCTCCAGAACCGAGCCGCTGGCAGCCGTGAACGAGAACGACAGTGAATCCACGCTCCTCGTCGTGGTGAAACCCGTCACCTGCAGGCTGAATCCGCCTTGGCCCGTTCCGCCCAGGGCCACTCGCTGCAGTACCGGTGCCGCTTCCAGCACGTTGAACCGCAGCTCGGGCCTCGTGTCAGGGGTAATGTCTGCCGAGGTCGTCGCCGCACGCTCGAAGGAAGTGTTCAGGTAGCCGTTCGGGACTGAGAAGAACTGGGAGGTCATCACGATCTCGCCGGCGACCGTTCCGGTCTGGAAGGCGTTGGAGGTTGTTTGTCCCGCGAAGATCGCCTCGGTCGTCCCAGCCAAGATGACGAAGAACGCTTGGCGCCCGCCGCTCGCCCACTGGACTGAGGGGTCGCTGGCGAAGCGGCGCGCCTCAAAGGCGAGGTTCAAGATGCCCACGACATCGTTCGGATAGGTTCGGGCAATGCTGACCTGCATCGGGACCTGTTCTGCCGCCCCTATGGTGCCGCCTGATCGCGAGAAGCTCACCTCCGGCAGCGGAATGACTTGTACGCTGTACACGAGCTCCGGCGCTGGATCCGGCGTAAGGTCCAACCCGGCATCCGCAGTCGCGAAGCGCGCCGTGACGGTCAGTTCGCCCTCAGCGGTCGGCGCGGAGAACTCGGTGGCGAGATTGTCGCCGAACATGGCCGCCGTCCCGCCCGCGGGAATCTGGAACGCGATCTGGCGCCCGCCAGCCCAAGCCCCCCCTGCCCCGTCGAGATCCGATGCCATGAAGGACATCTGGAGCACCCCGGCGATGTCTTCGGAGTACGGCGCGGCCAAGCTCACGCCCAGTGCGATGTCCTTGCCCGCATCGACCGCACCTCCCGCCTCGGAGAACGTCACCTCGGGCAGGTTCGCGATATCGACGCTATAGCGCACCTCGGGCGCGAGCACGGGAGTGATGTCGATACCCCACGGGTCGGCCGCGAAGCGCGCCGAAACCACGATCTCTCCCGCAACCAGGCCGGCTTGGAACTGGATCGCCGACGCGCCCCCTGCGAAGGCCGCGGCGGTCTCTCCGGCGGGGATCTCGAAATCAACCACCGTCCCGCCGCTGGACCACTGCAGCGACGCATCGCGAGCCACTTCCAGTGACTCTGAGGTCAGATGCAACGTGCCGCTGATGTCTATCGGGTAGGAACTCGCCAGGCTGAGACCCAGCGAAGTCTGCTCGCCCGGGCGCAAGGCCCCGCCAGTCGAGGTGTAGCGGACAGACGGCAAGGTCGGTGCGTTGATCGACAGCGGGAACACGGCGCCCCCGATGACCAACTCGCCCACCAAGTCGCCGCCCGCAGCTGGATTCGGCTCGATGGTGACCGAAACGCTCCCGCCCGGCGCAACGGTCCTGGGAAGCTGTGGGCCGTCGACCATGACGAACGGGCCGGAAACGCTGATAGCCTCCAGAAGGAGCGCGTTCTGCCGGGTGTTCTCCGCAACGACCTGCACCGAGTTCGCGTCCTGTCCGAACACGATGGGCGTGCCCGACTGGACCCGCTCGGACCTGCCAGCATTCGAGCCGGAGGCATACGAGACGACGCGGAAGCTAAACAGGTCCCCGCCCTGCCCCGTCAGCGCATAACGCAGCGCCGGGCTGCTGTCCAAGACAACCCTCAATTCCCCGCTGTACGAGAACGTCGATGCCGGCCGGAATCCGAGCTGGACGTTCAGGCTGCCGCCCGGCTCGACCCGCGCCGGGAACGTTGGTGGATCAACGGGAGCGAACGCCGTCGTGCCCGAGATCTGGAATCTGTCCACGAGACCAGGTGCGCTTCCGATATTGGTCAGAACCAGAGTGGCCTCCGAGGTCACGCCAGTCGGCCTGTGTCCAAACCGAACGGTGCCT
>JAJDZN010000137.1 GCA_022824585.1 Bryobacterales bacterium | reverse complement strand
ACGTTCGGCCTGTCCACGGGATTTCCCTACTACAACATCGCTTTCTTCTTCGACTACTTCCGCGACGAACACTTGTGGCCGGTGGAACTGGTGACGCTGGGCGCCCCGATCGCCGTGCTGCTGACGATCTGGATCGGGCCGGTGATCGTGCCCAGGACCTCGCCGCGCAAGCTGATCCTGATCGGTACCTTCCTGACGTTCCTCTCGTTCCAATGGTTCGGCCGGCTGGGCGGCAGCCAGTACGAGTACTACGCGGCCTGGTGCGTTTACATGGCCGGGTACTTCTTGTCGGGGCCGATCCCGCACCAGATCATCATTTCGAACTGGTACAAGCGCCGTCGAGGTACGGCCATGGGGATCGCTTATGTGGGCGTGGCCGTGATTGGCGCGCTGTGCAACCTGCTGGCGCCTTACCTGACCAGAACGCTGGACCACTACACTGATGCCCTCCAGGCATTGAGTTTTCTGATGATCATCGCTTGGCCGCTGGCGTTCTTCGTGATCCGGGACAAGCCCGAAGACATGGGCCAGTTGCCCGATGGGGCAGAAAGCGCGGGTGATGTCGAGGCAGCGGATGCTGCCAAGGAGGAGCCGGAGCCGGCCCGGGCAGAGTCCGCGAAGACCTTCGGTCAGCTCTCCGGCAGCCCCGCGTTCTGGTTGCTGTTGGTCGGCAGCGCCGCCTCGATCGGGTCGATCGCCGCGGTCAACTTCCTGATGAAGTTTGTCTATGAAGAGCAGGGGTTCACTGACCAGGTCATGAGGGACAACGTTTGGGCAAGGGCTTCGTTCACCTATCTGTTGTCCAGCATCTCGGGCCGGCTGCTGGCTGGCTGGCTTGCCGACAAGCTGCCGCGAAAATACGTCATGCTCGCCACCTATATCATCGTGGCGCTCGCGATTCCATTGCTGTTCCTAGTAACGCCGGAGCAGCCCAACATGGTTTTCCTGTTCGCGATCGTATTCGGCCTCGCGATGGGTGCCGACTACATGCTGATTCCGCTGATGGCTGCGGACCAGTTCGGCCTGCGCTCGCTGGGCAAGGCCATGTCCGCGATCTTGCCGAGCGACACGATCATGCAGTTCTGGACGCCGCGCTTCATCGCCGTGCTAGCGGGCCGCTTGGCGGGCTACTCGCAGGCGCTGTGGGCTGTGTTCGGACTGGCGGCGCTGGGTGCCGTGGCGATCGGGCTGCTGCCTCGCAGGCGGCGCGATTGACCGCTCAAAGGCGACTCTGACAGGCGCGGCAGACAAGCCTTGCAGCCGGCGGCCGCAGGGCCGGGGCGCGGCCCTGATGGATTGTCCGCGCGGGCGGATCGTGGTCTCGGCTGACGGGGCCAAGCGAGGGCATTCCGCCAGGCCGCAGCTGCACGGATCGGAACGGCTGTAGGCTCGAAGCTTGGGCGCCTAGCCAGCGCGCCGCGCGGACTTGATGACCACCGGCGTCAGCGGGACGTCTTGGTGTCCCATCTTGCTTCCAGTCGCCACCTCCGCGATGGATTCGATTACATCCGTACCGTCGACGACCTTGCCGAACACGCAATAGCCCCAGCCATCGCGCGCGTGCTCCTTGTCGAGGAATTGATTGGTCTGGTGGTTGATGAAGAACTGCGCCGATGCGCTGTGCGGATTGGCGGTTCTCGCCATTGCGATCGTGTACTTCGTATTCGCCATCGAGCCGGATTCGTTCTTGACCGGCGGCCGGGTCGACTTTTCTTGCATTCCCGGAACGAACCCTCCACCTTGGATCATGAAGTTGGGAATCACGCGGTGAAAGATGGTGCCGTCATAGAACCCGTCGTCGACATACTGCAGGAAGTTGGCGACCGTTTCCGGCGCGCGATCGGGATAGAGCTCCAAGACCAGCGTGCCCTTGTCGGTTTCCATGCGAACCCGCGGGGGCCCGGCAGGCTTCTCCGGTGGCGCCGGCTCGGGCTCGGCCTTCGCTTCCGGCTCTGGTTCGGGCTCCGGTGCCGACGGGGCCTCTTGGGCCTCGGCGGGCTCTTCCGGCGGCGGCGATTCCGGCGGCCGCTCGCCGCCACAGCCGGCCAACAGCAACATCACTGCGGCCATGATCAGGAGAAGGGCTAGCTTGATGAGCATGTCAGTGTTCCCTCGGTGCGACCGGCGACCGGTGCCAGACACCCCAGTGTACATCAGGGCCTGCCCGTGCCGGAGGCTCGAGCTGCCCCGGCCTGCTCAGGAGATCCGGCCTCCGCAGCTCGAGCCCGAGCCGGCCGTGCAGCCGTAGCAGTGCTGCCCGGTAACGATTCGTCGGGCGGCGAGCCGCTCCGGGTCGAAATCGCGAATGTGCCGCGGCGCTCCGAAACCCAGCTCCAGTTCCAGCATCTGGTTAAAATCGCAGTCGTAGACACGCCCGTCCCAGCCCACCGAGATCATCGATCGACACATCACCCCCGTCGCGGCGGCCGGATTGAACGCGTTGACCAGCTGCTCCATGTAGCGCCTATGGTTGCCGCTGCGGACCAGATAGTCGCGATAGCGGCCGATGGGCATGTTCGTGATTGTGTATAGCGAATTGAACTCTATTTGGTAGCGGGTGCTGAGTTCCCGTCGAAAATCGGCCTCGATGGCGTCTTGGTCCGGCGGCAGGAAGGCCCCGGTAGGGTTGTAGACCAGGTTCAGCTCCAATCCGCTGCCCGGCCTGCCGTAGCCTAGCGCGTTGAGCTTGCCCAGCGCCTGGATGGACCGGTCGAACACGCCGTCGCCGCGCTGGGCGTCAGTCCGGCTGACGAGAAAGTATGGCAAGCTGGCAATGACCTGGACGCGGTGCAGGGCTAGGAAGGCGGCCAGCCCAGCCTGTGAGCGCATGACCAGCACGGTCAGGTTGCAGCGGTCGATCACCTTGCAGCCCAGCCCGCGAACTTGCTCGACGAACCAGCGGAAGCTCGGGTTCAGTTCGGGCGCTCCCCCCGTTAGGTCCACATCGGGCCGGCCGATTCGCTTGATCGCGTCGAGGCACAGCTCGAACGTCTCCCGCGACATGTTCTCCTGCGTGTGATCCGGGCCTGCGTCGACATGGCAGTGCTTGCACGTCTGGTTGCAAAACTTGCCGACATTGATCTGGACGACGTCAATCCCCCCGGCGACCAGCGGTCCGACGCCTGCCTGGGCCAGGCGAGAGTCGAACGGCTCGAAGGCCGCTTCGCCGTCCAGTTGCAGGATGCGGAATTGCCGGTCGGCCTCTGCGAGCGGACCGCCCTCTGCTGGAAGGGGATTTCCCATCGGTCGCTACATGCTGATCTTGGAGGCAATATTGCGCATTTGCAAGCCGTGCACCAGCGCAGACCCCCCCTTGATCGCCGAAGCCACATGCACGGCCTCGGTCATCTGTTCCAGATTGGAGCCCTGTGCAAGGCAGCCCTGCGTATACGCGTCGATGCAGTAGGGACACTGCACGGCGTGTGCCACCGCCAAGGCGATCAGGTTCTTCTCGCGCTCGCTCAGCGCGCCCGGCTGAAAGACAGCCCCGTACCAAGAGTTGAACTTGTCCCACAGCTCCGGCGCGTCATTGCCCATCTCGGCAAAGCGGGGCAGGTCGTCTGGATCATAGTATCCGTCCATTGCTCGCGATCCCCTCTTTCGGCACTGGGCCGAGTTAATCAAGTATACGGGCTGTGCTTGCCGCCATCCTCCTCAGGGACGGGCGAGCCGCCCGGGGAGGCTCCCGGGAAAATGCTACGCTGGCCGGGAAGATGACTGGATGGATGTTTCGCGGATCCTTGCTCCTGGCCTTGCTGCCGTATGCGCTCGGCGCGGAAGTGCCCGAAGGATTCCGGCCGATCTTCAACGGCCAGAACCTCGCCGGCTGGCACATGAGTCTGACCAACCATCACGGCGACACAAAGGAGTGGCGCGTGTTTGAAGGCGGATTGGTCGGCCAGCAGGATCGGGAAGGGAACGGCGGCATCCTGCTGACGGACGAGAAGTTCGGCGACTTCGAGGTCTACATGGAGATCAAGCCTGATTTCGGCTGCGATGGCGGCGTGTTCCTGCGCTCCACCGGCAGCGGGCAGGCATACCAGGTCATGCTCGACTACCTCCCCGGGGGGAACCTCGGGGGCGTCTTCGGGGAGCAATTGGAAAGTCTCGGCGCGCACCAGTCGGATGGCTGGGAGAAGGTGTGGAAGGAGGATGGCTGGAATTCCCTGCGCGCCCGCATCCAAGGCGCGGCGCCCCACATCGAAGTCTGGCTCAACGGCTCGAAAATCACGGATTTCAAGGACTCCGAGAACCGCCTGCCGCGGGGTACCACCGAGGGAGCCATCGCCGTGCAGGTTCACGGCGGGGATCGCTGCAGCCCGGGCTTGGAGCACCGCTTCCGCAACATCGCGGTCCGCGAGCTCTAGGCTTGGTCGGGCTGGATGGATCGGGGCATTAGCAGCCCGACCACCAGCCACGCCAATTCCATGGTCACGACCCACAAGCGCATGGCCACAGCCAGAGTCATCGCCGTGCCCGCGGCGATCGCCTGGGACAGCAGCAGCCCGAGTATGCCCTCGCGGACGCCCATTCCCGCAGGCGCCACCATCGTGAGTAACGCTGTCACCCACGCCAGGGCGTAAGAGCCCGCAATATGGGCGAACCGCTCGGTGTCTAGGCCGGGCAGCAGGGCGCGGGCGAAGCTGGCCATGGCAAACGCCAGCAGCGCCCACATCACGACGTACAGGGCCCAGATGCCCAGCATGCGGGCCGTGCTGATCTCAAGCGGGCGGAACGGCTGCTTGAGCAAGCGAGCCAAGCGCACTGCCCACACGTTGAATACCGGGGGGTATACGACCGCACAGGCGAGCAGGGGGAACGCGAACAGGGCGTAGCGCTGCCACTCGGCCAGCGAGGAGGAGGCGACGCCGCCAAGCCAAGCGGCTACGACCATGGCGGCGAGCGCGGCCAGGGTCATGTCGAGTATCGTCGCAGCCAGGCAGGCGGCAGCGCTCACGCCGTGCCGGCGCGTGAGGTAGATGCGGGCAGCGAATTGCCAGATGCCGCCCGGAACATAGCGGCTCAGCTCGGACTTGCGGTAGATGCGGTAGATCTCCCAATACGGCACGATGTGGTCGAAGCCCCTCAGCAGCCGCGTCCAGCCCAGCGGTCGGACCAGATGCCAGGCGGCCCCGAGCGCGAACGACACCGCGAGCCATGGCAGGTCGAGCCGCCAGGGCTCCGACCGCACTTGCTGCCAGTTGCCGTAGATCATGCGCCCGATGAACCAGGCCAGGACCAGTGGCACGAGGGCCTTGAGAACGGGCAGCCCGCGCTTAATCACGTGTGTCCTCGATCGCCGGTGCGAGCGGTGCCGCCGGACCTGCCGCGCCGTGGAGCATGCATTCCGCAACCCAGCCCAAGGCCAGAAGGGCCAAAGCGCCGCTACCCAAGGCGACGGCCACGGCTGCGGCCGCCCACGATGCGGTGGGGTGAAGCCACGGCGACAAGGCCAGCCCGAGCAATCCAGCTCCGCCCAAGCCGCAGCACAGGGCCAGGTATCCGAATGCGTGCGCCGGACGGTCGTGAAAGCGAGTTCTCAGCAGCACCGTGCCCAGATCGACAAAACCCTTGGCGAGGCGGCTCAGGCCGTACTTCGAGCGGCCGTGGCGACGCGCTCGGTGCCGCACTACGATCTCGGTGACGCGGTAGCCTTGGTGCGCGGCAAAGACGGGGATGAGACGGTGCTGGTCCCCGTAGATCTGCAGGCTCTTGACCACTTCCGCCCGGTAGCACTTGAATCCGCAGTTCATGTCATGCAGCCCAAGGCCCGTGGCGCAGCGCATCACGCAATTGAAGAGACGCGATGCGACGACCTTGTGAAGGGGGTCGCGGCGTACTTGCTTCCAGCCCGAGACCAGGTCATAGCCCTCGGCGAGCTTGGCGCGAAACGCGGGGATTTCGGCCGGGTCATCTTGCAGGTCACCGTCCATCGTGAAGACGACCGGCGCCGTGCAGCGCGCGAATCCCGCCATCAGCGCGGCCGACTTTCCGGCGTTGGCGCGGAACTTGACCAGGCGAATGCGTCCCGGAGAGTGCAGCGCCGTCAGGCGTTGCCAGGTGTTGTCGGTGCTGCCATCGTCGACAAACAAGATTTCGTGGTCTTCTGGCAGCACGGCCTGCAGCTGCCGCGCGAGCTCCCCGACGGACTCCTCTTCGTTGCGGACGGGGATAACCACCGAGACTTCAGGATTGGCAGGCATGGTCGGCGAATGGCCGATCATAGCGAGTCGGACCGGCGGCGGGCAAGATCATGAGCGAGCCGCGCCATCGCGAGCTGGCTCGCACCGAGGCCCGCGCCGCATCCCGCGAAGGGTCCGAGCCGGGACGTTGGTGTCGCGAGTTCACTCGGGCGAACGCCGCGCCGCTTGCGGGCTGCGCCGGTATTGGATGGGGGTGATTTGACATTGCGTGATCGAATCAGCGAGCGTGAAGCGTAGTCAACCATGGCACTGAAGCGCATTTCACCGGACGAGGCCCGCGACCTGCTGGAGTCGGGGGAGGGCTACATCTACCTAGATGTGCGCTCGATCCCGGAATTCGAGCAGGGACACGCGCCTGGAGCCAAGAACATCCCGCTGCTGCATCGGACTGCGATGGGCATGCAGCCGAACGAGGAATTCGTCGACGTCTGCGAGCGGGCGCTGGGCAAGGATGCCAAGATCATCACTGCCTGCCTGAAGGGCGGGCGATCGATGCGTGCCGCGCAAGTGCTGCAGGCGAACGGCTTCACCGATGTCGTCGACATGCGCGGCGGATTCGATGGCGAATCCAACCCGCTGGGGCAGATAGTTTACGACGGCTGGGCTCGGCGAGGGCTGCCGGTCACAACCGAGGCGGCGGAC
>JAJDZN010000024.1 GCA_022824585.1 Bryobacterales bacterium | reverse complement strand
AGTTGGCGATCAGCTGCAGCTGATCGCCAACTACCATCGGGTCCGGATTGACGGTATCAAGATACGCCTTGGCCTCGTCATCGAACAAGAGGCGTAGCATGAATTGGTATCGGTCATCCGCCACCTTCGTGCCGAAGAGCCTTGAAAACGATTCAAGGTTCTGAATTAGGAACACGATATCGCTATACGGCGACTTCAGTGACAGTTTCTTGAGTCGCCCGCGTAGCAGACCGGTGAGATCGTTCAACTTGACGTCCCGTATCGCGACATTGATCGCCTCCACGTACTCGATCCAGTTGAACCTGTACCCCATGAACGTTCGCGAGATGGGTGCGCCTTGACGAGGTTTGGCGGGAAAGAGATCTGAAACGTGTTCGCCGTCGAGGAACAGATACTGGTTATGCACAAAGTGGGTGAACAGGTCCGAGAGTCTGATTTCGCCGGTGCGATTCCCGCTGGCGTCAGATAGGGGGATCCGGCGATCGAGCCGAGGGAGCAGCTCGAACAGATTCCTCGTCTGGGCCGACAGCAAGATCAGTGTGCCCGCAAGGAGTCTAGTGAATTCGAAGTACATACGACGCTCGGGGACGCTCTCAGGTACCGACACGAGTCGGGCCTTTTCGCCTTGGGAGACACTTGCCGGTGCAGGGTGGCTCTGCGCAGCGTTTAGCTTGTCGACGTTTGTATAGACTTCGCTGACTAAGCGTTGGATGTCTTGGATCAGGTTGTCGACGCTACCGTGCACGACGACCTCGCTAGGGGCGATGGTCTCGCTGACGACGAATGGCGCACTGCTCCTGTGTGCCTTGACTGGCCCAGAACCGGGAGTGTGCTTGAAGAACTGGATGGCACCGTACAGCAAAGAGCCCTCACGGCGATAGATCACGGCCAAGACGTCTTGGTCGGTGGCCTGCGTCTTGGCTCTCACCTTTTTTCGCCTAGCTCTGCCCATGCGGCATCCGCGTCCCCTCTACCCGCACGGGCCCCCAGCGCATGTCAGCGGCCTGCACCAGCGGCGCATCGAGCACGCCTTCCTTCGACAGGTTAGGCCATTGCTCCGGCGGCCTGCCGCCCACTTCCCGAGCAGAGCTCATCCGTTCTCTCCTCCTGCTTGGCGCTCCCAACGCCACTACGCACAGCTTACAGCCGCCCACTTGAGGAGGCTAGGCCGACTTCCGCAGCATGGTTCCTTCCGTAGTCGATAATCACTCCGCTTGGATTGAAGCCGTACGGCCGGATTTGAGCCTCTCGGCTTTGGACGAAAAGGGCCACGCGCTAGACTTCCAGTGGGCTTTGAGATTCAGGCCGGGACCTTTCTCTTGATTGCGATCAACCAATCGAGCTCGGTCGGCCTCCCGCCGCTCTCAGGGGGAACCTTGACCTCTGGGCCGAAGTGGATTCACGAACGGTACATTCGCGAAATCCCTTTCGTTGGCGGTTACGACAATGCAGCTATTCGCCTCGGCCACGGCAGCGACAATCATGTCGAGGCCGCTACGGGGGCGTCCCGCTGTCTTTCCTTCTGCCATTAGCCGTCCCCAGACAAGTGCTGCATCTTGGTCGAACGCGAGGACCCTCTCGGCGAACAAGGCTTGAGGTCCTTCTGGGCTGGCAAACCACGCAGCCAGTTGGTCCCGTTTCCGGCCTTCGGGGAGCTCAAGTATTCCGCGCTGGATTTCGGCGACTGTGAGTGAAGCGATGAACAGGGAGTCGTCTTCTTGGGCTGCCATCCACTCCCGCAACGAAGCAGCCGGAACTGGCTTGACGAGTTCCGAAACGATGTTGGTATCGAGGAGATAACGCGTCACAGAATGACCTCTCGCCCTTCCTCGCGCGGGCGGGTGAGGTCGATATCAGTCCCGACTAGAGGTGATCGACGTAGCGCCGTCAAGACGCTACTTGTCGTGGTTGGCTCCATTGGATCTGGTAGGCGCTCGACGATTCGGACGGTTTCCACGCTTACGTAGACAATCTGCCGGATTGCGGCGACCAGATCCTTCGGATTGTCGAACCAATCGTTGGGATCGTTTTCAATGCCACTCTCGCGATCCTGTTTGATCCGGTAACGATCAATGAACCATTCGAGTGGTGTCCGACCGTTGACTTCGTATAGGTGCGCCTCGGCCGGGATCCCCGAGATCCGGATATGGTCGTTGACCGCTAGAGATGTTCTTTCCTTGTCAGCGAACCGCATCGCCTTGGACCCGATCCTGTAGTGCTCCGGGGTCGGCTCGCCCGCCGCATCGAACTCGACCTGCAACGGATACTCTTCGCAGTTCTCGTAACCAATGTGGAGTTCCGCCAGTTTCTTTCCGGCATCTGCGAATGCATGGAAATTTGGTGCCATGGGCGCGCTCGGCAAGCCCTTTGTCAGATCGTTCGCAAACCGCTCGCGATAGCACTGTGAATGGAGAACACCGTACACGTAGTCAAAGATCGCGTCCTTGGTGATCGCGCTGTCTTCGTAGTGCTCGCGGAAAGCGACCAAGGCAGCGTCTGTGATGTTGTCGATGCGGTCTAGTGAGGATTCCTCGTCCAGAATATCGCTGCCTTGCCTTCGCACGTACCGAAACCGGGGAAGGCACTGGCCAAACGCAACAAAGTGAAGATCCGGCATCGCATTGACCGCGAGCACGGAAAACGGCTTGGTTGAGCCTACACCTGGAACGCAGATCGCCCGGTTCTCGGAGTCAGCCGACGGAAAGATGCTGTCCATCTGGTATTTGTTGTTCACGAGTACGTATTCGACATAGCAGTATTGCCGGACGAAGGGTCGATATTGAGTCGTCCAGATATTCTCGGCCGAATACTCTACCGCTTTGCAGCGCCGCAAGTTGTTCTTAAGTTCCCTGTCCCACCGCACGTTGGAAGAATGGCTGCGTGCGAGCTCATCTATGTCCAGGTCCGGACGCAGGCCTTGCTCGAGTAAATTCAGCGCGCCCAAATAGTCCTGCACCACTCCGCGCGCGTTTCTCGCGCAGGCGTCGCGCGAGGAGTTGTAGAGGTAGGCGTCGCGACTGGTTGCCAACCCTCTCGAATAGAGCTTGAAGATTGCCCCTTCATCCTTGCCGGCCTTCGCAGACTTCGAGCCAATCGGATATAGCTGCTGGTAGGCTTCGTCACGCTGGCCGATCCAGTCGTTGTGCCGGTCGGGTGTGATCGTGCGCCAGTCCGGAATTCCGGCGATCGAACCTGCCTCGCGCAGGATCGCTAGCTTTTCCTCGCGCTTCAGGTAGTCGCCGATGTCTCTGTACCGAATGCAGCAGCCCTCATGTTTCGCATCCGGATTGCGCACCAAGAGCGTGATTGCTACGGGCGCACGAGACCCTTGGCCGAACACTTTGCCACCTTCTCGCCGTGAACGCTCGCCCTGAGTCCGTTGATTCCCCCGGAGGTTCAGCACGTAAATCGAGCTGAACTCCTTGGCCAGACAGGCCCTCACTCCCGAGTCCACGTTCCCGTCAATCCATGAGCCGTTGGTCACAAGGGCGACCACACCTTGGTCGCCGATCCGGTCCGAGGCCCAGCGGATCGCCATTTTGTATGTGTCGTACAGGCTGTTCTTCAGGGTGGCGGTCGAGCGAGCCGCGTACGTCTCGGCGACGCGCGCCTCCACTTCGGGATAGTCCACGTTCGGGTTATCGTCCGAGGAACTCCGCTGTCCGGCCGACCACGGCGGATTCCCGACTATCACCTGGATCGGAAGCCCCTGCTGCCGCTCGGCGCGTTCGCTGTTGGCAGGCAGCCAATCCCGCGGAAAGCCCGCCCGGTCTGTGTGGAGGTTGAACGTGTCCGTCAGGACTATACCGCCGAATGGCTCATAGGATCTGTCGTCCCCCACTCGTCCGTGAAAGGCCTCCTCGATATGAATTGCAGCTATGTAATAGGCGAGCAGGACGATCTCATTGGCATGCAGTTCCTCGCGGTACTTCCTAGCAAGGTCTGCATCGTGGATCAGCGCCGACTGGAGCAATCGCACCAGGAAGATTCCTGTCCCGGTGAACGGGTCGAGAACATGAACCCCCTTATCGCTGAGCGATCGCCCGAATTCGTTCCGCAGCACCTGATCGGCGCTCTCGAGGATGAAGTCCACAATCTCGACGGGCGTGTAGACGATGCCTAGCCGGTCAGCGTCCTTCTTCAGCGCTGTTGCGAAGAACTTCTCGTACAGTTCCATCAAGACGCGCTGGCGGGCCGCGCTATTGTCGAGGCCCCGAGCGCGCCGGCGCACACTCTCATAGAACCCTTCGAGATCCCGTGTCTCGTTCTCTAGGCCGAATTCCCCGAAGTCTCTACGAAGGCCATCGAGCGCGTGCGCAACCGGGTTGCGACCTGCGAAGTCATACCCCTCGAAGAGTGCCTCGAAGACGGGACGGGTCAGGATGTGTTGGGCCACCATGTCAATGGCGGCACCGCGGCCGATCGAATCGTTGATCGACACCCTGAGTTCTTCGTGGAATGTATCGAACCAGTCCCTCAGCAGCCTGTGTTCTGGATTCGCCAGCAGCCCCTCGATCCGCGTCACAAGACGCGAAAAGATGGCTGCCACGTCTTTAGCCCAGGTCTCCCAATACTTCCGATCGCCGCACTTGTCGACAATCTTGGCGTAAATCGCCCCAGGTGGCAGTTCGAGCGGCGGAAAGGGAAGTGAGGGCAGCCCTTCTCCGCCTTCGCCGCTCTCTCCACTGCCGCCAATGATGATTTTCTCCGTCGGCTGCTTGTTCAGATCGATCTGGTTGATTTCGGCCTCGAGCCGGTCATCGTGCGAGCGTAACGCCCGTAAAACGCTCCATACGGCCGCGAAGCGCTCCTCGTGGTCGAGCACCCCCGCTGGATCGACGCCTGTCGGCACGGCGACTGGCAGGATGATGTAGCCGTATTCCTTGCCTTCCGCCTTCCGCATCGCACGGCCCACTGCCTGCACGACCTCGACTGGGCTGTTGCGTGGACTCATGAACAGAACCGCATCCAGCGCGGGCACGTCGATCCCCTCGGTCAGGCACCGCGCGTTCGACAGGATGCGACAGGTGTTCTGGGAGTTGCCCTTTAGCCACTCGATCTTGGCCTTGCGTTCCAGCGCATGGTT
Source organism: Bryobacterales bacterium (assembly GCA_022824585.1). Classification (GTDB taxonomy): domain Bacteria; phylum Acidobacteriota; class Terriglobia; order Bryobacterales; family UBA6623; genus VXMF01. Next base: position 4,299 of record JAJDZN010000024.1, on the reverse strand, counting down.
CTTCCCGTCGACATGGCGGGTCTCACACCTGAGCGCGACAGATTGCTCGTCCTCGGGCAACAGCGCGATGGCCTGTTCGACGAGACCATCCCAATGCTTCTCCAATCGTTGGGACGAGTCGATCGTGTTAGTGAATGCGATGGCGCGTCGCAGCGGATGGGTCCCGGCACCGTTGGTGCGCTTGTTTTCTGGGTTCTGCAGTGCTTGCCAGCAACCAACAATCCTCGCGGCGTCATCAAGGTTGATCAAACCGGAAGAGTGCGCCAGATGGGCCTGAAGGTAAGAATCCACGTGCTGTTCGGAGACGGCCAGAACCACGACCTTGTAGTCCGAAAGCAGGTCCTGCTCGACCGCTCTCGAAAACGGAAGCCGGTGGAATTCAGGCCCGTACGTCTCAGGATCGTCCATCGAGAACACATCGACGTCATGATGCGCCGCCCTCGACTTTGCTCCTTCCGTGTATAGGCGGGGAGTAGCCGTCATGTACAGGCGTTTTGCGGCGCGGATCTTCTCCTCGTTATGAACCAGCACGAAGGGGGAGGCCTCGTCTCCCGGGCGCTCAATACCGGTTGTACGGTGAGCTTCGTCGCACAGGACGAGATCGAACGGTGGTGCGCCAGCGTCCTGAGCCTGCTGGACGAGGCCGAGAGAGTGATACGTGCAGAAGACTACGGTCATCGTGTCTTGGCGGGTGAATCGCAACGACTCCAAGATCTGTTCTGGGTTAGTTGTGACCGGAAGCTCTAGTTCCTGCAGCGAGGCGTCTTCATCGTTACGTCCCGCACGAGTGTCGGAGCAGATGCCGATGTAGCGGTGTGGAATCGTTCGATGCGTTGCCCATTCGCGCATCGATTGCTGGAATAGCGAGATCGACGGAACTAGGTAAAGCACAGTGCCGCCCACCGCCGCGACCGTTTCGGCAATCTGCAATGCCGTAAACGTCTTCCCCGTCCCGCATGCCATGATCAGCTTGCCCCTGTCATACTCGGAAAAGCCCTTGGTGACATCCTTTAGGGCCGCTTCTTGATGGGGCCTGAGGCTGAATGGTTCGATTCGGTAAGTTAGCGCTTCCGGTTGATCCCGGACGAGGTCCGGCCAGTCAATAGGGCGCTCTGCTAGGTCACCGAACCGGAGCACCGTGCAGGCGGGTGTCAGACCATCGACAGTTTTCTTTGCGTTCGGCCCCCACTCGTCTCCGGTGTCGACGAACATGCGCGCGTTGAAGGGCTTGCGCGCCGACGCAGAGATGAACGAGTCGATATGAGATTTGGAAACACGCGTTCCAGCCGCGTAGCACTTGCACTGGACAGCGCACGTGCCGCCGGAACGCTCCTCTGCTACCAGATCAATGCCAATATCGGTTCCATCGAAACCGTCCTGTGATGCTGCCCACTCAGACCACAAGTGGACCGAAGAGAAGCGATTCCGGTAGAGGGGGTCGTTGGTCAGGTACGCCTGGATCAGCCGTTCGAACAGGCGTCCCTTCTTTGCTTCCGAGTCGGCTAAGGCACGGATGTAGTCAAGTGTTGCCTGTAGACTTCCAGCCATGAGCCAACCCCTCCAATTCGCCTAGACGACTAGGTCGCACCTCTTAGGTGACGATACCAAGAAAGCCCAGAGACGCGGATGCCGATTGCCTAGAACGGAATATCATCGAAATCATCAACGGGCTCGTCAGGAAGGACCTTCTGCGCGTAACCGAACAGTTGAGTGTCCAGAACGAACGTTTCTGTCATGCCATCGGCCATCACGGACGGATGCATCAGATCCCGGGCGATGAGTGATTCTATGCCGACCGATGAAATAGACATTGATCTGTTGACTTCCCCCCATGTCATGACGCTACCGCCATGCGAAACGAATCCGCGAACCGCAGCCTTTTCTTCCGATCCCAGGCTTTCGAATAATTCCTTCATCGGGCTCTGAGATTGCTTCCAGCGGGAGTGAATCACGGACACCAAGATCTTGGCGACTGGAAAGGCGATGATGGTGACGAACGCAGCTACTACGCCATCACCCCGCCAGAGATACGTGGTCAGCCCTGCCGCTCCGGCGAGAGTGGTAGCGATTCCTCGGGCGAAGTCAGTTTCGTTGTAGATGACCTCAAACCAGCGGTGAAAATTCGCTCCGGTCACTGAGATAGGATAGCTCGGGCCGCTCTACATCCTGATCAGACGCACAGTGCCAGATTCGCCCCCAGATTGTCGACCAACGCCCACCCCGTTAGCTGAGTTACGAAATCGGCGGCCAGATTCCCAGTGCCTCCGCCCGGCCGCGTCCCCACGGCGTAGCCGGCATGTCGGACAGCTTGCCCTTCGTGCTGGGAATGTCAGCGACCTTCACGGACAGCGCCCGCTGCCAAGCCGCGATCTATTTCCGACAGTGGTTGACAGACTCCTCTTGCGCCGCTGTGCTCGATCTTCAGCCGGTGCGAGATGACAGTTTGGGGCGCGGTATTTGATCGCTCTGGTCACGCAAGCGCCTCACTCCGGTAATGAGTTCTGTGTCACGACCTGCTGGAGGTGCGTGAAGTCCCGATCCGATGTCCATAGTTCGTCTCTACCCTGCACTCCTCAACAAGAGGTCTCGCGAGAACTAAGACATCCTTAAGGAAGTTCCCGCAACGCGTTGCATGATTGGCTCCACAGCAGGCCCGCTCCCAAGAGTGCAAGGAGGGCGTGAAGGCCACACCACATCCAGTAGGCTCGCACGCGCGACATTAGCCGACGCCGCGCCTCGTGCTTGCTATGTGCATCGCGCCGGAGGTCATTCAACACATAGCTGTCGAACTTGCACACCTCAGAAATCACGTTTCGGTACCTGCCGGATACCGTATGGTGAAGCCTGCTTCTCTCGTAGTGCTTCAGGCTCATCATCAGACCGTAGATGTTGATAACGATCAGAAATAGTGCAAGCATCCATCGCTGATCGGAAGCCAGGCCGGCTGCGAACAGGCCGAGGACTGCGGCTGAGACGACAACCGCGAAGTTCGTAGAGCTAGAACGCAACAACTCGTGATGCCGAACGTGGCGTAGTTGCTCCTCGTACATCCGTACCCATGCGTCCAATTCGTACTCAGACTTATTCATGTCGCGTCGACGCTCCCCGACGGTTCTGATTGCAGCATCACCGCAGCCCGTCTCTAGGCGGGGACGATCTCTCCCCATCGCGCATCGGTGGCGGAGAACAGTCCTGCTCCCTCGATCAATCTCGCCAGACGTGATTGGTGTCACTCCAGCATTGCGACTCGATCCGCTAGATCACGCGGGTTAGTCCGGATCATCCCCCAGAGTGTTAGCTGCAGGCCCCCCGAGAGCGATGCCCAAGACTAAGACACCAATCAATTCTGCGCTCGTATCCCACAGCAATAGTAGCGCGTCAACCCCTCCTGCGCTCCCACGCTAGCCGCTTGACTTGACTGTCAAATGGGTAATTCCCCGAGCAAACACGCCTGCCCGGTAGAGCGACGCGCGGGCGTTCGACCCAGACTGCTGCGGAACTCACTGTCCAGGCCGCTGGCTGTACGGTGGTTCAACTTGCCTGGACTTGCTCCAGCAGTCGCACAGGAATCCCCGCTTTCGCGAGGATGCCCTTCAAACCGTTCGACGTGTAGGTGCCGTAGTGAAAGATCGACGCTGCCAGGGCCGCATCCGCGCAGCCGTCTGTCAGCACGTCCACAAAGTCCCGTGGCACGCCCCCGCCGCCGCTCGCAATGACCGGAATGCGTGTTGCCTCCGCGATGCTGCGGGTGAGCTCGCAGTCGAAGCCATCCTTGGTGCCGTCCGCATCCATCGATGTCAGCAGGATCTCGCCGGCTCCGGTGGACTCGCCCTGCTGGGCCCATCCGACCGCGTCGATCCCCGTGTCCTTGCGGCCGCCGTACGTGTTCACGCTCCAGCGCCGCGGGCCTTGGCGCCGGGCGTCGATCGCTAGCACCACCGCCTGCGCTCCGAATTCCTCGGACAGTTCCCGGATCAGCCCGGGGCGCTCCACGGCAGCCGTGTTTACCGAGACCTTGTCCGCTCCCGCCATCAGGATCTTGCGCGCATCGGCGACGGATCGAATCCCTCCCCCAACTGTCAATGGGATGAACACCTTTCGAGCCGTCCGCAGCACCACGTCCACCATCGTGTCGCGATGATCGCTCGATGCAGTGATGTCCAAGAACACCAGTTCGTCGGCGCCGTCCTCGTTGTAGCGCGCGCTGAGCTCGACGGGGTCGCCGGCGTCCTGCAGGCCGACAAAGTTCACCCCCTTGACCACCCGGCCCCCCGTGACGTCGAGGCAGGGGATGATGCG
>JAJDZN010000119.1 GCA_022824585.1 Bryobacterales bacterium | reverse complement strand
ACGCCGTCCTCCAGGATCTGGAAGTTGCCGGGTGGGATGTTGGGGATGAACTGGCCCTTGTTGTCCAGCACCGCGATATCCACGGTGACCACGTTCGTGTCGGCGGTGAACAGGGGCTGCTGCTCGGGCGTCCGCTGCGGGGCCCGGGTTTGCACGCGCGGTATATCCGAGGGCGCATCGGGGGGCGACCCCGGCCCGGGAAGGGTTCCCGGCCTGCGCGGGGCGTCGGTCCGCGGCCTCCGCGGCTGGTCGCCGATCGGGCCTTGGGCCTGCAGCATGGCAACCGCAGGTGCTAGCAAGGCCAGAGTGCCGAGCAGCGCGACCGCCTTGAGTAAGTGGAGCTTGCAATGCCGCATCGTTGTATTCACCGATCTGTTGGTGCGCGGGTTCACTATCTCGGACGCACCGGACAAACTAATAGTAACCCCCATCGCCGCACGAGTCCGAGCGACGAGGTCCCGAAATGGCGCTTTTGCGGGCATCAGTTGCAGGGATGGCGGGATAGGACATGTGATCGGCGGCGATGCGATCGCGCAAGCGTACTGGGAGCGGTGCCAGCATGACCGCGGCATTCAGTCCTCTGACGAGGGTCGCGCCGCGCCGCTGGTGCGGGCCACCGAGCGCCCCGGCGCGGCGTCACCGGTTTCCAACTGCAGCGGCTGGGAAGACGGGCGGCAGTTTCCGGCGCGTCGCCGAGGCTCAATTCTCGGGCTTGAGCTTGAAGTTGTAGATCAGCTCGTTGCGGCTGTCAAAACTTGACACCGTGCGCGTCCTGCTTTGCCTGCCCTCGGCCAGCGCCTTCAGTTCGTAGTCAACGTTCAGGTCGAGGCCGTGAAAGTAGTAGTCGCCGTTGTCGTTGGTGTGGAATGATTTCACTTCGAGCGTGCGCGTGTGCTTCAACTGCACGATGCCGCGGATGCCCGCCTCGTGTTCGTCAGTGACCTGGCCCTTGATCGAGCGGGTCGGGTCCACCTTCTTCTTTTTCTTGAAGCCAGTGAACTGGGCATGGGCGAGCGGGACCACCGAGACAGTGCCCAGCAACAGCAGGTTGCGGCGTGTGCGTTGCATGTCTCCCTTATCCTACTGCGAATCAGGCCGATTCTTGGCCCTGCCGGCTTTATTGCGCGGTTCAAGGATCAGGTTGGCGGTCGACTTCTCGATGCCGTAGATTTTCACGGTGCGTTGGCCTTGGACGAATTTCGGCGCGCTCGCAGTGACCACGTAGGTTGCGTCTCCGGCCGGCACGCGGATCCTGTACTCGCCGCGGTAGTTCGTGATCGCCCGGTACTTCTTCTTTGGCTTGGCCTCGTCGTAGGCAACGACGCGCGCCCCTTCCAAGGCGAGGTACGAACCGCGGAAGACCGTGCCGAACAGCAGGGCTTGCTCCGGAGGGCGCTCTTGCGCCATTGCTGTTGCACCCAGGGGGGCTAGCGCCGCCAGGGCGGCGGCCAGGCATGCTCGGCGGTGCGCGTCGACGGACATGCTCACCTCATGCTCACGCTACAGGTCTCCCGGACGGGCGAGGTTGAGCCGACGAGCGGTCTGGCGAAGCGTGGGCTGGGGGCAGCGCGATCTCCCCGCCCTCCTCAGACAGCGGTCTTGCGCCCGTACTTCTTGTTGAAGCGCTCGATCCGGCCCTCGGAGTCGACGAGCTTGCGCTTGCCCGTGTAGAACGGGTGGGAGTGCGAAGAGATCGCCAGGTCGTACAGAGGGTATTCCTTGCCATCGATCGTGGTGGTCTTGTCGGTCTTGGCCGTCGAGCGAGTAATCCACTCGGTGTTGGTGGTAACGTCGCGGAAGACGACCTCTCTGTAGTCCTCGGGATGGATGCCTGGTTTCATCGGGGTATCCCCTGCGGGCGGTCGCGGGCCGGTGCCTTGGCGCTGGTGGCGAAGAGCGATCCGTCCGGTGCCCGTATGACTTCACTATAGCGGAACGCGCGTTCGCCCGGCCAGCCTGCCCGCACTGTCAGCTTTTGGTCTTATCCCGATTGGCAAGCAGGCTGGATCAACCGCGGAATACAAGCGCGGGCTGAGCAGGCCGAGGGTTTCCTGCTCCGAGGTCGATCGCCCCGCACACGGCCCCTCCCAAGCGCCTAGTTGGCAGGGTGCTCGGACGGAACGGAGCGATTTGAGATCAGGACCTTGCCGCCCGCAGCGGCCAGAGTATGCAACCGGCCTTCCCCGAGCAGTCGCTTGAACCGGTCGCGATCCTCTTCGTATGCCGCGAGGTACACGGGTCGTTGCTGGGCCCACAGGCCGGGCAGGTCCGAGTCGGAGAGGAATACCTCAGGCGCCCCGGGCGCGTTGGAGCCGTACTCGATGTTGTTCTTGCGTCCGTTGAGCAGCAATACCGGCTGATTGGTGTAGTAGGCCAGCGAGGAGAATGCGTAGTACTCGCGATCTAGGATCAGCTGTCCCGGAGGAGAGCGCAGGTAGGCGTCGGCCAGCGGCCGAGACGACAGGTATGGGTCGAATGCTCCCATGGCCCAATGAGCAGCATGCAAGAACAGCAAGGCGGCGCATGCCAGGGCGGCAGCCGCCCACTTCTGGCGCAGCAGCCAGCCTCCGAGCGCCCCCAGGGCGAGCGCGAGCGCCGCGAGCGCGAGCGGCCCGCGCAAGTAGGCGAACGCGGCAAGCGTCAGGTCGTGGAAGTGACCCAGAGCGAGCGTGTAAGCTTCCGGGTTGCTGGTCAGGGCGGAGGCAATGTCGCCCTCGGCCGGGAGGCTTCGCACGGTGACGAGCAGCACCAGCGCGGCTGCCGACGCACATCCGTAGACTGTTGCCGCGGCGCGAGCGCACCATCGCAGGAGCGGGCCGGACGAAACGGCCGCGCTGGCAAACAGCAGCGCGGCGGGCGCGTAGGCGGGCAAGGTGTAGTACTCCTGGGTGGTCGAGGCCGAGAAGAACAGCAGCGTGAAGCCGCAAGCGCACAGCATGAGCGAGTGCGTTCGACGCTTGCGGTCAGCCGTGCCGAGGCCGATCTTGTGCAATCCCGCGAGCAGGCCGCTCCAGGGGAACAGCCACACGATGTGCCCCAACCACAGCCACGCGATGTTCACGCGGCTGTAGTCGGCCGGGTAGCGCAGCCCTAGGTAGCGCAGCAGGTGCTCGTTGACGAAGTAGCGCCAGAAGAATCCCCTGTACATTCCCGGCCCGCTGTCCAGCGCAAGCCCGAAGAGCGGAGGGTGGCTCAGGATCGCGAGCACGTGCCATGGCGCGGCGACAATCAGCGCGATCGCGAAGGCGCCGGGCAGGCCGAGCCGACGGCACGCATCGCCCGAGCGCCACTTGCCGGCGGCGAGCATGTAGAGCGCGATGGCGCCCGCCGGCAGCGCCACTGCCACCAGACCCTTGAACAGCAGTCCGACACCCAGGGCCGCGCCGGCCCGGCGCATGTGGGCCCGCGCCTGTCGCAGCGAGCCCTCTTGTGAGCGCAGGAAACACGCGAGCACGAAGAGGGTCGTGCAAGCTACGTAGATGTCAGGGATCCGCACCCTGGTGAACAAGAACAGCCCGCAACACGTGGCCAGGCCGATGCCGGCGTAGAGTCCGCCCACCTCGCCGAGCGACCAGCGCCCGATGCGCCAGGCCAGCCAGCACAGCAGCATAGCGGCTAGAGCCGCGGGCAGGCGGGCCGCCCAGTCGTGCACGCCGAACACCGCGAAGGACAGCGCGATCGCCCATACCTGGCCCGGTGGCTTGTCGAAATACGGCACCCCGTTGAGGCGCGCCGTGACCCAGTCCCCGGATTGCAGCATGTCGCGCGCGACCTGGGCGTAGGCGGAATCCACGTCGTCGAGCATGGACGGCGGACTCGAGATCGTGCCCAGAAAGGCGATCCCGGCGACCGCCACGACGAGCCAGCCGTGAAGCCGGGCGCTAGTCAGCCGGTCGCAGAATGCGCCAAGCCTGGAAACCGTCACCAGGGTCCGTGCCTGGGATAGTCGACAGGGCCTTGATGGCTTTCCAGCCCGGTCGCGCTGCGACGGCCTTAGCGACGACATGTTGGTTCTCCTCCGGTTCCAGCGAGCAGGTCGCGTAGACCAGCTGCCCGCCGGGCGCCAGCGCGTCCATGGCATTGTCCAGAATCCGCCCTTGTCGAGCGCTGAGCGAATCGAGATCGTGCGGCTGGAGCCGCCACTTGATCTCCGGATTGCGGGCCAGCGTGCCAGTGCCGGAACATGGGGCGTCGACCAGTATGCGGTCGAATTGCCGCCGGAATGGCAGCGGGCGCTCGGCATCCAGAGCCAGCAGTTGAATCCCACGGCTGCCCAGCCGGCGCATCGAGTGCAACCGCTTCACGCGCCGGTCGCCGGCCACCACTGCCGCGGCTTCGGCAAGCTGGCGGGACTTGCCGCCAGGTGCCGCGCAAACGTCCAGCACCGGCGAGCCCGGCGAACCTGCCAGCAATTCGGCCACGCGCTGGGAGTTGATGTCCTGGAATACGAGCACGTCGCCCGCCGCTTGGCGGGCGGTCGGCACGTTTCCCTTCGCGAGACGATAGGCGCGGGCCAAATCCGTGGGTTCTGCCGACAGTCCCGCACTCTCCAAGCGGGACAGCACCTCAGCTGCGTCTGCCGACGGGCGGAGCCGGAAGTACGTCGCGGGTTGCTGCAGGTTGGCTTGCAGCAGCGCCTCGCACGTGCCGGCGCCGAACTCTTTCTCCCAGCGTCGCAGCAGCCAGTCGGGATGGCACAGGCGCGCGGATTCGGCTGTTGGCGGACCCGGGGGCAGGTGGCGCAGGACCGCGTTTACCAATCCCGCGGCCGATCCCTTGCGCGCTTGCCGCACCAGTTCAACGGATTCAGAGACGGCGGCATGGTCCGGGACGCCGTCCATGTGGCGCATCTGGTACGCTCCGAGCCGCAAGGCGATCAGCACTTCGGCATCCATCGCTCCCACGGATCGGCTCGTCTTGGCGGCGATCAAATGGTCGAGCTCGCCCTGCCGCCTCAGGCATCCAAGCACCGTCTTGGTGACAAAGGCCTTTGCGTGGGCGCCGATTCCCGCCAGCCGCCGTGAATGCAGCAACGCATCTGAATAAGCCCCGTCCCGCTCGACACGCAAAAGCAGGTCGAAGGCCAGCCTCCGCGCCTCCACGACCGCCACGCCTAGCCACGATAGCAGAGCCGGCCGTCGGCTCTTGGACCTTGAGGAACCGGTGGCCCGTGCTAAAATCCGCCACGTCGGGTCGGGGCTTCCTAGGGCTTCCAGACGTCGAGCGGGGCCAGCCATGTTCGGGGAAGTTGCTGTGCGGATCGTGAGCGATCCGAAGTGGCTGCGCCTGGTTCGGGGAGTGGTCGAGCAGAGCTGCCTCGGATTCGGTGCTCGCGAGGAGGCGGCAACGGCAGTGGTGCTGGCCGTTAATGAAGCGGTGTCGAATGTGATGCGCCACGGATACGAAGGGGACACCACGCGCCCTATCCGGATCGCTTGCCGACGGGACGGCGAGATGATCGAAGTGCGCATCTGCGACCATGGCAGGGAGGCTGAGTTTCTCTCTCGCGAGCTTCTCCCGCCAGACGAGTTGCGCGCCGGAGGGCGGGGCCTGTACATGATCCGCACGCTGATGGACGAGATCGAGTACCGCCGCGAGGACGGTCAGAATCGCATGTACTTGAGAAAGCGCTTGCTGCAGCATGTCGCCGAGTCTTGAAGGGAGGATGCAACCAAAATGCTGCGCATAGACATCGAGCAGTTGGCAGAGGCAGCCGTTGTGCGCGTTGCGGGCGACGCCGACATGGCGTCTTCCACGCAGTTGCGGGACGCTGTCCTCGGCCTGCTGGAGAACTGCTCACAGGGCCGGGTTGTCGTCAGCATGTCCGAAACGAGCTACATCGACAGCTCCGCCGTGGCGAGCTTGGTCGAGGGCCTGCAACTCGCCACCCGCCGGCGAGTTAGATTCGGCCTTGCTGGCCTGAGAGAGGGGCCGCTCCAGGTGCTGCGCAGCACGCGCCTGATCGATGTCTTCGAAATGCACGACTCGGAGGAGGATGCATTGAAGGCCTAAGTTGGCCGGAGCGCTCGCGCGGCATGATGTTGCTTGAATCCGTCGGCCGTTTCTCGATCCGGCAGGCCGAGTACGTCGGCCGCTTGGCCATTCAGTTCTGGTACTGCTTGCGCTTCTCGGTGCGCGCCAGCCCGTTCAAGGGGCGCGGCCTGCGTTGGCAGCGCACGCTGCTTCAGATGGGTGACATCGGGGTCCGATCCCTGCCCGTGCTGTGTTTGGTGGCGGGCGCCACCGGCCTGATCATGGCCCTGCAAGCGGGCGCGGAGCTGCGCCGCTTCGGGGCCATGGAAGCCATCGTCACCATGGTCGGCACCACGATGACGCGCGAACTCGGGCCCCTGATGGCCGCGATCGTGGTGATCGGCAGATCCGGGTCTGCGATCTCGGCCGAGGTGGCCACGATGGCGGTCACCGAGGAACTTGACGCCCTGCGAGCCATGGCTCTCGACCCGATCGACTTCGTTCTCGTGCCCAAGTATCTGGCGATGCTGGTGATGCTGCCCTGCCTCACCGTGATGAGCGTGTTTTCCGGGATTGCGGCAGGCGGTGTGTTCGCGTATTTCACGCTGGACCTGACGCTGCTGGCATACCTGTCGCGCACAGCTGAGATCCTCCTCATGCGCGATATCGTCAGCGGTTTGGTCAAGGCGGTGATCTTCGGCTCGATCATCGTGCATGTGAGCTGTTTGGAGGGCTTTACGGTCAGCGGCGGACCGGTGGGTGTCGGCCACTCCACGACCAGCGCCGTGGTGAAATCCATCTTCTTGGTTGTGCTGGCAGACCTGCTCTGCACGACGTTCTTCTATTTCTTCTGGCGATGACTGGATCGACGACGGAGCTGCACGATCTGCGCCACCACGCCGGCCGGGAGCCGGTGATCTCGGTCCGCGACTTGAAGGTCCGCTATGGCGAGCGCACCGTGCTTGACGGTGTCAGCCTCGAGATCTATCGCGGCGAGACCATGGTGATCTTGGGAGGCTCCGGCTCTGGCAAGACTACATTGCTGAGGCACATGGAGGGACTGGAGCGCCCGACCGAGGGCAGCGTGGCCGTGAAGGGAGTCGATCTGGCCACGGTTTCGAGCGCGAAGCTTACCGCGTTGCGCCGATCGATGGGCGTGTCGTTCCAGAGTGCCGCCATGTTCAACTCAATGACAGTCGGCGACAACGTGGCGCTGCCGCTGCTCGAGCACACGACCCTGGCGGAGTCCACGATCCGGGTCATGGTCCGCATCAAGCTGCAACAGGTCGGCCTCACTCATGTCGAGGATCTCTACCCGACGCAGCTGTCGGGCGGAATGCGCAAGCGGGCGTCGCTGGCGCGTGCTCTGGCACTGGATCCGGAGATACTGTTCTTCGACGAGCCTTCGGCAGGCTTGGACCCGATCATCGCGGCTGGGCTCGACAGCCTCATCCTGCATTTGAAATCCGCCTATCCGATCACGATTGTTGTCGTAACGCACGAGTTGACCAGCGCGTTCCTGATCGCTGACCGTATGTGTATGATCAACGAGGGCAGGATCTTGGCTGTCGGCACGGTGGACGAGATTCGCCGCAACCCCGATCCGCGCGTCCGGCAGTTCATACGCCGTGAGGCGGACCAGCCCAGCGAGGCGTCTAGCAGCTACATCATGGGGGCCTGATTGACGAACGAAGCCAAAGTCGGACTGCTGGTGATCGGGGCGCTCGCGATCTCGGTCACCACATTCCTGATCGTGGCCAACGTCCATTTCACAGGCCGGACCCATACCTACCGCACGTACTTCAGCTACATCGGCGGCCTTGATACCGGGAACTTGGTGCGCTTCGGCGGGCGCAAGGGCGGCACGATTCAGTCCGTGGAGCCTTGGGCCGAAGACATGACCAAGACCGAGGTGGTGTTCGAGCTGTTGACCGAGATTCCCATCAACGAGCAGTCGGTGGCCACGATCGCCAGCTTGAACGCCCTGGGGCAGAACTACTTGGAGGTCGCGCCCGGATCCATCTCCGCCCCGCGCATCGAGCCGGGAGGAGTGGTTCCGTCCGTCGAGGCGCTCACCTTTACGGACCTGACGCGCAAGGTGGCGGCGGTCGCCGATGACGCGGTGGAATTGATGGCGCGCTCGGACGCCAGGATCACCACGGTGCTTGACGACCTGCACGTCCTGCTGGGAAACCTGCAAGAGCTGACCGGCGAGCGGAACCAGCGCAACGTCGAGCGGATGCTGGAAAACACGAACGAGTTCCTCGAGACGCAAACGCCGAAGATAGACGGCCTGACGACTCAGCTCGGCCACACCTTGACGCGGGTCGAGGAACTGGCGGCCGACTTCGAGCGGCTGGCGCTGGATGCCGACGACACCGTGCTCAACATCAACCGCACCGTGGACGAGACCCGGGCACCGCTCCAGAGCAGCTTGAACGAGCTCGAGCGAGCCCTGCGAGACGCGCAGTTGCTCTTGAGGGACGCACGAACCCTGCTGCTGGTCAACGAAGGAAACATCAGCGAGGTCATCGAGAACTTTCGCGCCACCTCAGAGAATATCGAGGCGCTGAGTTCCGATCTGCGCCAACGGCCCTGGTCGATCCTGCGGGGCAAGCCGCGGCCGGATCGCGAAGTGCCTCCGGTCTCGGGCGTGCCCAGCAATTGATGCCGGCTCCGCGAGACCTCAACGCTGCCAGCGCCATTGGGTTTCTCGACGGGCGTCTAGAGTTTTCGCCGGCGGCGAGGGCAGGCCTTCTGGCCGGCGGTGTCTCCAACACGGTCGCGCTGGTCGAGGACGGCGACCAGCGGATCGTGCTCAAGCAGGCCCTGCCGCGCCTGCGCGTGCGCGACGAATGGCTGGCGGACCGCACGCGCGTCCTGCGGGAATGGGAGGTCATCAAGGCGCTTGGCGCCGTTCTGCCAATGGGGCGGCTGCCTGAGCTGCTGTTCTGCGACGAGACCAACTTCTTGTACGCGATGCGAGCCGCGCCGGCGGGCAGCGCGGACTGGAAGACCATCCTCTTGGCGGGCCGCTGCGATGGCGCGACCGCCCGCCAAGCCGGGGCGACGCTGGGACTGGCAGTGCGCGCGACCTGGGGCGCGGCCGCCTTCGAGCGATCGTTCTCGAACCGGACCGCGTTCGACCAGTTGCGCACCGATCCGTATTACCGCACGATCGCTCGGCGCCATCCGCGCCTGGCCGATCGCGTCGAGCGGTGGATCGCGGAGAGTGCCACGCGCAACGTGGCGATGGTGCACGGTGACTGGAGCCCGAAGAACCTGCTCGTCAGCGACGCGGGCATCGTGTGCATCGACTTCGAATGCGCCCACTTCGGCGATCCCAGCTACGATGCGGGGTTCTTGTTGAACCATCTCATCCTGAAGGCATTTCACCGGCCGGCGATCGCCGGAAGCTATCTCGGCTTGGCGCGCGCGGCCTTCTGTTGGACGCTCGCGATGCTGCCGCCGGCGGGACTGAGCTGGTTCGAAGCGGCCAGCGTCCGGCATCTCGCCTTCCTGATGCTGGCGCGGGTCGACGGCAAGTCTCCGGCCGAGTACCTGGATGAGGGGAAGCGCGAGGCCGTGCGCCGCCTGGCGCTGTGCTTGATCGATGCGGAGCCGCGCAGCCTCAAGGCAACGCTCGGACACGCCGAGCGGGCGTTGGAGGGCTTGGCGCCGTGAACGCTACTGTGCGGCCTTGATGGCTTCGAGGGTCTGCGCGGCCTGCGCCTGCATCGGGTTCGGGACGCGCGCCGCCTCGCCCATCCAGCGCGTGGCTTGGGCGATGTTGTCGCCGGCAATGTCCAGCTTGACGTAGCAGAATCCCAGCATGTAGGAAAGGATTCCGTAGCGCTCGCCGCCCTCGGCCTTGATCGCGTCGACGGTCTGGAGCAGGTGGCGGCGCGCCGTGCGCCAAGCCCCCTTCTGGAACTGCCCCGTGCCGGCCACGTAGTGGGCCAAGGCGGTGAACTTCTTCTTGTTCGCGTCCCAGGCCTCGCCGGAGACCCCCTCCGGCGCCGGTTTCTCTTCCATCAGCTTGATCAGCTGCTCGGAGCGGGCGTCGACCTCGTCGTAGTTCTTCTGGCTGAGCGCGATCTCGGCAAGCGTGAAGAGGTACTGCTCGTTGCCGGGATTCTTTTCCAGGGCCCGTTCCATGGCGCCGACCATGCCCGCCACGTCCCCGGCCTGCTGGTAAGCGATCACGTACTTGTCCTCGATGCCGGCCGCGTACTGGCTCTCGGGGTAGAGTTCCACCAGCTTGTCCATGAACTGGATCTGTTGGGCGGGCGCGCTCTGGGTGATCCCGACGTTGAGCGCCCACTCGGTGTACTGCACCACGCCATTGGCATAGTCCACCGAGCTCTCGTGGAGTATTGCTTCATCCTCGGTAGGATCGTCCGGCATTGGCGCGGCCGCTTCCTTGTCGGCCATCGGCTTGGTCAGGGACAGGCCATCCAAGAGCTCGGCCCACTGCATGGCGTTGAGCAGCGCCTGGTTTTGGTTGTGGCGCACCTCCAGATCCTCGGGCACGTACTCGAGCAGCCGCCCTCCGACCGTGGCAGCGTCCGACCAGCGCTGGGTCTGGGTGTACAAGCCCTGCAACTGGAGCAGCACGTATCCCAGATAGCTGCTCTCCGGGTAGTCGTTCAGGAATCCCTCGAGTATCGCGATCCGCTCGTCAGCCTCTTCGGCGATGCCCGCCTCGGTCAGGACTGCGCCCTCGGGCGATTGGGAGTCGATCTCGACATCTCGGATCTCTAGCGTGGCCTGCGCGAAGAGCGCCGACGCGCACGCCGACAGTGCTAACAGGAGTGCGAAACGGGACTTCATGATGGATCTCCGTGAACACATCATCATATTGTGAATTGCGGTTTCAAATCAAGCCGCGACGAATGAAATCAAGCCGAAACTAGACCGCGGGCCCGCGGGCGCCGACTCGGCAGGGCTGCCTTACCGCCACGGCAGGTGAGTAACGGCCGGGTTGCCAGATCCCCGCAGTTGCAGTTCGATGCCGGCTCGGCCCAGCACCGCGGCGACCCATCCGGTCGGCGTGCGCTCCTCGAACGGGAATCCCACCGCGGGCAGGCGGACATGGTGCGCTCCTCCGACCTCGCCCACGCAGTACTCGTGATCGTGCGCTGTGACAACCGCTTGGACGCACCGCCGGCGCTGGACGAGCCGAACCAATCCGGAGAAGTCGCTGCAGCCCTCGCTGCTGGATTCGCCCGGGTGATGGAGGCAGATGATCGTGGGCGCGCGCGGCTCCGCCTCCAGCTCGTCTTCGAGCCATCCGAGCTGTGCGCCGCCGATCTCCCCGCCCACGGTCTGAGCGTCGATGCTCGAATCGAGTGCAATCAGGCGAAACGGCGGCTGCTCCACGACCACGGCCAGCCACTGCGGCGCCGGGTCCCTGCGGTTCGCGAGACAGGCCAGCAGGTTGCCCCGGTCGTCGTGGTTGCCCGCCGCCAGTACCACCGCCGCATGCTTGGCCAGCGGATGCATGATGTCGAGAAAGCGCTCGTAGTCGTGGCTGTGGCCGCGCGACCAGGCCAGGTCTCCGTTGACCAGAACGCCGGAAGGTCGGAACTGCCGCATTTCCGCAACCGCCCGCTCGAACTGGCGGGCTGGCTGGAATCCGCGCTGGCTGGCGCCGGCGTCGCCGGAGATGTGAGTGTCGGAAGCCCAAGCCCAACGTGCGGGGCCGTCGGGCTCGAGGGCGCAACGGTAGCAGAGCCCAGAGCCATGCTTGGCAGAGGGCGATGGCCCGCCCGAAAGCAAGATCACAAATCGATTGTCGGCCCGCTAGCGCCCGAGGATGTCGAACGTCGTGGTCCCGGCGACGCGCACCTTCGCGTACACCTTTACCCATTCCGTGTGGGCGGGGTGCTTGGCATAGACCTCGAGCGCGGCCTCGTCGGCCATCTCCATGCAGACGCCGGACTGGCGCAGCATAACCTCGTCCTGGTTCCGCCCGTACTGTCGCAGCGGTCGCCGCAGCTTGCCCACCCAGACCCTCTCCAGCCCTTCGATCTTGTCGGGCAGCTCGTTGGTCGCCTTCATGAAGGCGGCCCAGTCGGCGTCGGTGGCAGCCTCGATCTCGGTGAAAGCGAAGCAGTGCATCAGCTTCTTTTCGCCCGCGGCAGCATCGGCAGGCAACAGAGCCAGCATGACCGCCAGCGCGGAGCAAAGCAACGTAGTGCGTCTCATACGTTGCATCATAGCCCAAGGCCCGACGTCAAGCCTGCACCGCTCTCGCTACACTAGCTTGCGTGTTCCGATTGCTTCTCCCGGTCCTGTTGGCCGCGCATATCTGCGCCGCGCAGAGGCCGAACATAGTCTTTGTCTACACCGATGACCAAGCCGCCTGGGCGTTGGGTCTGGCCGGGCACCCCCATGCATCAACGCCCAACATGGACAAGCTGTTCCGGCGCGGGGCCCACCTGCCGAACTCCTTCACGGTCACGCCGGTCTGCTCGCCCTCGAGGGCGAGCCTGATCTCGAGCCGCTACGGAAGCGAGGTCGGTCTCACGGACTGGCTCAATCCCAGGCGCGAGCCGTATCTGGGCTTGGGCGCTGATGTCCTCACTTGGCCGCGGCTGCTCAGGGACGCCGGATACCGTACCGGGCTGGTGGGCAAGTGGCATCTGGGCCTGCTGGACGAGCAGCACCCGACGCAAAGGGGCTACGAGTACTTCATGGGATTCCGGGGCGGCGGGACAACGCCCGCGGATCCCGTCCTCGAGAAGGATGGCAAGCAGCGCCAATTCAACGGCCTGACCGCTGACATCCTGACCGCGGACGCCTTGGCGTACGTCGAGCGAGTCCGCGACGAGACCTTCCTGCTGTCGCTGCACTACCGCGCCCCGCACACGCGCTGGCTTCCGGTAGCGCCCGAGGATTGGGCGCCGTTCGACGGCCTCAACCCGATCATTCCCAATCCCGGCTTCCCGTACTTGGATCTGGAGCGCGTGCGCCGCATGACGCGCGAGTACCTCGCCAGCACCAAGAGCGTGGACCGCAACATCGGGCGCCTGCTGGCCAAGCTTGACGAGCTGGGCCTCGCTGAGAGCACCGTGATCGTGTACACCAGCGATCACGGCTACAACATGGGGGAGAGCGGCGTCTGGCACAAGGGGAACGGCCACTACGTGCTGACCCGCAATCCTCCTGCCACGGCCAACATTCCAGACGGCCAGCGACCGAACATGTGGGATCGCTCGATACGCGTGCCGACCGCGTTCGTGTGGCCCGGCGAAGTCGCGGCCGGAACCGTGATCGAGGGCACGGTCTCGAACCTTGACTGGCTGCCCACTATGGCGGCCCTCGCCGAGGCGGATATTCCGGCCGGAGCGATCGTGCGGGGCCGCAACCTGCTGCCGCTGTTGCGCGGTACCGCCGGCGATTGGAGCGACGAAGTGTATGGCGAGTACTCCACGCACCACCAGAGCCGCACGCACATGCGGATGCTGCGCACTCCGAAGTGGAAGCTCGTGCGGGACTTCCTCAACCCCGAGCGCGACGAGTTCTACGACCTCGCGGCCGATCCCGAAGAGACCACCAACCTGATCCGGCATCCGCAGGTCAAGCCGGCGGTCGCCAGGCTCGGCAAGCGGCTGCTGGAGCGCATGCGCGCCATCGGTGACCGGCTGGCGGAGGAGTAACGGAGGATGGCTGTGAGACCTTCAGATCGAATTCAGCGCGCAACGTCGAAGCGAGATCTCGGCGGCAGCGCTCCCGGCCGCCGCGAGCTGCTCGCTTACTCGGCCTTCTTCGGGCCCGCCTTCCTGGCCCGTCAGGGCCTGGCAGGCGCTCTCGCGCCGGCTGCCCAAGCATCTTCCCCGAGCGATCCGGTGCGCGGGATGAAAAAGTCGATCAACCTGTGGGCGTTCCCCTACCCGGACAAGTGGTCGTTGCGGGAGTGCTTCCAGATCGCGGCCGATGCCGGCTTCGACGCGGTCGAGCCGAACTTCAACCTAGAAGGAGAGTTCTCCGCAGAATCGTCCGATGACGAGATCCGGGCGGTCAAGCGCATGGCCGACGAGGTGGGAATCGCCATCAGCGGCGTCTGCTCCTTTCTGTTCTGGCCCTACTCGATGACGCACCCGGATGCCGGGCGACGCGCCAAGGGCATCGAGCTGGCGAGCCGGATGGCGGAAGCGGCCGCCCTGCTGGGAACGGACAACCTGCTGGTGGTGCCTGGAGCGGTATACGCTCCATGGCTCGAGGATCCTGTCCCCGTGTCCAATGACGTCTGCGAACGCTACGCCAAGCAGGCCGTGCGGGAACTGATCCCGGTCGCCGAGCGCGCCGGGGTGTCGATCAACATCGAGAACATCTTCGCCAACGGCTTCCTGTTCAGCCCGCAGGAGGTCGCGGCGTTCGTCGACGGCTTCGACAGCGACACGGTGAAGGTGCACTTCGATACCGGCAACATCATGCAGTACCAGTTCCCAGAGCACTGGATCCCGATCTTGGGCAAGCGCATCAAGAACATTCACCTCAAGGAATGGGACAAGCGCACCCAGGAGTTCAACCTTCACACGTTCCGCACGCTGCTCGACGGCACGACCAACTGGCCGGCGGTGATTGCCGCGTTGGAGGGGATCGGCTACGACGGCTATCTCACCTTCGAGTATTTCCACCCGCACCAGCACTATCCCGAGGCGCTGATCTACCAGACATCGGACGCGTTGGATCGCATGCTGCGACGAACGGCCTGACACCGACCGCGGCGGACAGAACGCGGGCGGGACGCTCGCCTAGCCCCCGAGGCAGGCGATCAAGCCCGCGACCCGCGCTGGGGCATAATCGAGTCAAAGGGGCTCGATGGGATTCTCCAAGCCACTGGTGCTGACAATCATGGACGGTTGGGGCCACAACCCCGACCCCGCCAACAATGCGGTCGCGATGGCGCGCACGCCGACGTTCGACCGCCTCTGGGCGGAGAACCCCCACACGTACATCCGCACCGACGGCCCGTTCGTAGGCCTGCCCGCGGGACAGATGGGCAACAGCGAAGTCGGACACCTCAACATCGGGTCCGGGCGCATCGTGCAGATGGACATCACCCGCATCGACGAAATCGCGCGGAGAGGAGCGTTCGACCGCAACCCGGCCCTGGCGGAGGTCTGGGAGCGATCGAGCAGCGGCGGCGCTCTGCACCTGATGGGGCTGCTAAGCGATGGCGGCGTCCACTCCCAGGCCAGCCACTTGTACGCCCTGCTGGAAGCGGCCAAGCGCCAGCGCGTCAAGAATGTCTTCGTACACGCTTTCACCGACGGGCGCGACACCCCCCCTCAGAGCGGCGCGGGCCACGTCGCTCAACTGCTGGCCTTCATGGAGCGCTTGGGCTGCGGGCGCCTGGCCACCGTCTGCGGGCGTTACTACGCAATGGATCGAGACCGGCGCTGGGAGCGCACCGAGCGAGCCATGCGCGCGTTGCTGGGCGGGCTGGGGCACAGGACTCAGGATCCTATCGCGGGCCTCGAGGCCTCCTATGCGGCCGGCGTCACCGATGAATTCATAGAGCCGATCGTCGTGACAGACGCCCAGGGCGCTCCGGTCGGACGGATCGGCAGCCGTCAGGCCGCCGTTTTCTTCAATTTCCGGGCCGACCGGGCGCGGCAGCTGACAAGTGCGCTCAACGACCCCCGGCTCGAAGGCATCAGTCGTGCCGGGCTGCCTAGAGACCTGGCGTTCGTAACGATGACCAAGTACGAGAAGGACTACCCGTACGACACGGTCCTCGAGCAGCAGTTCCCCGATCGCATCCTGGGCGAGGTCTGCGCGGACCTAGGTTGGAGGAACCTGCGCGTGGCGGAGACCGAGAAGTACCCCCACGTGACCTACTTCTTCAACGGCGGCCGCGAACAGCCCTACGACGGCGAGGAGCGGGAGGTGGTGCCGTCGCCGAAGGTGGCGACCTACGACCTGCAACCCGAGATGAGCGCTGCCGGCGTCTGCGATGCGGTCGTGCGCGGCATCGAGGGCGGCTCGTTCGAACTCATCGTGGTCAATTTCGCCAACGGCGACATGGTCGGGCACACGGGTGTGATCGAGGCGGCGGTGCGCGCCTGCGAGACTGTCGATGGCTGCTTGGCTCGGATCGAGCAGGCGCTCAAGATCCGCGGCGGACAGTGGATCGTGACAGCCGACCACGGCAATGCCGACCTGATGGTCGATCCGGAGACGGGCGCCCCGCATACGTATCACACCACGTTCCCGGTTCCGCTGGTCTTGGTTGGCGATTATCGCGGGGGGCTCTCGGAAGGGGGCTCTCTGCGCGATATCTCCCCCACGATCCTAGGGTGCCTCGGCGTCGGCCAGCCGGCCGAAATGACTGGCCGCGACCTGCGCGGGGGTGACTGACTTGCGCATGCCGGAGGGATCCAAGAAGGCCGGTCCAGTCCGCGCGGCAGGCGGGATCGTATGGCGGAATCGCGACCGCCGCGAACTTGCGGTGATTTACCGGGACCGCTACGAGCCGGACGAGTGCTGCTTGCCCAAGGGCAAGCTGGACCCGCCGGAAGGCTGGGAGCAGGCGGCCGTTCGCGAGGTGCTCGAGGAGACCGGCTGCGAGGCCGAGATCGCAGGCTTTGCCGGACTGCTCCACTACCATGTCGGCAGGCGGCCCAAGGTGGTCGTCTACTTCGACATGTTCGCCGTCGCCGAAGGGACGTTCCTGCCTTCGCAGGAAGTGACCAAGATGGCCTGGCTCAAGCCGTCTGAAGCCCTGGACGAACTCGCTCACGAAGGCGAGCGCGAGCTGCTCCGCGAGTTCCTCGAGCGAATCTGAGCCGGCCGGGCTCAGTGCCTGCGGAGCTGGCGGAGGGCGTCGGCGTTGCTTTGCTCGCGCCTGCGCCGGCGCTCCTCGAGAATCTTCTCGTACTTGACCTGCTGGTCTTCGTAGAGCACTGACATGATGCGATCGGCGCGCTGGCGGCGGATCGCCTCCAGCTCGGGCTCGATCGCTTCCCTGACAGACTGGTAGCGCTCGCCGATTTCATCCAGGATGGCGCCGATTTGCTCGCGCTGTTCGATGTCAAGTTCCAGATCCTCGGTCAGGTGGTTGAGCAGGCGCGTCTTGTACTCGGCGGGCGCGAGGTGGCGGCCCGGGCCGCCACGCACCGTGTACGAGTACACCCCGGCAGCTCCGAGAGCTGCGCCGGCCAAGCACACTGAAGCGAGCGCGAGGAGCGCCCGCCTCTTAGGCTGCTGAAGCGTCATTGACCGTACCTGGCAACCACCCACACCGCGCCGTCGTGCTCGTCCATAGATTCGAGGGCGAGCGTGTCCACGTAGGTCGCGTTGAGCAGCTCGGACTCGTCGCGCTGGCTGGCCTGTGTCCAGTGGAAGCCGACCAGCAGGCCGGCGATGGCCACGGCCGAGAGCGCCAAGCGCGGGGCCCACGCGATCAGGTCGGCGGCCCAGCCGCTCTGTTCCTCGTGCCGTGCCCTGATCTTGTCCCAGACTTCGGCGACGAACGAGGGGCCGGGCTCGAAGGCCACCATCATCTCGCGGTAGGCCGAGAACAAGCGATCCAATAGCTCATCATGGCTTGCCTTCATGTCTGTCTCCCTCCGGTCGCGCCAAGCGTTGGTTGGCTTCCTCGGTGATCTTTCCGTACGCTTTCAGCGCGCGCTTGCGGGCACGGAAGAGCCGCACCTTGAGGACATTGGTGTTGACCTTGTACACGCTGCTCAACTCCTTGAGGGACAGGCCCTCGATTTCCTTGAGTACGAGCAAGAGCCGGTCCTCTTTCGAAACCCGGCCAAGCACCACCTCCAGCAACTCCTTGGCACCCTCTTTGTGGCTGTCTTCGATCGCCCTCCGTCCGCTCAACGCAGCGTCGATCGCGACGATCTGCTCCTCGCTCAAGTCCGCCATCCTGACGTCGATCTCCCGGCGCTTGCGGCGCAGGTAATCGTAGCAGGCGTTGACGGTCAGGCGGTAGAGCCACGGCTCGAACACCTGCGGCGTCCTCAGCTGGCCGATCGAGTCGTAGAGTCGGACGAATACCTCCTGCCCGACATCTTCGACGTCGTCCCCGCGACTGATCATCCTGTAGACCGTACCCAGAATTCGCTTCCTGTACGCTCGGATGATCTCGCCGAAAGCCTCGTCGTCGCCCGACTGAGCCCTCTCGATCGTCTCGGGTTCAACCAGCATTCAGGGGCAGCCGTTGCGAGCGGCGCCTGTGTTGTTTGCTCCAAGCATTTAGGCGCAACCGTAGCAATTCAGGTTACGACAATTGGACGAACACAGTGGGCGGGCTGCGCCGCGCTCTCGAACTCGCCGCGGCGCGGCCGGATCAACCGGCTGCCGAGCCGCTGCTCAGGCGCTGCAACTCGGCCAGTTCGTCAAGCTTGAGATGTCCGGTATAGACCGCCATGCCCAGGGCTGCGTGAACGCCGATATCGACAAGCGCGCGGATCTCCGAGATGCTGGCGATCCCTCCCGCGGCCGTGATCTCGTGGTCCGTTGCCGCCCGCAACCGGCGGTACCAGTCCAAGTCGGTGCCCTGCATCGTGCCCTCTTTGTCGACATAGGTGCACAGGAACGCGCCGCAGTACGGCTCAAAGCGGGAAATGACCTCTTCAGCCGCCAGGGCCGTGGATTCGCGCCAGCCCTTAATCACGATGCGACCGTTCATGGAATCCAGAGAAATGATCAGTCGCTCGCGCCCGATGTTTCGGGCTAGTTCTTCAAGGAAATCGCCGTTCGGACCGTTGTCACAAAAGGCGGCTGTGCCGACGATGACCCGCTCGGCGCCGCTACGGACCAAGTCTTCGGCGCGTTCCAGCGTCCTGACGCCGCCACCTACCCAGGTGCGGGCTCGACCAGCGATGCGCCGCACGATGGGCAGGTTTGAACCCTGCCCGATGGCTTGGTCCAGATCGATGACTTGGATCACGGGAAACGCCGAAAAGCGCTCCAGCATGGCGTCCGGGGATTCGCCCTCAAGGGCCTTCTCGCGGCCCCGGACGAGTTGGACGACCTTCCCGTCCATCAGGTCGATACAGGGAATGATCATGATCCTGTAGGCACGCTGCTCGGCCGACAGCCCGAGACAGGTTCCAGCTTATCCGAACCCGCTGAAGTCACGACGATCAAAGCTCGATCTCGCGGAGTTCGACTGCGGCCGAGCGACACCAGTGGACGACAAGCATGGCCGTCCGAAGTCAGGACCCGACGGGCTGGAGGCATGGCCTTCGGAGAGGGTACAACTGGCCGTGCAGGCGATCGTCTTGCGCGCGAATGGTTACACGTGTGACGAAGGCTTCATCTTTTGCCAACGAACGCGGCAACCCGTCGCCGTCTGCCCACGCAGCGCATCCGTAATTTGGACCACCGAGTCCTGCGCGTTGTTGTCTCAGCGGTTGGCCGGAGACCGCGCCGAACGCTGAAATCCTAAGCGGACTTG
Source organism: Bryobacterales bacterium (assembly GCA_022824585.1). Lineage (GTDB taxonomy): Bacteria > Acidobacteriota > Terriglobia > Bryobacterales > UBA6623 > VXMF01. The sequence continues at coordinate 1,300 of JAJDZN010000119.1, read as the reverse complement.
TGGGACAATCGCAGTCGCGCTTCCAATTCGCGGATCCGTTGACTCGCCTCGTCGCGCTCCCGCACCAGTCTGTCGCGCTCCCGCACCGCCTCATCGCGCTCCCGCACCGCTTCTGCGTGCGTCGGCATGTCCCGCCCCAGCCGTGGATCATGAAAGCGCAGCAGCCACCGCTCCGCCCGCAACTCCAGCCCCAGCGCCTCGCTGCGGTGCCAGCCACCCGCTCGCACAGCCCGCACCCGCTCGGAGCGGCCAGCCGCCAGCCGCCAGCCCTCCAGCCGCCCCGCGATCAGCTCGCCCAGCGGGTCGAAGCGCCAGTATTCGTGCACCCCCATCTGCTCGTACGCGGCACGCTTGGTGGTCGCGTCGGGGCGGCTCGTGGATCGCGACGCCACCTCGACCACGAAGCTCGGCACCACGCCGCCCTCCTCCCAGAGCAGATACGACTTGCGCCACTGCTTGTACGGAGCGCCCAGCACCACGAACACGTCCGGCACCACCACGGCCGAGGGGTCGCCTTGGCGGTAGTACAGCGCCATGCTGCCGGCCACATAGGCGTCTTGCCGGGCCGTGAAATGCGTGTCCAGCTGGTCGCGCATATCGATGATCGACCGCGCATGCGGGTCCGTCTCCATCAGGACCTTGCCGTCGGAGTAGGGGTACTCCACCGGTTGTCCCGCAGCCGGGTCGGTGAGAGCATCCACGAGTGCGCCGGGAGCGGCCATGGCTGCATGATAGCAGGCAGGATTGCGCCCGGGCCGCAGCCAGAAGGCGCGTCGCGCCAGATCCTGCCGCCGGTGGATTCGCATGGACTGGACTGAGAGGAGGCGGAGCCAATCGCTGTCGCATGCGAATGGTCCAGTGCACTTCCAATGTGGTCGGCTTCCCCAGGCGCTTGCTGAACGGCTGGCCACAAGGTACTGGCACGTTGCGCGCAACAACAGCGAGGTAGGCTACCTGACAACCGTGCTGAACGCACCCTGCCTGCGACCAGGGATTCGAGAACCTCATGTGCGCTTAGAATGGCCTCGCCAGATTGACAGCGAGAATCCAACTTACGCGCGAAAACTTAGCAGAGGGTCATTGCCGAAGGTGCGAGCCACGTGGCCAAGGAGTTGTTCGTAGCTCACGTCCTTGGTGAGTGTTCGGAAGTCTTGGTCCTTGTGGAATTGCTGTCCTTTGCTGTCAAGGATAGTCCAGCGGCAGCGCACATGCACCTTGAATTTCTTTTCGGTCAGGCGTTCGTGGATCTTGAGACTGGGCGTGTAGAAGTTGGCGATCAGCTGCAGCTGATCGCCAACTA
>JAJDZN010000160.1 GCA_022824585.1 Bryobacterales bacterium | reverse complement strand
CGCGACCGCGCTGATCCGTTCCAAGTCAGCGCTGGGTGCCGCGCTGCGCCGCAAGGCGCGGCACGCCGGCATGAAGACGGCGATTTTCGCGACCGCACGCAAGCTGGCGGTGTTGGTGTACCGCATGCTGCGTTGGGGCCAAGACTACGTCGACGAGGGCGAGGCCGCCTACGAGGAGCGCTATCGCCAGCGCACCTTGGCCCACCTGAAAACAACCGCTAAGGAGCTCGGTTACCAGCTGATTGCCGCTCCCACTTCAGCGCCCACGCCGGAGCCCGTCTCGGTGCTGGCGACCTGAGGTGTTTCACATCAGGCGAGGTCCGGGTCCGTCCAGTACGGTCCGACGAGGAGTCGCGCTGGAACGAGTCAAGCTAGAATGACAGGAGTTCCGTCGCAACCAGAGACGCAAGATTGGTCTGACACAGATAGAGATGATTGCTCCAGCCACGGTCGGGGCCATAGCACTCTTGTATGTGATGTGCTTCCTTTGGCAGCAACTCTCGGGAATTCTCGCGGAATTGCTCTGTGGCTAAGCGCTGACGAACCGTGTCTGATGCTTTCGGATTCCGTTGCGGGCCCGTGCTTCCGGGCGTCCCGTTCAGCCGATGCTTGGCCACTCCTACTGGGGCGCTGGGCGCAAACACCAACCGCAGTGCTATCGCGAACGCTGTCTTGCGGCTCAGGTACCGGCACGTATACACTGTCCGCCGTCGCACCGTAGCGGACACGCTCTCGATCGGGCTCGTCGTACACAAGCGCCCCAAGTGCTCGGCCGGACAGTCGTAGAACGCGATCCGTGGCCGGTGGGCACTCTCACAAACGTGACCTGGGTCGCCCCGGCTATGTCAACCCCTCTATATCGGAGGGGATCTGACGGGTTACGAGCTGACCGTGATAGGTCTCTGGCGGCATCCCAGCACTGGAGAGGCAAAGGTCGAGCCCGCGGCCTCAGGGCGACTTCCCTGCCTCAGGTCGCGACGCGCCGGATCAGTTCGGACAGGCTCACGAACCGGACCGTTACTCCTCCGTAGTCACGCACATACGAAGCACCTACATCGTCAGCCACGACGAAGCTGTGACCATCGGGATACCGAGAGCGGAAGGCCTTCAGGTTTCGCGCATCGAATCCCGCTGCTTGCCACTTGCACTCGATCGCCGTTGTCGAGCCACCTCTGTGGGCGAGAACGAAATCGATCTCATGGCCCCGCTTGTCCCGCCAGTACCGCACCCGCTGGTCCTGAGCGCGGGCCAGATACTCGTTGAGCACATAGTGCTCCCACAGGACGCCCCTGTCCTCGTTCCGCAGGCGGTCCCAGCCCTTGAGCAGACAGACGAACCCGGTGTCGAACCCGTAGACCTTCGGCGCCGCCACGATCTCGGACGCGCGGCGCGCGCTGTAAGGTCTCACAACCTGCACCACGAAGGTGTCTTCGAGAACCCGCAGGTAGTTGACGACCGTGGTCCGACTGATCTCGCACGGACGGGCGAACCGCGTAGCCTCAAAGACGCCGCCACTCTGTGCGAGGACCATTTCGACGAACCTCAAGAACGACCAGCGGCGCCCCAAGCGAAACAGCTCCTGGATGTCCCGGGCCCAGTACGAATCCAGCCACTCTTGGAATCCGCGCTCGGGCACCTCTGAGGCAAGAAAGAACGGCGGCAGCCCGCCGTGCCGGAACCGGTGATCGATTCCTCGGGAGCCGAACTCCCGCTCGTCTTGGAGGGTCATCGGCGTCAGGCGAAGATCGCGCTTGCGATCGGTAAGTGTGTCGCGGAACCGTCGCGAGGCACCGAGGGACGACGACCCGGTAGCGATGAGGCGAGTCTCGGGATGGTAGTCCGCAGCAATCTTGAGCAGTTCAGAGGGATCTCGCAGGCGCTGGATCTCGTCGACGACGACTCTCCGACCGACAACGTCCCTGAGAAACCGCTCGGGATCCTCCAGCCTGCTGCGCGTACTCGGCAACTCGCAGTCGACGTACTCGACGTTTGGCAGAGACTGGCAAAGGAAAGTCTTGCCAACCCGGCGGACTCCGGAAAGCCACACCACCGACTTCTCGCGCCAAAGACGCTCGACTACTTCGATCCAATAGGAGCGACGAACCATACGAAACTGATATTAGCAAATAGTGCGACCAAACGAAACCTTACTGTCGCTTAGTTCACCTCTGAAGTCCTGACATTTCACGCCCGCACGTGCTTCAATGTGCGAACGCACCATCACATGATGAAGCAGGATTTGATCGTCATGGGCGGTTCAGCAGTAGGGTGAACGATCGAGAGCTAGGGCAGGCATGAGTCAAGAACTGATCGGATTACTGGGTGTCGGCGGAACCCTTGCCGGATTGATAGTCGCAGTATCCCTCTGGATGGGTGGCTGGCTGCGTGATGTGGATCAACGTCTTGCTCGGATTGAAAACCGGTTCGATAGCCTTGGGAGGTTGGTATCGCGGCCAGCGCCACAGGCAAATTCAGGAGCTTAATTCTAGAAAAGCAGGAGCCGAATGCAGTCGGGATGGCCAACTCACGAGGGCTAATCGGAAGGCACTGCGATTAGTCCAGGTCCCTCGTTCCTACCGAGTCTCGTCAAGCGATCCTTGGCCGCTGGGCACTCTCACGAATGTGACGTGGACCGCCTCGGCTACCTCACGCCCCGCTGTATCGGCGGAGATTTGACGGATTACGAGCTGACCCTGATACGTCTCGGGCGGCATTCCAGCACTGGAGACGCTCACTGCAATCCGGGCACCTTCCCCGCTCGCTAGCGTCCCCTCGCTTGGGTAGGCAAGCAACCATGGCCGGTCGGCCTCGACCACGAACCGCACTTGCTCTTGGCTGCGATTCACCAGCCGGACCAACTGGGGTTCCGGGTCATACCCCAGCGAAGACACGAACGTCTGCGCTCGCGGACTCGCCAAGGCCGTCACGGTCGTCCCTGATCCGGCACCACCGTGATCCAAGGAATCGAGCACTCTCGACTGAAAATCTAGATTGGAAGCCGCTGCCGTGGGGGCTGCGGCCCTCTGGCGGACTTGCGCCAGTTGACTGGCATCGCCGATTCGCTCTACCTCCCGATCGCGTGGTACTTCGTTGATAAGGAAGAGACCCTCGGCCGGTTCGGAGGGAGGCCAGAAGTCCACCGTCGCGCGGTCGGAACCAGAGAGGCCTTGACCTAGGAATGGTTCTTCGAGGCGGTATTCGTCGTCAGGCTGCAGAGTGCCGGCTTGCGAGAAGGACGCCTTCAGATGGATGGGGCGGACCATCTCCACCTGGGCCGCCGGGTCTACGGAGCCGATCTCGCCAATCCACCCGGCGAAGGCCCAGCCGGAAAAGGGCCTGGCCATGACACGAACAGGCGTGCCTAGGGCGTAATAGCCATCTACCGAAGCAGGCTCCATCGTGACAGTCCCGGTCCCAGGTTGGGCTACGGCGACGGAGAGCGGGAACTCGGGCACGATCTCGGCTGAGATCTCACCGCCCTGCCTCGGCAGCACGACCCTTTGGGAGATTGGCCCCCCGTTGCTCCAGCGCTCAAAGCGATGACGCAGCAGTCCCGGACCCGGAGCCGGACGGACCTCGTCAACCCTGAGTGCGACAGGGTCGGAATGCTTTGCAGGGGAAAGCGCCACAGGGCCTAGGCGCAACTCGCCATCGATGTATACAGCGAATGGATCGACCGTTGACGTGATGCGGACCAAGGGGTGATCCACGAAATATGCATGGGAGTGCTTGCCCGCACGGTCCACGGTCCAAGTAGCCGGATTCGAAGAGCGGCCGTGCTCACCGTGCAGGCTGCCGCCCCACTGCCAGAAGTGGTGCTCGCCGGACGGATCCGCCTTGGCCTCGGCCCGCATCGGCGTGCGGAGCGTGTAGTAGCCATCCGGCGTACGCGGGCTAACCACCACTTCACCCGCGTGCGGAGGACGGGCTTCGATCTCCACCCGATGCTGGACGATGAAGTTGGCCTCCAGCCAGGTTCCGACTTGGCCGGCGATGACGTAGCGCAAGCGGTTCCCGCCTGTATTCCAGCGACCGAATAGATATCGCGTGTCACCCTTGACAACCGATACTGGTGGCTCGATCGCGTGGATGCTTCGGTCCGGCCAGTCGAACGTCGCTGGCGTGGTATAGCGCACGTTGTCTACCAAGATGTCCAGGCCGGGAGGATTGCTGGTAATCGTAAGCTTGTCCGGCACTTGGCCATAGAGGCGCGCTACCCCGTCGATGTCGCCGGCAGACAGCCCTGCAGCAGGGATGTCGATTCCGGGGGGGATGGTCTCCATCACGAATCGTCCGTTGGCAGTCGCGGTCAGAGGGCCATAGTGCATCACCGACGCCAAGTCATAGAAGTCACTGCCCGGATGTTCGGCCTTGAACCAGTCGTCTAGGGTCCTGTCTAGGTTCTCGACGTCGACCGAGACGTATTTCCATCGGTCCACGCGCTGGTGCTCGTGCCACAGCCCGATCGCATGGCCGATCTCGTGAGTGATTGCGTGGACCGAGCAGCCCATAGGCGGCAAGCTAATCACCTGTTCGCCGCCGACCATGCCCACTCTGGACCGGCAGTTGCCCTCGGGGACGTTGCGGAACCGCACATAGTTCGGCTGGGTGGTACGCGCGACCAGCGAGATTACGGTCTTGTCATTCCATGCAGCGATTCCACTCTCGACGCTCCGGCGTTGCAACTCCGACACGTCGCTGTCGATCACGTAGGGAACGGTCGCATCGGGCCAGAGCTGGTCGGAACTGGCCGGAGCGAGATCCCGCCTTGCCGGCACGAGCGGCCCAGGATGCCCGGAAATGCCCGGGCTGGATGACGCGGTCTCGAAGTCGCTGGCCGGGCCCAGCACCATATCGCCGGCATGGACGGCCATGCCGTCCACGACCACATAGGACAGTTCGCGCCCGCGGAAGACCGCTGTCTGCAAGCTCTGCGGCGCGCGGTCCCTAGTGCCGACGCGAGCCGCTCTGTCCTCTGCGGACGGTATGCGCGGTAAGTCTGCCGCCGCCGCGCTCTGCGCCGATACGGAAGCTATGATCCCGCAAACGAGCGCACGACTCCACAGACCCCCGATCACGCCATCCAACGAGTTTACCAGCTAAGTGCCCGCTCGCCAGAACGTTACGGAATTCTATGCTTGAACACTCTTCGAACATGCGATCGCACAAGGGCTAGTGCCGCTCTGCATAGAGTTCCGGCAACAACGCCTGGGCTGAGCATCGGTCTCCGAAACGACGGCACTCGCACTACTGCGGCCCCGCTATCCAGCGAGGTGCCCGGGATGGCCGCAACACGGTTAGAGCCATGCCGCGCGAGCGGCCGACCCGGACCTGCTCTCCTCGCATGCAAGTAGATGTCCGACCGGATCGATTCGCAAGTTGACCGCTCAAGTGTGACAATCAAAGCGGTGGGAATGCTGCTTCGGAAGGGCTTTGAGCGCTCGCTCGGCGCCACCGTAGCCGTGCTAGTTGCGGCGCCGTGGCTGTCAGCCGCCCCTGCCACATCGGGGATTGGCCTCTGCGACGCGCAGCATAACGCGGAGGAATCAGCCTTCCTGCACCAGCAGCACGTGCTGCACGATCCCGGCGTCAAGCGGTTGCACGCGCCGTCCCGCAAGCTGCCCCGCTTGTCGTCGCCAGCCGGCGCGCCGTCCCGCCGTTCGCAAGACGTACCGCCTATTCCTACCTCCGTAGGCGAGATTGCCATCATCGAGGCCACGCCCGAAATCGTGTCGCCGCCCAATCAGGTCGATCTGGCAGGGCGCCGAATCTTGCTCACGCCAAGTGGCGAGGGTCTCCAAATAGAGTCATCGGACGCTGCGGCGCTTCCGCCGATCAGCACCGAGGGAGTGCCGCTCGATCTGGGTGACGACGACGCCGTTAGGATCGAGCTGCCGTTCGAGTTCACGTACTACGGAAAGACCTATCCGGGCGCCTATGTGCATTCCGACGGCAATCTTACGTTCGTCGCGCCGGAAGCGAGTTCCAACTACCGCACCTACGCGCGGGCGGCTGGCGGGCCGCCGCGGATCGCCCCGCTCTTCGAGGACATGGACCCCAGCGCCGCCGGACAAATCCGCTATGCCGCCTCGCCAGACCGCGTTGTGGTCACTTGGCACAACGTCCCTCTCTGGGCACAGACCGGTGTCGGCAACCTCCAGACGTTTCAGCTGACATTGGGCGCGGACAATTCGATCGAGTTCCGCTACGGAGACCTCGACCTGCCCGCGGCGATCGTGGGGATCTTTCCAGGCGACGTGACGCAGCCCTCGCTGGCGGTCGATTGGAGTTCAGCGTCAGCGGATGTTTTCGACGAGACCGCGATCTTGGCCGAAGTCTTCACTTCCGCCCCAACGATTGACGAGTTCGCGGCGTTTCACCAGTTCTTCCGCTCTCAAGATGACGCCTACGACTCGGTGATCCTGTTCAACGACATCGGACTGGACGCGAGCGCGCACACTCTGGCGCATGCCTACACGGTCCGCAACGAAGTCACGGGCATTGGAAAGCAAGTCTACAACTCGGGTCCTTACTTCGGCTCGCCGCGCCGCACAGGGTCGTTCGTAAACATGGGCCCGATGTCCGCTTACCCTGACAACCCGCTAGAGGCCATCCCGTACCGCCCAGATAGCTCGCTGCTCACGGTGCTCGCACACGAGATTGGCCACAGGTTCTTGGCCAACGCGATCTTCAAGGATCCGGAGACCGGTCACTTCAATCCGACGACGCTAGGTCGGCAGCTAAACCACTGGAGCTTCTACTTCAACACGGATGCGTCCGTGCTCGAGGGCAACGCGATCCGCGACAACGGACCCGAAGCAGACCCCCGCTTTGAGACCTTTGCCGCGTCTCAAACCTTCAGCGCTCTAGACAAGTACCTGATGGGTTTGTTCGAGCCGGAGGAGGTCAGGCCCTCGTTTCTGGTCGAAGTTCCTTCGGCTATGTCCAACGCCGCCCGCTCGCGGTCACCCGAGGCCGGCGTGAAGTTCAACGGCGTGCGCAAGGAGGTCCGGATCGAAGATATCATCGCTGCGCACGGCGAACGCAGGCCGGACACTTCGGTATCGCAGCGGCACTTCCGGTATGCGTTCGTGCTGGTGGTGGATCAAGGGACGGCTCCAGACCCGAACACGCTCAGGCGGCTGGAACGGTTGCGGCGCCTCTCGCGCGGCTATTTTATCGGGCACTTGGACGATCGCGCGACGATCGCGACCGACTTAGTGCGCATGCTCCACCTATCGACCTGGCCTGCAGGAGGCGTGATCGCCGATAGCACCGGCCGCGCTCGAATCGAGATCGCCGAGGCGCGGAATACCGACCTGACAGTCAACCTCACACTGGGCGACGCAATTGCCACGGTGCCAGCGACCGTGACAATCCCGGCTGGAGAGTTGTATGCCGAATTCGACGTGAGCGGGCTCGAAGCGGGGGTGACCTCGCTCGCGGCCGAGGCTTCGGAGCTCGGCTATGACGAGCCCCGAACCCGCCTGAGGGTGCGCTCCGGCCTGGAGGGCATGAAGATGCTGCTGATGCATCCGCCTGAGCTCTACGGTTTGACCGGGAGCGAACTGCGATCCCCGTTGGGATTTGTCCTGCGCGACGAGGATTACGTGCGGTACAGCGGCGTCGAGATCGAGTTCCTGGCAGCCGGGGACGACAGCCCGGTCATCGCGAATCCGACAACCGACGCCTTCGGGGAGGTGTCTGTGAACTGGCAGCTGGGACCGACACCGAGCACCACGGAGTACGTGGCGCGCCTGAAGGACGCGCCGGAAGTGGCGATTTCGACCACGATCCGAACCACTCCCGGACCGCCAAATTTCGCGGCCTCCAATATCGTCAACGCCGCCAGCGGGGAGGCCGCCAGCCCGGGCCGCGGATTCGCGCCGGGGAGTCTAGTCACGCTGATCGGATCGCAACTGGCCCTTGACGAACTGGTGGCCGAGCCGGACACGGAGGCCGATGTCCCCACGCTGCCCGACCGCCTAGGCCCAACGCTGACTCGCGTACATGTCGACGGCGTGGGCGCGCCTCTTGCGCGAGTCTCGCCTTTACAGGTGACGTTCCAGGTGCCGTTCTGGGCGGAGGGCCCATCGGTCGACGTCGGCGTGGCAACAGTGTACGGACGCAGCGGAACCGCCGCGATTCCCATAAGCGCCGTGCAGCCGGGAATCTTTCCCGATCGGATCAGCAAGGCCAATAGCGGCGACGATCCTGTCGAATCTGAGAGCGAGAGTCTTCCCGGCGCGGGCGAACGGATCAAGATTCAGTGCACCGGCTTGGGGGTGGTCAGCCCAGCGGGCAGAACGGGCGTTGCGGGCGACAGCGAAACACCGCAGCTGGTAGTGGCGACAACTGCGGCGTGGGTTGACTACCGCACGGTCGAGGTCGAATTCAGCGGTCTGTCAACTCTCGAGGCAGGGGTGTACGAGGTCGTCGTGCTCCTGCCATCAGACCTTAGGGCAGGCGAACACCGACTCCAGATTGCAGCTGATGGAATCAGGAGCAACGCGGTGGTGTTTGAGACGGAGTAGGGTGCCAAGCGCTACGCGTGCACCAATTGGAAGTCCGATCGTTATCGCGCCGGACTGAGCGCATCGGTGCAGCTGGCCTAGAACGCACAGGCTACCGAATCCCTTCGTGCCTCATCCGGTCGAGCCTCGTCCGAACATCTTGTGCTACCTGCAGGATTTCCATCGCAGCCGGGGCTGCGATGCCCAGATCTTGGCGCAGGGCGACAGCGAACGGGCGCAATAGATCTGTAGATGACGAACGTTCGATCAGGTCGAGCACAGGCTTGGGACCAAGACGAATCGCAAACGCGGATAGCGCGGTCATGGCAATGTGCGGCACCTCAGGCAGCTTTGGGAATAACTCAAGGACCTCTACGAGCTCGAGCCTGCACACATCCATGCGGTCGCACTTGAAGTAGGCTTCGGCTCGAAGCAGAAGCGCGCGCAGTAGACCTTCATCATCGATTGCGTCGGATCTAGCGAGTGCGTCGTTGATTGTTTCGATTGCCGCCTCGGGCCGGCCTACCCCGATCTCCAGTCTTGCTTTCTCGAGCTTGGCGTAACCGACCCTCTGGACAACTGCAGCCTCTTGATTCTCGCCGAACCGACCCACAAGGGAGTCGAGGGTCGCGAGTGCCTCTTCCACGTCACCGGAATTAGACAAGAGGACAGCCTTGCGCAACAACGCATGCGCAGCCAATTCAACGGCCCATGGCAGGTCATCAGAGTCGAGCATCCGGGCCAGCTCGTCGTATTCGCGCTGGGCGGACAGAGACTCGTCGAGCGCTTCCAGAACAGCCGCCTTGTTGAATCGAGCCTTGGCCACGACTTCGTCGGTCTCGCCCGAGCTGTGACTTGCTAGTCGATCTATAGCCTTGTCGAAGCATGGAAGAGCATCATTCGGACGATTCGACTGGCAGAACGAGGCACCCTTGCTTGCAACGACCCTAGCAGCAAGTCCAAGGATCTCGGGCGATTCGCTGTCTCCGAAACGACGCATCGCCGAATCGTACACCGCCCGCGCCCGGTCGAATTGGCCGCTCTGGTCTAGAAGGAGGCCCTTCGCGTGCAACGCCGAGATTACGCAACACTCGACTGGAGGTGACGTATCCCCCTCGAAGCGCTCAATGACTTCCTCGTGTGCCTCAAGCGCTTCATCCAATCGACCCAGAGAGCCGAGTACCGTGGCTCTTTGGAAGAGCACCGCGGCCTGCGCTTCAGGAATTCCCAGCGAGCTATCACGTCCGAATCGGCCCAAGAAGCCCTCGCTGGCCTCGAGGATCGTCTCACTGCTTTGCCCCGACAGCGTCAGCAGCTCAATCCGTATAGCGCCGGCTATCGCTGCCGACTTGAGCAAAGGGGCGAAATCGCTGCCGGAATACGCGGACCATGTCTCCGAACACAGAGATTCGGCCTCGTCAAGGCTATCCAGTTCGATCAGGGCAGTGACTCGCAGGTTCCGGGCATCGGCTAGGTATTCCGATTCAGGGACGGAGGCATCGGAAGGAACTCTCGATTCGATCTCCTCGCAAACGCGGATGAGTTGACCCCAGTTCTCGGATCTCAACAGCTCATCGGCCCTGCGAGCCAACTCCCTTAGTTCCCAATGCCCTGCCAGTCCGAATTCGATGTGCTGATCGGCACGTTCGGTACGTTCCAAGGCTTTCCCGAACTGCCGGAGGATGATTGGGTCAACAGAGCCAGGATCTCTCTTGAGGGCATCGAGATAGTCCTCTAGCTCGCTTGGAGAATAGAACGATCGCATGAAGCGAACTAGGGCCTCGACCAGGCGGTCCGATCCTCGACCTATCCGCAACAAGTAGTAGATGTTGTACATCCGCTCGGCGACGTAGTACTGCTTACGCCTGGGCCTACCGCCAGCTATCTGGACGGCGCCGCGATCAACGAGCCGACCCAGCAAGGCACTGCAGTTGTTGGTTGGCAGGCGGGCGTGCTCTGAGACTTCTCTTGCTGTGGCTGGCCGCCATAGCCGTGCAAGTGCCAAATACACTCTTCGTTCTTGGACTCCGAGCGCATCAAGGTGACTCTTGAAGTACTCGGTGTGATCGTCGACTAGAGTCAGCAGATTGTCCATGAGCTCGCGAAGCGACAGCATGGCACCGAAGCGTGCAATGATCGCAAGCAGGCGAGGATTGCCGCCAGTGAGAATTTCCAGCGATCGGATGACACCCTTGTCCGGATCCCTATGGGAGGCCTCTTTCCAAATAACCGCGCACGCGTCTGTATCGAGGCGCTGCAGTTCCTGCACGTTAAAGAGGTCATACATTGCCCTCCCATAGCGCTCGATCTCATCGAACCTGCTAGTAGCGCTCGCTAGGACAAGAATCCGCGGCTCGTTCTGGAGTGTGTGCCGCAGCTGCCAACCGACATCGGGATCGTTGATGTCGTCAAATAACATGTTTAGGTTTTCGACGATTAGAAGCATTCGCCTGTCTTCCTGGATGGCGAAGTCCAAGACAGCTGCGAGGCAGCGGGCCGCTAGCCTCTGGTCGTCCCGTTCGGTCCGCACCTCCGCTACTGCGCGGGCCAAGTCTATGCCCCCTCCGTCTTGAGGTGTCTGATTCGCGAGGTGCGTCAGGCACTGCATCCAAAACTCGCCGCAGGTTGCAACCTCGTAGCTCTCTTCCGGAAATACAACGGGAAGCCAAGCCCTTCTGAGCTCTGGGTCTCGCTTGACCTCGACGGCAACTCGCAAGAGCAAGGTCGTCTTTCCGGTGCCACGCGGACCTACCACGAGCTGGTGCGGATTCGAACTGTCAGTGCTCTCTCGTATCGTCTGGACCAGCATTTCGAACTCGGGCACTCGGACGCAGAAAGAGTCCACCAGTTCTTGGTCCGACAGGAAGCCGGGATTGAACTTCATCGCCGGGCCAGCCATGGCAAGCATCCCCCCTAGCGTCCACCCTCATTCAGACGCGTAGGCGGCAGCCCCAGCGACACGCGCTGCCAGTCCTCCAAGAGTCCGGATTCAAAGCGGTAGCCATCCTCGTGACTCGCCAAGTAACCGTCATGCTCCAGGAGGTCCAAGACAAGCGACATGGTAGTCGCGCCACCCTCGCCCAAAGTCTGAAGCTCGTCCTCGTACGCCAGCTGGTCCTTAGCAGTCCAAACTCCCGCCCGCGCAGTGCGAGCCAGAATCTCGAGAGCTAGCGGGTACGCCTTAAGCCCGAGAATCAGCTTCAGGCGATCTTCGTAGTGGTCCCTGTCGATCCGCCCTCTCGTGCCGAGCATGTCATTGTCGTACGCTTCCTCGACATCATGGAGCGAGGCTCTGGTCCGTCCGGCCAGCCGCAAGCGCCGCTGCACAGCGTCGAAATACTGTTGGACGTGGTGAGGAATACATGCTCGGAGGCGCTGGCACATCGTACGTCGCACTTCAACAGCTAGATCAAGACCGTAGGTAGTCGCGAGTTCGGCAAGGCAGTCAGACGCCGTTTGCTGGTCCCAAGGGCGCAACTCGTAGTTTGAGAACGTGTTCATGGTCGCGGACAGGCCCGCCTGCCTGAGGATGGGCGGCAAGCCCACGCTGCCCAGCACGACCATGGTGATGCGGTCTCTGTGCATTTGGCAGTTCCGGCGGAGCCATGCCATGAACTCACGCGCCTCTCCGGCACCTTTTCCGGAAATCTGGTAATCGTCGCCCTTGAGAACGTGGTTGATCAATAGCGACAGTTCATCGATCGCAATTACGACCTGGTCGTCGCCCTTACCAGCGATCGTCTCAAAGACTGCGTCACCCTTGTCCTTCCAGTTGCCCGTGTGGATCTGCGCCCGGAGCGCAACCTTGAACTCCGCATAGCTTGCCTCAGCCACAAGTTGCGTCAAACTACCTCCGAGCCACTGCGTCACTTTCTCCCAGAGACTTGCAGAATTCCGTGCTTCAGAGACGATTTTCACGATGGCGTCAGCCGGGTCCCGGGCATCCTCGAGATCCACGAAGAGCGTCGAAGTGTCATCGTTAGCCCTCAAGTCCCGCAAGAGTTCGCGCACTAGGCTGGTCTTGCCCATCCTGCGCTGGCCCGTGAGCAGCACGTTCGTGCCATCCTGCACGGACTCTTTCAGGAACAACAAATCGTCGTCGCGATCGAAGAAGCGCTCCCCGTCGACCCAGTTCCCCACCGTCTTCTTCAAGATTGCCCACCTCGCACCACGCAGCTTGCCAACATTTTCATTGCCAACTTTTTAGTTGCCAATTTTATTGTTGGCAACTAAGCGCGGGTTGTCAAGTTGCTTCAAGAAAGTCTCGGCCGCAGGTTAATCGGCAGCAAAGTACGGGAACCCAACCGATCCTCGATTGCTGAAGATCTTTCGGCCGCTGAGTCGTGGACGCAGTGGCCAATCACAAGGTCGCAAAGGGTAAAGCAACGACTCCAGCACCGAGTGGAATCCGTACGTTGCCCGTATGCACAACATATCCAGGCATCGCCGTTTCGCGAAAATCCTGCTGCCACCGCTTGATGGCCGCCGCCATTCCCGGGCCTGGGGTGGCCGAGAGCTTGACCTCTAAAGGAACTAGTTTCCCCCCTACATCGACCAAGATGTCCACCTCCGTTCCCGCAGCGGTTCGCCAGAAGTACACCTGCGGCTCCAGCCCCCGGTGCGTGAGCGTCTTCGCGATCTCGGAAACCACCGCTGTTTCGAGAATCGCGCCCGCCATGGGGCCTGAAGAAGCGTGCTCAGGCTCCTTCAGCCCCACCAGATAGCAAAGCGTGCCCACGTCCGTGAAATATACCTTCGGGGTCTTGACGAGCCGCTTGCCGACGTTAGCGAAATACGGACGAAGCACGATCACTTGGTAGGTAGCTTCGAGCACCGAGAGCCATGCCTTGACCGTGTTGAGCGCGACGCCGAGGTCTCGGGAAAGATCGGCCAGATTCAAGAGTTGGGCACTTCTAGCCGCCAGCGCTCGCAGGAAGATCTGGAATTGGGACAGGTCTCCAATCTGTCTGAGCATGCGCACATCCCGTTCGAGATAGGTCTGGACGTAGCTGGCGTGCCACATCCGCTCGTTCCGAATCGGGTTTGCCACTAATTCGGGGTAACCGCCCCGCAAGAACCCCTTCCACAGTTCCCCGAACGTGTAGGACGTTTCGGGCAAGGACGTCGGGCCGTCCTCCCACGCCAACGGAAGCTGAGGCCTCCCTTCGGCTTCCCGCCTAGACAACGGAAATAGGCGAAGCATCGCAGCACGGCCAGCCAAGGATTCGGTCACGCCCTCACTAAGCAGCAGATTCTGGGAGCCCGTTAGCAGGAACTGTCCGGGTTCGTGTCGTTTGGCGTCGATCTTTTCCTTGATGTAAGGAAACAGGCCGGGGGCATACTGCACCTCATCAAGGATTACCGGGGGTGGATGAAGCTCCAAGAACATTCGTGGGTCTTCTTGGGCTGCGACTCGGATGTCGGGCGGCTCTAGGGAAACGTAGCGGTGGTGCGTCCCAAACAGGTGCTGGAGGAGCGTCGTCTTGCCGGATTGCCGCGGGCCGGTCAGGACTACTGCCGGGAATTCGCTAGCGGCCCTTCGGAGGACAGGTTCGAGGGAGCGCTCGATATAAGGGATCCCATGGTCCATAGGTCGAAATTATGCATTCATAATACATTATTCCTAGAGCATGGCCACTCCTGTTGACATGTTCGCCATCCCGATGTGTGCCCGCCGAGCGTCGGCGAGGATCCGCCCGAGCCGCTTGGGACCTTCCTCGTCGATTTCCAGCCAGACGCGCGCCACCTCCAGCACGTCGTCCGTGTGGCCAGTCCGCGTCAGCGACCGCATGGATTTCATCCCAACAAAGACGTCGTATTTCTTGCCGGTCGATTGGAACGGAACTCCGGCCTACATCGGCTTCGGCGTGTACCGGCGGGGCTTCCCCGACGCTTGCGGGAGGGAGGAAGTCAATCCGCCGGGCTTTCCGCCGAGACCTCCAACGCCAAGCTGCGGGAGTTGATTCGCTGCGCAGCACTGCAGGTCGAGGCCAAGGGGTGATTCGCGACACCGATGTATCGATCCGACGAGCGGTGGAGTCAGGCTCGGCCTACGGGTTCGGAGTGGATCTGGCAGGCAACCAGGTATTCACGGGCCGCGGGCTGGTCGTGAACGGAGTGAGCCTCGCGGAACGGACCCGAGGCGGCTTGGCCGAGGATCCGTTCGCGGGTCGCGACGTGGCTGCCATCGGCGATGCGTTCGGCGAGATCTTTCTGTACTACAACACCATCACCCCGGCGAACGGCAGAGTCGGGCGCAAGGTCTCGATCATCCGGCGGTTCACGGCTCACGGCATCCCAGTTCTGGTCGGTGGGGGCTACTTCGTCGACTAGCTGCGGCAGCGCAACGCCCGGTTGTCCGGAAAGAGCTGCGAACGCTCGGATGAGCCAGCCAGGGCGCCTGTCAATTGCAATCAACACCAACCGGCCGCCACATCGCCCTGATTGACGACAGTGGCAGGCCCGTAGAGGTGGTCCAGCAAGTGACATTCCGCGTTTGCAGACTGCACGATTCTCACGAGATGGTCTCGCCGAGAGATATCCCACGGGGCGTAGTACCTCTCTGTAGTGAGCACACTGCTGTGGCCAAGCAGGGTGGACACGTCCTTGATCGCGACGCCAGCTATCAGCAGATTTACTGCGAACGTGTCGCGCAAACGGTGCGTGTGGAACTTCTCAACTCCCGCGCGCTCGGCGACCGCCGCGAGTCGGGCCCGCCAGTAGCTGGCCACCGTTGAAGGCCTAGACTGACCGGTCCAGAAATAGTGCTTGCGGCCCGGCGCCACAGCCGAGAGTTCGGCCGCGACACGTGCGGGCAGCGCACAAAGCACGAGTTCGCCGCTCTTGGCCCTACGGAGGCTGAGTATCTGGCCGTCCAGCGCGCTGCGGGGCAGTGTTGTCGCGTCGCGGATCGCAAGACCGGAGTAGCGCATCAGCAGAATCAGGGCCCGCTCGCGGCTGCGCTCTCGGGCCGCGCCAACGAGCCTCCGCATCTCATCGAGCGAGAGCGGCATAGTGGGCGGTGTCAACGACTGCCGGGGGGGCCTGAGTCCGGAAGCGGGCGTTGCCTCGATCCACTGCTCTGTGACAGCAAAGCGGAAGAAGGTCTTGGTGATCTGGATCTGGAGCGACTCGGTCGACGGCCGACACCGCCACGACTGCCTCCAATCCCGCAGCAGCGTGCGGTCTACATCTGCGAGGTTGGAGACCCCGCGCGACGTAGCGTACTCACATAGCTGCCGCAGCGTCAGCCGGTACCTCACCAGCGTGCCCTCGCGGAGCCTGCGGGCACGGGCGTCGGCCAAGTACGCCTCGCAGGCGTCGGTCAATGTCGTCACGCACGCCCACTCCGGCGCGAGGTGTAAATGCGGTCGTGGGCGGCCCCGGAGTTGCCACCGAATACGGAATTCTGCTCGCAGGCCGCGGCGGCGAAGGCTTGGCGCTGGCACTCGGGATCCCGCGACTCAGTCGATACGCGGGCGTATGCGGTCAGCATGCGTCCAGTAAAGGCCCCCAGAGGGTCAGCGTAGCACGCAGTCTCGGACAAGCGTCAAGTTGGCCCCAATCGAGCGGCCACCCGTGGCTGCGCCTTGCGCATGGAGTCCTAGACGCTCAGATCGACACCTAGGCATCTGGCAGCGCTCACCCGTCGTGCAGGTGCAACGTGTCACCAATTCCGCGGCGCTCGGCTAGTAATTTGGCTGTCTGAATTGGCTTATTGAAGATTCAGCAGCCGGGCCTTCACTACTATATATAGTATGGAGATTCCAATATATATCTAGATTTGGTGCTTCATGCGCTCAGAAATATAGCGTGTAGTGCTAGAACTTGCTATGTGGGGTTCCTAGCGGGCCTCGGTAGGCAATCCGTCAGAGGAGCGATCCTTCTGGCGGGGTGCAGTGGAGAAGGAAATAAGGGAGAATCATGACGAATCGCAATCGATCGAGTTGGGGCTTCGGCCTCTTGGCTCTGATGCTGCTGGCGCTCGGCTTGGCCGGCTGCGGCGGCTCCGAGCCCACCGCGACGGCGCCTCCGCCGGCACCACCGCCGGCACCACCGCCGTTCCAGCCGCAGGCTGTCGAGGTCGCCCTCGGCATCAGCGGCGACACGCTGACGTTGATGACCACACAGG
>JAJDZN010000107.1 GCA_022824585.1 Bryobacterales bacterium | reverse complement strand
CCTCCGCCCACGTGGCGCGGCGACAATTCACCTCGCGCGGCCTGTTGGTGCGTTCGGTGAGCGTACGTGGCGAGATCCAGACGTCCCGGCCAGGCAGCAAGCGCGGGCGTGTCGACCTGCAGCAGTTCGTGGTCTTCAACGCGCAATTCCTCGCCATGATCCGAGCGGGCATGCCCATCCCGCAGTCTCTGGAGCTGTTGGCGGGGAACGTGCGCAACAAGGCCCTGGCCGCGCACATCGCTGCCGTCCGCAACGATGTCAGAGTCGGCGTGCCGCTCTCGGACGCCTTTGCCAAGCGCGAGGCCTTCCCGCCCATCTACGTCACGTCGCTGCTCGCCGGCGAGCGCTCCGGAGCGCTCGACTCAGTGCTCGAGCGCTACGTGGAATACCAAAAGCTCGCGCTGGCGGTCCGCAAGAAGATTCTCGTCTCGCTGATCTATCCGACGGTGCTGATCGCCTTGGTGCTCACGCTGGTGCTGTTTCTGGTGACCTACGTGGTGCCGGAGTTCGCGCAGCTCTACGACACCATGGACGCGAACCTGCCCGTGTCGACTCAATTGCTGGTCGCGTTCGGCGGTGCTGCGCGCGATAACGTTCTCTTGCTCGTCGCGGCCGCGGCGGCCGCTGCCGCCGGGGGGCTCTGGGCTTTGCGCAGGAAGGGCGCGCGGGCCGGCCTCGAGCGCCTGCTCCTGCGCGCGCCGATGGTCGGCCAGCTCTGGATTCGCTACCAGGTGGCCCAGCTGGCGCGACTCCTGGGCACGCTTCTCACTGGGGGGGTGCCGCTGTTGCACGCCTTGGAGACCGCCAGCGAATCGCTCGGCTCGGGGCTGCTGCGGGAAAAGCTGGGCATGGTCCGGGAAAGAGTCCGCGAGGGGCAGACCCTGGCGGCTAGCATGCTGCAAGCCGACCTCTTTCCGACCCTAGCGGTCGAAATGGTGCGCGTAGGGGAGTCGACGGGCGCACTGCCGCAGATGCTGACATCGGTCGCGGAGTTCTTCGACGACGAGGTCCAGACCAAGACGGCGGCGCTGCTGAACCTGATCGAGCCGGCCATCATGATCTTCATGGGCATCTTCGTGGCATTCGTGCTGATCTCTCTGTACCTGCCGATATTCAGCCTTGCGGAACAGTTCTGATCGCAGGCCGCCCCGCGGGGCGGCTGCACGCTGCTTCCAACCTATACGTCAATATCTATTGCACGGCGCGAGTCCGGCGCCAGTCTATGCCCACGCCCGAGGAAGCGACTGAAACGAGGTCCGAGGCGGCCGAGCATGACGCCCGCCAGCTGGCGCAGCGGTACCGCTACCCGTTTGTCGATCTCGCCTCGGTCCATATCGATAGCGACCTGTTCCGGTCGATTCCGGTCGATCTGATGTTCCGGCACAACTTCGTGCCGATCACCGAACGAAACGGCTCGCTAGAGATCGCCATCGCAGACCCAAGACGACTGCCCGAGCTCGACGAGATCGCCTCGCTGCTGGGCAAGAAGCTGCGGATCGCCATCGCCACGCTACCCCAGATCAGCGAGCTGCTGGACAAGACCGAGCAGTCTCAGAGAGTGCTGGAGGAGGTCACCGAAGAATTCACCCTGGACGTAAGCGCGGGCGAGGATCCGGACGAGACGCTGTCGATCGACAAGCTGACCCAGGACAGTGGCATCGCGCCGGTCATCAAGCTGATCGACTCCACCGTATTCAACGCCCTGGAACGGCGGGCTAGCGACATACACATCGAGACCCGCAACGCCGACGTGGCGATCAAGTACCGCATCGATGGCGTGCTGCACTACGCCATGTCGCCGATCGCCAAGGACTGGCACGAAACGATCCTGTCGCGCATCAAGGTGATGAGCGAACTCGACATCGCCGAGCGGCGAGTGCCCCAAGACGGGCGCTTTCGGGTGCGCTACAAGGGGCGGCAGATCGACTTCCGGGTGTCCATCATGCCCACCGTCTTCGGCGAGGACGCGGTGCTGCGCATCCTGGACAAGCAGTCCATGAGCGAGAAGTTCAAGAAGCTGTCCTTGGACGTGGTCGGGTTCAGCGCAGAGGACCAACGGCGCTTCGGGCGCTACATCCGAGAACCATACGGAATGGTCCTGGTGACCGGCCCGACGGGGTCGGGCAAGACGACCACCCTCTATGCGGCTCTGAGCGAGATTCAGAGCGACGAAGACAAGATCGTCACCATCGAAGACCCGGTCGAGTACCAGCTGCACGGGATCACGCAGATTCCCATCAACGAGAAGAAGGGGCTGACATTCGCGCGCGGGCTGCGCTCGATCCTGCGCCACGATCCTGACAAGATCATGGTCGGCGAGATCCGCGACCCCGAGACGGCCCAGATCGCCATCCAATCGGCCCTCACTGGCCACTTGGTGTTCACGACCGTACACGCCAACAACGTGGTAGACGTGCTGGGGCGCTTCCTGAACATGGGCGTGGAAGCCTACAACTTCGTCTCCGCGCTGAATTGCATACTTGCCCAGCGCCTGGTGCGCTTGATCTGTCCTCACTGCCAGGTGAAGCGGCGGTATTCGCGCGAGCGGCTGGCGGCCTCGCGGCTGCCCTTGGTGGAATGGGAGGGGTTTGAATTCACCGAGGGCGAGGGCTGCATCGAATGCTCGGGCACGGGATTCAGAGGCCGCTCAGCGATCCACGAGCTGCTCGACATGTCGGACAACATCCGCGAGCTGATTCTGGCCAAGCGGCCGAGTTCCGAAATCGCCCGCGCTGCGCGGGCAGAGGGCATGCAGACGCTCCGGGAGTCTGCCGTCGAGCGAGTGCGCGCGGGCCTGACCACCTTGCGCGAGATCGACAAGGTCACTTTCATCGACTGATCGTGGGAATGCTGCTCCAAGCCCTCAACCGGCTGTGGCCGGACCCCCAGCCCGCGCTGGTGTTCGAACTCGGCGGCGGCGTGCTCATGGGCGCGCGCCGGTCGGGGACGGCCGTGCTCGCCCGGGCTGAGCGCGAACTGCCGGAAGCCGATCTGGCGAGCGACCAGCCCCAGCCGCCGGACGGGCTGCAAGACGCGATCCAGGCGGTGCTCGGCGAGTTGCAACCCGTGCCCAGCCCGCATGCTGCAGTGTTGCTTCCGGACGAGGCGGTCCGGCTGGCGCTGGTCGAGTTCGACAGCCTGCCGCGCAGGGCTCAAGACCTGCGCAATGCGGTTGAAGAGCGCTTTCGCAACAGCCTGCCCTTCGACTCGCGCCTAGCCCGCATCACCTTCCACACGCAACATGGGGACGGCAGGCCGTCCGTATTCGCCGCGGCGGCAGCCGGCGAATACGTACTGCGCTGCGAAAGCGCGTTCGAGGCCGCGGGGCTGTGTCCTGGATTCGTAGGCTCGTCGTGCGCCGCCGCGCTCAATCTGGTCGACGACGATGCCATGACGGTGCTGCTCAAGCACGGTGACCAGGCGATGACGATCACGGCGGTGGAGGGCGGCACTGTGCGACTGCTGCGGCGCATCGCCCTACCAGACCTCCGCGGCGCGGATGCGGCCGCGTGCGTACAGGAAGTCTTGGCCGATGTCTTCCCCACCCTCGTCTATATCGAGGAGAATCTCGGGCGCGCCGTGGAACACCTGCTGGTTGCTGGCTTCGGGGAGATACAGCCGGCACTTGTGGAGGCGCTGCCCGACGAAGCGGGATCTCCGGCCAGGCCCCTGCTCGGGCACCCGCTTGCTGGCGCAAGTTGCGGCACGGGTTTGATGGGGTACGTGCATGGCTGATCGCGTGGGTCGCGCGGCGTGGGCGATGCGCATCCTGAGCCCGCCGGCGTCAGGGCTGAACTTGGCTACGAAGCCGGCAGGCGGCTACCGGGCCTTCTCCGCTCTGGCGTGTTGCGCAGCCCTGGCGCTGCTGGTCGTGACGGCATGGCTCGTGGTCGGATTCCTGCGGATCGAGGGGACGCCGGACCAATTGCTCGGCCAGCAGCAAGCCTTGCTCGCAGAGCAGCGCCGCCTGGACACCCTGGCCGCGGCCGCATCGCGGCAGCTCGGAAGCGAGAGCACCAGCGAGACCCTCGAGCGCACAGCATTCCTCAACGGATTGCTGGTGCGCAAGAGCGTGTCTTGGACCCGGACGTTTCTCGACTTGGAGGTCGTGCTGCCTCCCAACGTCAGGATGCTCACGATCAAGCCGGAGGTAGCCCGAGGAGACACTATCCGCCTCGACATGACGCTCGGCGCCAAGGCACCGGCGGACTTCATCGGCTTCTTGAAGACGCTGGAGGAATCCGACCTCTTCCAGGCCCCGGCGCTGCGCGGGAGCCTGCCGCCCACCGATGGCGATCCTACCTTCCGCTACCAACTCACGGTGGAGTATGACCAGCAGCTCTGATCGCACCGCCCGGCCGGTCGCGCCAATGGAGTGGTACCGCCGACTCGCGCCCAAGACCGCGCTGGCGGCGCTTGGCGCAGCAGCCTTGTGCAACTTGGGGTTCTATTTGCTCGCAGTCCGCCCAGCCAAACTAGGAGAGCACGAGCTCGAGTCCCGCAATGCGGCATTGGCCGCGCAAGTCCAAGAGTTGCGAGCCGCCACAGAGGTCGTACAGGCCCGCGCGAAGCTGATCGAGACGGCCGAGGCCGATGGCAGCGCCCTGGCAGAGGAGATCGCCCTACCCCGCCAGAGTGCATTCTCCGCCCTGCTGACCGAGCTGGGCGCGGCGGCGACGCAAGCCGGGATCGAGATCCGCGAGACCAGCTATGCTGTCGAGCCGCTCGAAGGGAATGAACAGTACGGCAGCCTCGCGGTGAACGCGAGCTTGCGCGGACGCTACGACAACCTGGTGCAGTTTCTGTACCAACTCGATCGTTCCAAGGTCTTTTTCGTGATTGGCTCGCTCGGCGCGACGCCGCGCAACGACGGCAACTTGAACGAGCTTCAGATCAACATGCGCTTTGACACGCTGGTGAGGGACCTGTAGGAGGCCACGGTGGAAATCGGAGCGAACAAGAAGTCGCTGATCCAGCTGGGAGTGGCGCTGGCCGTGCTCGCAATCGTGGTGTACGTGCAGTTCTTCAGCGGGCCCGGCGGGGGACCGGCGCCGGCGCCGACTCCGCAACGCCCGGCTGTGTCCACCGGCAGGACGACGAGCCAGCCTCCGACCGCCGATCCGCAGGCCCAGAACGAGCCCGATTTCGCTGCTGACGCGACGCTGCGCAAAGATCTGCTCGAGCGCGTCCGCGCCATCGAAACGCCTGTCGTGGACAGAGATATCTTCAACTTCGGGCGCCCGAAGCCGCGCGAGATCGCGGGGCCGACCAGAGAGGAAGCGCGGCTCGCCCAAGCCAAGCTGGAAGCGGCCGCGCGCAAGCCCGCTCCGAGGCCCGCGCGACCGGCCCCAAGGCCTGCCCCGAAAAAGGCGCGCCCACCAGACTGGAAGTACTACGGGCTGGCCAGCTCGGCACAGTCGGAGGCTCGGCGGGCATTCTTGCTCGATGGCGACGAGATCCTCCTAGCGTCAGAGGGAGCGCTCCTGCAGGGCCGCTACCGGATCACGGACATTGGGCTGCAGGCGGTGAGGCTCGAAGACACCCAGGAGAACCAAGAGTTCTCGATCCCGCTGGAGTTTCCGCAATGAGGTCCGGGCGAAACGCCGCCAGACGCGGCCAGGAGGGCTACGTGCTGCTGGCGCTGCTCGTGACTTCAGCCGTCTTGCTGATCGGCCTGGCCCTCTCGATCCCGCGGATGGCGCTGCAGTCGCAGCGCTTGAAGGATGCGCAGCTCATCGAGCGCGGCGAGCAGTACCGGCGCGCAATCCAGCTCTACTACCGCGATCACAACAAGTACCCCGAGGATCTCGACGATTTGGAAGACACGGATGGCGTGCGCTATCTGCGCAGACGAGATCCGGATCCAATCGGAGAGACGGGGGAGTGGCGCTTGATCCACATGGGGGAGGACGGGCGCTTCGAGGACTCCCTGCTGTTCGACACGGCCGAGGACAGGCGCCAGGGCGGCCTGGGCCAAGCGCTGGGCGCTCCCATGGGACAGGGGCTGACCGGCCTGTTCGGATCGCAGGCGGATCCCGGCGCTGGCGAGATTCCGGGCACGCGGCCCGGCATGCCCAATGCGCAAGATCCATTTGCACCAGAGGTGCCCGAACAGGCGGAACGCTTCCAAGCGGTGCGAGACTCCGCGGCGCCAGACCTGGCCGCTGCAACCCGTTACAGCCAAGGGTTTGGGTTCAACACCGTCGAGGGCGAACCCTCGCCAAGCCCCGAGGAGCCGCCAGATCCCGGGCAGCCGCCAGACTACAGCCGGATGCTGCCCAGCCAAGTGCCGATGGACGAGAACGAGCGCCGATTCGCTCAGCAAGACCCGAGTGCTGCTGCGGGTGGGATCACGCGAGCCCCCGGACAGGGCGGGCCGCCACGCCCGGGGGCGCCCCGGCAGGGTCTCGGCGGCGCGTCTGGCCGAACGACGGGCGGGCTTGCAGGGAACGTGTCTGGTTCGGGCGCGCCGGAGCTGATCAACCGCCTGCTGACCTCTCCACGACCCGGCGGAATCGCCGGGATGTCCGCTCCGGCCCAGGCCGCCGCCACGGCGCGGCGGTTCGAACGCGGGATCGCAGGCGTCGCCAGCAAGAGCGAAGCCACCGGCGTCAAGGTCTATAACGGCAAGAAAGCCTACAACGAGTGGGAGTTCGTTTACGACTATCGAGAAGACTCTGGCGCAGCGGCCCGCGTCCCGACGACTGCCCGGCCCGGGATTCCGAACCAGCCACGCAGCCAGCAGCCCCCACGACAGCCGGACTCGGGTCGGCGCGGGCCGCCCGTGCGCTAAGCGTTACGCCGCCGAGCGGCGGTCGGCAACGGGCTCGCGCAAGCCGAGTCCCGCGCAGATCGCTCCGAAGACTTCCTCGATCGAGCGACTGGCGTCCACCCTCAAGAGCAAGTCGCGCTCTTCGAAGAGCTTGAGCAGGGGCTGGGTCTTGAGGTGGTATTCGGACAGCCTGTGCTGGAGGGCCTCAGGGTTGTCGTCAGCGCGCTTCGTAAAGCCTCCGCCCTGGCCGGCTTGAGCGCGCTTCAGCACGCGCTGGCTGACCGCGGTATCGGGCAGGTCCAAGTAAATCGCACGGTCAAGATTCCAGTTCTCGAACAGGTAGCTCGCTTGGGATGGGGTCCGCGGGAAGCCATCCAAGACGAACCCATGCCGCCAGTCGTGCAGCTCCAAGCGCTCGCGCACGACCTCTTCGACGATCTCGTCGGACACCAGCCGGCCTTGAGCCGTGATGCGCGTCACGCGCGAGCCGAGCTTGGTGTGGTTGTCCACGTGCCAGCGGAAGATCTCCCCGATCGAAATGTGCACGAACCCGAATGTCTGAGAGAGCAGGACGGACTGGGTGCCCTTGCCAGCTCCCTGCGGGCCGATCATGATGTACTTGTTCATTTCTCGCTGAGACCGCCGCTCCGGCCAGCCAGTGCAGGGCGCGCTTGCGCCCTATCGCTATCGTAGTACTCTCTCAAACCAGTCGCCGATGGTACCCGGCGGACTGCCCGATGCACACACTGGAAGGCAAGGTCGTTGCCGTGACCGGCGCCGCGAAGCGGATCGGGCGCTGCATCGCGCTGCACCTCGCGAGCCGCGGCGCCAACGTCGCGGTCCACTACAACACGTCCGAGACCGATGCCCTCGCCACGGCGGCCGCCTGTGGCGGACGGGCCTTTCGGGCGGATCTGGCGAACGTCGCCGAGATCCGGCGCTTGTTCGGGGAGATCGAAACGGCGTTCGGGCGCTTGGACTGCTTGGTGAACAACGCGGCGGTCTTCCGTGCCGTCGACCCGCTCGACGCCTCTGAGCGCGACTGGGACGCGATTCATTCCGTCAATCTCAAGGCTACGTTCTTCTGCTGCCAGCAGGCGGCCAAGATCATGCTCCGCGGAGGCGGGGGGAGAATCGTCAACATCGCTTCGCTAGGCGGCTTGCGGCCATGGGCGAAGCACGTGCCGTATTGCACCTCCAAGGCCGGTGTCGTGATGCTGACACACGGGTTGGCCAAGGCGCTCGCGCCGGATATCACAGTCAACGGAATCGCTCCGGGCGTCATCCACTTCGGGGACCAGATGCCCGACGAAATCGCCCGCCTAGTGCGCAACACCCCGATGGGGCGGCACGGCACTGGCGAGGAAATCGCCTCCGCCGTCGGCATGCTGCTCGAAGGACCGGCGTTCGTCACCGGCCAAATCGTCGCTGTGGACGGCGGCCTGTCGCTGAAGTAAATCAGGTCTCCGCAGAGCCACGGCGCGAGTCGAAGCTGGACACCAGACGCCAGATCTTCGCCACCCGCGCCAACAACTCCGGCAGCAAGTCCAGCTGCAGCGCAGTGGCACCGTCCGACAGAGCCCGGGCGGGCTCCTCGTGGACTTCAAGGAACAGCCCGTCGAATCCGGCGGCCGCGCCTGCCCTCGCCAACAGTTCGATGAACTGGGGCTGTCCCCCACTCGTGCCGCCCGCCGCGCCCGGCTGCTGCAGGCTATGCGTGACGTCGAGCACGACAGGATAGCCCAGCGCGCTCATCTTGGCCGACGCCCGGAAGTCTACCACCAGGTCGCGGTAGCCGAAGCTGGTGCCGCGCTCAGTCAAGAGGATCCGGCGATTGCCGCAGGAGGCGACCTTGTCGGCGGCGTACTGCATGTCTTCGGGTGCCATGAACTGGCCCTTCTTGATGTTGACGATGCGGCCGGTGCGCCCGGCCGCTACCAACAGGTCCGTCTGACGGCACAGGAAGGCGGGGATCTGAAGGATGTCGCAGGCCTCGGCCACCGCTGCCGCCTGAGCGGGCTCGTGGATGTCAGTGAGCACGGGCAAGCCGGTCTCGTTGCGGACGTCGCGCAAGACCTCAAGGCCTTGTTGCAAGCCAAGCCCGCGATACGACGACTGGCTGGTCCGGTTGGCTTTGTCGAAGGAAGCCTTGAATACCGCGTCCAATCCCGCCGAGTTGGCCGCTTCCGCCAAGGCGTGACCGATCTGGAGGGCATGCTCGGCGGATTCGATGACGCAGGGGCCGCCGATCACGAACAGCCGACGCTTGGCGAACAGGTGCGTGGTCCGATCATCCATGGCGACGCGCTGCGATCAAGGGCCCGCAATCCGGTGCGGGCCCGCAATCTACAGACTACATTGCACACATCACGCCCGACGCCACCCGACACTATTGGGGGCGCACCTGACCCGCCCCTCTTCAGGAGTGCGCTCTCGCGTCTGAGAGAATGAGCCAATGGGGATCTTTGACGAGGAGCCTTTCCATCGCATCGGCAAGCTCCCGAACTATGTCTTCGCGGAGATCAACACGATGCGCGCCAAGGCCCGCCGCGCCGGACTCGACGTGATCGACCTGGGCATGGGCAATCCCGACGGCGCGACGCCCGACTTGGTCGTCGAAAAGCTCACCGAGGCAGCCCGCGACAAGCGCAACCACCGCTATTCGCTCTCGCGTGGCATCCCCCGCCTGCGAGAGGAGATCTGCAAGCGCTACCAAGACAAGTTCGGAGTGGAGTTGGACCCCGAGACGGAAGCGATCGCGACTATGGGGTCCAAGGACGCGCTCGCTCACCTCACGTTCGCCACGATCGGGCCGGGGGATGGGGTCGCCATGCCAGATCCGTCCTATCCCATCCACCAGTGGGGCGTGGTGATGGCCGATGGAGTGCAGATCGCGGTTCCGATGCCGTCTCCGGACGAATTCCTCGCGCGCATCGAGGACATCTTCAAGAAGCCGGGAGTCAAGCCGGCGATGATCCTGACATCGTTTCCGCACAACCCCACGACTCAGTGCGTGGAGCTGGATTTCTTTCGCCCGCTCGTAGACTTGGCCCATAGGCACGGCACAATGCTCGTGCATGACTTCGCCTACGCCGACATCGTGTTTGACGGCTACCAAGCTCCGTCCATGATGCAGGTGCCGGGCGCGAAAGAGGTCGGCGTCGAGATTTTCTCGATGTCCAAGAGCTACAGCATGCCAGGCTGGCGCGTGGGCTTCTGCGTCGGCAATCCCAAGATGATCGACGCGCTGGCGCGCATCAAGAGCTATCTGGACTACGGGATGTTCCAGCCCATCCAGATCGCCGCCATCATCGCCCTCCGCCACTGCGAGTCAGCAACGGCGGAGAACGCCGCAATGTACAAGAGCCGCCGCGACGCGCTAATCGACGGCTTGGGCGGTGGCGGCTGGGAGATCGAGCCGCCGAAGGCGACGATGTTCGTTTGGGGCAAGATCCCGCAGCGCTACGCATGGTCGGGATCGCTGGAGTTCTCCAAGCTGCTGCTGCACGAAGCACTGGTCGCCGTGTCGCCCGGAATCGGCTTCGGCCCGCGTGGCGACGACTCGGTCCGCTTCGCATTGGTGGAAAACGAGCAGCGCATCCGCCAGGCGACCCGCGGCATACGCAAGCTGCTGCGGGATTGAGCGGGACCGACCGGTATACTGAAACTAGCGCGGCCCGCACGTCGAAAGGGATCGGTCTGCGCCATACCTATCCGCTCCTGCGCGCCCCGTGCCCATGACCTCGAAATCTGCTCTTTCCGGCGTATTGTTCGCCTTGGCCATCGCAAGCTCTGTCGCGACAGCGCAGCCGCTGAACAAGACCATCGAGAACATTGAACGCCGCTACAACAGCCTGAGCGGGCTGCAGATGCAGTTCGAACAGTCGATGGAGTACTCAGGGCAACGGCGTATGGTCGAGACCGGCACGCTCTACCTCCAGCGCCCCGGCAAGATGCGCTGGGACTACACCGAGCCAGAGGGCAAGGTCGCGGTCAGCGATGGCACGATGTTTCGGATGTACAACCCGCACTCCAACCAAGTGCGCCAGGTCGAGTTGGAGGCGATGACCGATCTGCGCGCGCCGCTATCGTTCCTGCTGGGCCGGATGCGCCTGCGCAGGATGTTCCGCAATCTGCGCATCGAGGACGCGGGCGGACAGTCAGTGCTGATCGGCGAGGGGCGCAACGCGCGGGATTTCTATTCCCGCGTGGAGTTCGACTTCGATCCGGCCGCGTACTCAATCACAGGCATTCGCATCGTGGGACGCGACGAGTCTGTGAACGTCTACCAGTTCTCCGACGAGCAGATGAATCCGGCCCTGAGCGAATCGATGTTCGAATTCAAGGCTCCCGAAGGCGCCGAAGTGGTGCCGCTCACCCGGAACTTCAACGACGTTCCGCTAGATCTCGGCCAATAGCGGCGTCGCGACCGGCCACCGACCCTACTACTCCATCCGGGCGGTTTCCAAGAACACCGGCAGGATGGGCACGTCCTGCATGCGACCGCGCCGACTGGTCTGGACCCGCGAGATGCGGTCCACGACCTCCATGCCCTCGATCACGCGGCCGAATACCGTATAGCCGAATTGCAGCGCACCGCGGTCCAGCGTAGTGTTGGGCTTTAGGTTGATGAAGAACTGGGAGGTCGCGGTGTCCCTGCCCATCTGGCGGGCCATAGCCACTGTGCCGCGCTCGTTGCTCATGCCGTTCTTCGTCTCGATGCGCACGGGCTTGCGGGTGGGCTTGGGGACGAGCTCCGGGGTGAAGCCGCCGCCCTGGACGACAAAGCCTTCGATCACTCGGTGAAACACCGTGTCGTCATAGAAGCCGGAGTTGACGTAGGCGAGGAAGTTCGCAACGGTCTTGGGCGCTACCTCCGGGTAGAGTTCTGCGCGCACGCTCCCCATGGAGGTCTCCAGCGCCACAACCAGACGTGGCTCCTCAGCCTGTGCAGGCCGGAAGAGGACCAAGCACGCCGCAAAGGCAAGCAGGCCTTTCACAGGCATGGGTATGAGAATACAGAATCCGCCCGCCCAACGCATGAGTCCGGGTCGGACCCCCATGAAGCTGGTGCCAGGGGGCGCCGCGAATGCAGGGAATTTCGGGGTATCCGCAGGTCTTTCTGGATCCTTAATGCGTTGTGGAGTCGGGGAGAAGCGCGCCAGCCGTAGCGTGAGGGAGTCGCTGTTCGCCGTCTGCTTTCGCGTTCTGTCGGTGCCTCAGTCTCACGCCTAGTTACGTCTCTTCTCCCCGCTCGTTGAACCGGACGTGCGGATTT
>JAJDZN010000029.1 GCA_022824585.1 Bryobacterales bacterium | reverse complement strand
CGACGCCGCTTTCACGATCTACGCGTTTCTGCGCCTGGGCTATACCGACGAGGCCGCGAACTTCATGGGCTGGCTGGAGGCGCGCGTTCGGGAGCACGACGCGCCGACCGGCCCGCTGCAGATCATGTATCGCATCGACGGCAGCCCGGAGATCCCCGAAATCGAGCTGCCGCACCTGGAGGGCTATCGCGGCTCCGGGCCTGTCCGGATCGGCAACGGCGCGGCCCAGCAGCTGCAGCTGGACATCTATGGCGAACTGCTCGATTCGGTCTACCTGTACGACAAGTACGTCACTCAAGTCTCCTACGACCTCTGGGTCAAGATTCGCATGATGCTCCGCTGGGTCGCCCGCCACTGGGAGACTCCGGACGAGGGCATCTGGGAGGTGCGCGGCGGCCAGCGCCAATTCGTCTACTCGAAGATGCAGTGCTGGGTCGCGCTCGACAGAGGGCTGCGGCTCGCGCTCAAGCGCGGCTTGCCCAACAACCGGGAGTGGCTGCGCAGCGCCAGGGACCGCATCTACGAGTCGATCATGCGCTACGGATGGAGCCGCGAGCGGCAGGCCTTCGTGCAGTACTACGGCGCGGACGCCCTGGACGCCAGCAACCTGCTGATGCCGCTGGTGCGCTTCGTGTCGCCCACCGACCCGCGCATGCTGTCGACCCTGGACCGCACGATGGATGAACTGGTCTCCGACTCGCTGGTCTATCGCTACGAGATCGGCAAGGGGGCGGGCGACGGCCTGTCGGGCACCGAGGGCACCTTCAGCGTCTGCACGTTCTGGCTGGTGGAATCGCTCACGCGAGCGGGCCGCGTGGACGAGGCGCGGCTGATCTTCGAAAAGATGCTGACCTACGCCAACCCGCTCGGCCTCTTCGCCGAGCAGATCGGTTCCAGCGGCCAGGCGCTAGGCAACTTTCCCCAGGCGTTCACGCACCTCGGCTTGATCAGCGCGGCGTTCTGCCTGAACCGCCACCTGGAGTCCGGACAGCCCGGCCGCGGCTAGACCGAGCGATAGCCCTCTTGCAGTTCCGCCTGGCCCGACGCGCCCGCTTCGGCGGCCGCGACAGGGTCCGAGACCTCGACCTCCGCCAGCTTGCGGCTCTCCTTCCACGTGTGCACGATCCGATGGACCACCGTCAGGTTGGAAAGCACCGCCATCACCCACAGCACGGGCGCCATGCGGTCGAACAGGGCGCCGATGATCAGGAGCACGATCCGCTCGGGCCGTTCCATGAATCCAACCTTGCACTTCGGAATCAAGTTCTCGGCCCGCGCCCGGCTGTAGCTCACCAGCACCGTTCCGGTCATCACGACCGCCGTCAGGACGATGTAGCTGAAACGTTCGATGCGGGCATAGTGGACGAGCAGGCCCGTCAGCAGGATCAGGTCGGAATAGCGGTCCATGACCGAATCCAGGAACGCGCCGAAGCGCGTGACCTTGTTCGCGCTGCGCGCGACCGCGCCGTCCGTCAGGTCGAACACCGCTGCCGACAGGATGATCAGGCCGCCGTAGAGGAACTCTCCGCGGGCCAGGATCCAGGCGGCCGCGCCGTTGACAACCAAGCCGATCAAGGTCAGCACGTTCGGATGGATGCCGCTGAGCGTGAGCCAGCGCACCAAGGCGGAGAGCACCTTGCCGAAACCGCTGCCAATGGTCCCCGTGAACGACATGCCTAGCCCCGCTCGCCGCCGCCCTTGCTGTAGATGGTCTGCATGCTGACCACCTCGAACTCCTTGCTGCCCCGGGGAGTCTGTGCGGTGGCGCTGTCCCCCTCTCGCTTGCCGATGAGGGACCGGCCGATCGGCGAGCTGGTCGAGATCTTGCCCGCAGCGACGTCGGACTCTTCCGAGGTCACAAGTTCGTACGTGATCTCCCGGTCTTCGTCGACGTCATAGAGGACAACCGTAGAGCCCAAGCCCACGGCATCCTTGGGGATCTTCGACAGGTCGATCATCCGCAGCTTGGCCAGGCGCTGGACCAGCTGCGCCAAGCGCGCATTGAGCAGGCGCTGGCGCTCCTTGGCAGAGGCGTACTCGGCGTTTTCGCTAAGGTCGCCCAGTTCGCGGGCCTTCTGGATTTCCTTGGGAAGCTTGTCGAGAAGTTCCGCCTCGATCGTGCGGATCTCGTCTTCGATCTTCTCGATAACGTTGAGGCGCATCGGTACCCGTCAAGGCGGCGGGTAGCCCGGAGCAGCGCGCCGGGCGGCTCCTCCGGCAAGCTGGCTGGCTAGCCGCCTACCCGATTATAGCTTCCGGGTCTTGCCCACAGGCCCGCCCTACGCCAGGTCCACGGGGACGCCGTCGCGGGCCGATTCGTACACGCCGAGCACGAAGCGCAGCGCCGAGAGGCCCTCGGCGCCATCGACAAGCGGCGCGCTGCCCTCGCGCACCGCGCGCCCGAAATCTTGGAATTGCCGCTGCAGGTTCGCGATCGAAATCGCCATCGGATCAGCCGCGCCGGAATCGACGCCGCTGGCCAGGGGCGCGTCCTCCCCGCTATCGCCATCGACATCCCACGCGGTGAGCTGGTCGCCGGTGATGATCGCCGTCCCCTTCGAGCCGTGGATCTCGATCCGCTCCGGATAGCCCGGCCAGGCCGCGGTCGCCGCCTGCAGCACCCCGCCGGCGCCGCTTTCGTAGACCAGCACGGCGTTGACCAGATCCTCCGCCTCCATCGCATGCGTCGCGCCAAGCTGCCAGTGTGCGAAGGCGCGCTTGACCGGCCCGCCCAGGTACTGCATCACATCGGCCGTGTGAATGCCCTGGTTGATCAACGCGCCGCCGCCTTCCACCGCCCAGGTGCCCTTGCCCGGCCGATCGTAGTAGCTCTGCGGCCGGTGCCACTTGACGTAGCCGTCCACTTGCAGGATCCGCCCGAGCCGCCCTTCTCCGATGGCGCGCTTGAGGAAGATCGAGCTCTCGTCGAAGCGGTGCTGGCTGACCACGCCGAGTCGCACGCCCGCATCCGCGCACAGTCCGATCATCGTGCGGCAGTCATCCAACGTGAGCGCCATGGGCTTCTGCAGCAAGACATGCTTGCCGTTCGCCGCGGCGCTGCGGCAGATCTCGACGTGCGAGTCCGGGAACGTGCAGACATCGACGATGTCGACGTCGCCGCGGGCGCAGAGGCCGGAGTAATCCGGCACGAAGTCGCAGCCGTACTGCGACGCGAACTGCTCGCCCTTGTGCCTGCCCCGGTTCGAGCAGGCCACCAAGTCGTAGCCGATCGCGCTGTAACTCTCGGCATGTTTGTGGGAGATCGCCCCCGTGCCGACCAATCCGATGCGCATGCTGCCTTCCGCTCCTAGCTCCGGGCCGCGACTCGCTCCAAGCCCCGTCGGCCTATGTCGCGGCGATACTGGGCTCCCTCGAAGTGGATCGCCCCCGCGGCCTCGTATGTCAGCGACAGCGCCGCCTCGAGGCCCTCCCCCCTGGCCGTCACGCCCAGCACGCGCCCGCCGGAGGTCGCCGGCGCGCCCCCGGCCAGGGCCGTGCCGGCGTGAAACACCTTCGCACCCAGCTGCTCGGCGGCGGCCAGGCCCGTGATAGGACGGCCCTTCGGATAGCTGCCCGGATACCCCTCCGAGGCCATCACGACGCAAGCCGTCGGGCTCGCGCCCGTACGCACGAGGGACGGATCCAGAGCGTCCCTCGCGGCGCTCGCCAGCAGTTCCGCGAAGCCGCCCTCCAGGCGGTACAGCAGCGGCTGTGTCTCCGGGTCGCCCAAGCGGACGTTGAACTCCAACACCTGCGGGCCGTCCTCGGTGAGCATCAGGCCGCAGTAGAGGAAGCCCTTGAACGGTGTGCCGCGCCGGCGCATGCCCGCCAGAGCGGGCTCGACGATGCTGTCCACGATGCGGTCCCGCATCGCGGCGGTGATGATCGAGTCGTCGCAGTACGCGCCCATGCCGCCGGTGTTCGGGCCCCGGTCTCCCTCCAGCGCGCGCTTGTGGTCCTGCGTCGCGGGCAGCGCGCAGAACGCCTTGCCATCGCTCAGCACCATGAAACTAACCTCTTCACCGCTGAGAAACTGTTCGACCAACACGCGTCTCCCGGCTTCGCCGACGACGTTTCCAGCGAGCATCTCGCGCGCTGTGGCGCGAGCCTGCGCCTCGTCCTCGACGATGATGACACCCTTGCCGGCGGCCAGCCCGTCGGCCTTCAATGCCACCGGGTAGCCGAACCGCCCCACGGCGGCGTCCACGGCGCGCACGTCATCGAGCAGAACGGACTTTGCGGTAGGCAGGCCGCATTCCACGAGGAAGTCCTTGGCGAACGCCTTGCTCCCCTCCAACTGCGCCGCCTCCCGCGTCGGGCCGACGATGCCAAGCCCCCGGCTGTCGAACTCGTCCACGATGCCCGCGACCAACGGCGCTTCCGGGCCGACAACCGTGCAGTCGGCGCCGAGATACTCGGCCAGCGAGGCCATTTCTTTCGGGTCCAGTATATTGCCGGTCAGGCAACTAATATCTGCGACCATTCCCGCGTTGCCGGGAACACCATAGACGCGCTCCACGCCGGCATCTTGGGAGGCGCGCCAGGCCATGGCGTGCTCGCGGCCTCCGCCGCCAACAACAAGGATCTTCATCGGGGACTCCGCGCCGCCCGGCCCGCAACCCGGACGCAAGGGCCTAGAATAACAGGACGGGGGGCGGTGCCGTGCCGGGGCGTCAAACAGGTTCGGACCGCTACGACGTGGTCGTGATCGGGGCCGGTCATTCCGGCTGCGAGGCGTCCGTGGCGGCCGCCCGCATCGGCGCGCGGGTGGCGCTGGTCACCCTGAACCTGGACCTGATCGCGCAGATGTCCTGCAATCCGGCCGTGGGCGGGATCGCGAAGGGCCACCTGGTGCGCGAGATCGACGCGCTGGGCGGCGTGATGGGGCAGGTCACCGACGAGGTCGGCATCCAGTTCCGACTGCTCAACACCAGCCGCGGGCCGGCGGTTTGGTCGCCGCGCGCGCAGTGCGACAAGAAGCTCTACCGCGTTCACATGCGGCGTCTGCTGGAGAGCGAGCCCAACCTGGACATCAAGCAGGCCGAGGCCGTCGGGCTGCTGACCGAGGGCGGGCGGATTCGCGGCGTCGAGCTGCGGGACGGCCGCTCGCTCGAGGCCGGCGCCGTGATCATCACGACCGGGACCTTCCTCAACGGCCTGGTGCATATCGGCGAGCGCACGTATCCCGCCGGGAGGAGCGGCGAGCCAGCATCTGTGATGCTGGGGGAAGTCTTGCGTAATCAAGGGTTTAGGTGTTGCCGGCTGAAAACTGGCACGCCTCCCCGGCTCGATGGCCGGACGATTGACTGGGACGCCTTCGAGCCCCAGCCGGGCGATGCGGCGCCGACTCCGTTCTCGTTCCGCACCGACTCGATCGAGCGCGAGCAGATCCAATGCCACATCGCCTATACCAACGAGCGGACCCACCAAGTCCTGCAGGACAGCTTGCGCCGGTCGCCGCTCTATAGCGGCCAGATCGCGGGCGTAGGGCCGCGCTACTGCCCCTCGATCGAGGACAAGATCGTCAAGTTCCCGGACCGGCGGCGGCATCAGGTATTCCTCGAGCCGGAGGGCCTCGATACGAACGAGGTCTACGTCAACGGAATGTCCACCAGCATGCCGATCGACGTCCAGGAACGGATGGTGGCCTCCGTTCCGGGCTTGGAGCGCGCGGAGATGATTCGTCCCGGCTACGCCATCGAGTACGACTCGGTGGACGCCACCGAGCTGCGCGCCAGCCTGGAGACCAAGCGAATCCGGGGCCTGTACCTGGCGGGCCAGATCAACGGCACGACGGGGTACGAGGAGGCGGCCTGCCAAGGCTTGCTGGCCGGCATCAACGCGGCCCGCGCCGTGAGCGGGGGCGAGCCGCTAGTGCTCGGCCGCACGGACGCCTACATCGGCATCCTGATCGACGACCTGGTCACCAAGGGGACCGACGAGCCCTACCGCATGTTCACGTCGAGGGCCGAATTCCGCCTTCACCTGCGCATCGACAACGCCGACCGCCGGCTGACGCCCTTGGCGCGCGCCGCGGGGACGATCAGCGACGAGCACTGGAGCCGGTACGAATCGAACTGCGCGGCGCGCGATGCCGTCGCGCGCTTCCTGAGCGAGCACAAGCCGAGCCTTTCAAGCTCGCTCTACGAGACGATCGGCCCGCCCGGCAGTCGCGTCAGCCTGGGCCGGTTGCTGCGGCGGCCCGAGGTCGGCATCGACGACCTGCGCGGCGCGTTTCCGGGGGAGCTGGGGGCGTCGCTGCGCCGGGCTGACTGGAAGGCGATCGAGACCGAGTTCAAGTACGTGGGCTACCTGGAGCAGCAGCGGCGGCAGATCGCCCGCCTGGAGAAGGCCGAGGCCCGCGGGATCCCCGAACAGTTCCAGTACCGCGGGCTGCCGGGCCTGTCGAACGAAGTGGTCGAGAAGATGGAGCGGGTACGCCCGCGGACCCTGGGGCAGGCGGGCCGCATTCCGGGCGTGACGCCGGCCGCGATCTCGATCCTCGACATGCACCTGAGCGCATGACGTTCGAGGAATCCCTCGGCGAGGTGCTCGGGGAGCTCGGAATCTCGCCCGATGCCGCGCAGCTGGCGGCTCTGTGCGCGCACTTCGAACTCTTGCAGAAGTGGAACCGGCGCGTCAACCTGACTGCGGTCAGCGATCCGCGGCAGGCAGCCCGGCGGCACTTCGGGGAAGCGGCATTCCTGCACCGCGAGCTGCCCGCCATGGCCTCGGCAGTCGACGTCGGCTCCGGCGGAGGGTTTCCCGGACTGCCGTTCGCCGTGTTGCGGCCCGAAACGGCCGTAACCCTAGTCGATTCAAGGAGTAAGAAAGCCAGTTTCTTGCGCACGGCCGGACGCGCGCATGCCAATGTCAGCGTCTGCGGCTGCCGAATCGAGAATTGGAGCGGGCAAGCGGACTGGGCTCTGCTCCGTGCGGTCGCCCCGGCGACCGTCCTGCCCGCACTGGACGGGCGCGCAGCGGCCATAGCCGTGCTGGGCACGGACCGCCCGCCCGAGGGGCCGTTTGGCCCGTGGATGGACCGGCGCATGCCTTGGAGCGACAAGCGGCGGCTCTGGACCGCACAGAGCTAGCCGCCGGACAGCGAGCGGGCACCGGGGGCGAAGGCCTCGGTCGGATGTTTCACGTGAAACGAGCAAATGGCCCAGGAATGTTTCACGTGAAACATCGGACTGCTGCCCGCGATCTGCTAGGCTAGGTTTCTCGACGGCGAGTGCCTGCCTGGATAGCAATCGCCAACCAAAAGGGTGGCGTCGGCAAGACCACGACAGCCATCAACCTGGCGGCCTCGCTCGCCGTTGCCGACTGTCGGCTGCTTCTGATCGACTGCGACCCGCAGGGCAATTCGTCGAGCGGTCTCGGCGTCGAGCGCTCTGCGGAGCGGCCCACGCTGTACGACGTGATCGTAGGCGAGAGCGCGCCGCAGGCGGCGGTTCGCAAGACGGACTTCGCCGGGCTGGACGTGCTCCCGGCCAGCCCCCACCTTGCCGGAGCCAACGTCGAACTGGCATCCGTCCCCGATCCGGCCTCGCGCCTGAGGCGCGTGCGCGAAAACTTCGACGCCGCGTACGACTTCGTCCTTCTGGATTGCCCGCCCGCGCTGGATCTGCTCACCCTCAACGCGCTGGTGGCGGCGGA
Organism: Bryobacterales bacterium; assembly: GCA_022824585.1. Taxonomy (GTDB): domain Bacteria; phylum Acidobacteriota; class Terriglobia; order Bryobacterales; family UBA6623; genus VXMF01. The sequence goes on along the minus strand of JAJDZN010000029.1, from coordinate 18,394 downwards.
CTCGGTACTGATCCCCATGCACTGCGAGTATTTCGCGCTAGAGGGCATTTCCTCGCTGTTGCAGACGATGGAATCGGTCCGCGCCGATCTCAATCCCGAGCTGGCCATCGAGGGGGTGGTCCTCACCATGTACGATGCCCGCACCTCGCTCACGCGCCAGGTCGCGGAAGAGCTGCGGGCGCACTTCGGGCCGCAACTGCTCGAGACTGTAATCCCTCGCAACGTGCGGCTGGCCGAAGCCCCGAGCCACGGCATGCCGGCGCTGCAGTATGACATGCGCTCCAAGGGCGCGGCGGCCTACCTGGCCCTGGCGCGCGAAATCCTAGACCGCGCCAAGCGCAAGGCGCTGAATCGCTAACGAGGCTCCAGAGACACCCATGACCGACGATCCCTACAGCCGCAAGAAACGACCCGCCCTCGGCAGGGGCTTGTCCGCGATCCTTCCGACCCCCGCGGCCCCGCGGGCGCCGTCAGGCCAAGCCGTGGCCCAGATCCCGGTCGGACTGATTGACCCGAACCCCGTCCAGCCGCGCGCGAACTTCGACGAGGAAGCCTTGCGCGGCCTGGCCGAGTCCATCCGCGCCGACGGCGTGCTGCAGCCGCTGCTGGTGCGCCCCGCCGGAAGTCGCTACACGCTGATCGTCGGCGAGCGCCGCCTCAAGGCCGCCCGGCTCGCGGGCCTGCCGACGGTTCCCTCGATCGTCCGAGAAATCGCGCCGGAACGCCTGCTCGAAGCCACGTTGGTCGAGAACATCCAACGCGAGGACCTCAACCCGATAGAGATCGCGCTCGCATTGGAGCAGATGCTCAAGGAGCTCGACCTTGTCCAGGACCAGCTCGCCGAGCGCACGGGCATGAGTCGCACCTCTGTCACGAACCACCTGCGCCTGCTAAAGCTCCCGCTGCCTGTCATCCGCTTGGTGCGCGACGGCAAGCTCCAGATGGGCCATGCGCGCGCCTTGCTCGCATTGGAGAGCGACGAGGAGATCGAGAGCGTGGCGAACCGCGCCGTGGAGAACGAGATGTCGGTTCGCTCCGTCGAGGAATACGTGCGGCGCAGGCGCAGCGACGCCAAGAGACGGCGGCCGCAAGTGCTGGACCCGAACATCGCCGCGGCGATCGAGAACCTAGAGCGGGTCCTGCAGGCGCCGGTACGGCTCCGGGGCCGCGGCCGCAAGGGCCGGATCGAGATTGCCTATTCGTCCCCCGGCGAGCTGGAAGCGATCTATGACAGGATCGTCGGCGAGTCCGCGTAAATTGCTATAAGTTGTTTATTATCAGTACTATAGAGTCAATTCGAGGCGCTGGCATGGATTCGTTCCAGCATCCCTCTGGCGCGCGCCCGCGCGACGTGCACGATGCGATCTTGTTCGGCGATCTTGTTCAAGACCGGCTCTAGCAGGCCGGGCGCCACGATCCGTTCGCGCTCGAACGCCGATTGCAGGCTTACCAGGGCTTGGTCCACGCCCAGGCGATCGAAGCGGTACAGCCGCTCTAGCGTTTGCAAGTGCTGCTGCGTCTCGGCCAGCCGAACGAACCACGAGGCCAATTCGCGCGCGGCAGGCTGTTCCGTGTAATCAAAGACCGCTTCCCCGCGCACCTGGCCGCCAGTTTCGTACCGCAACAGCTTGCGGCCGGTCGATGCGACCTTGCGCTTGCTGGCCACCGACCTGGCGAAGTAGTCCAGGTCAGCGGCCCACTCGAACAGCGGAGCCGCTTCCTGCCGCCCGACCTCGTAATCAACGCTGTCCTCTCCGGCTTCGGAATACGTGGCGACACCGTCGGCGGTCAGCCTGACCTCGAAACGATCCGGAATGGAACCCGGAAACTCGCGCTCGAAGTAGATCGCATCCTGCGCGACGGCGGAGCATACCGCCAGCAACCCAACCGCTAAGAACCGGCCAAGCACTGACTCACGCTCCCGTCCCGGGGGCACCGCGCCGGTTGGCGTGGCAAAGCGCGACGGCAAGGGCGTCTGACACGTCCAGGGGATCGATGGTTTCGCGCACGCCCAGCAATACGCTCACCATTTGCCGCACTTGCTCTTTATCTGCGCTCCCATGGCCTACCACGCTGCTCTTGACGGTCGCTGGCGAGTAGCTCGCGACCGGCACCCCCGCTTCCGCGAGGCTGAGCATCGCGGCACCTCGAACGTGGGCCAAGACCAGCGCGCTGCGGACGTTCTTCTGCGTGAACACATCCTCAACGGCCGCCTCGTCCGGCGAAAAGCGCTCCAAGACCTGCCTCAGCCCGCCCGCCACCATGCACAGCCGCTCGGGCAGCTCCAGCCGCTCGGGCAGCCGGATGGTGCCGTAGTCGACGGCCTGAGTGTCTCGGCCTATGCTCTCGATCAGGCCGTAGCCCGTCACTCGCGACCCGCAGTCCACGCCAAGTATCAGCACGGCGGCCGCCGCTCACGCGGAAAGAGCCTCGAGCTCTCTTTCGTCGATGTCGAAGTTCGAGAAGACATTCTGGACGTCGTCTTGGTCTTCCAGCTTCTCGATCATGCGGATCACGCTGCCCGCTTGCTTGCCCGCGACCCTGACCGTGTTCTCGGGCACCCGGGAGACTTCCTCCGAGAGCGGGTCGATGCCGGCGGCCCGGATGGCCTCCAGCACGGCGTTGTGATCCTCCGGCGCCGAGTCCACCGCCCAGTGCTCGCCCTCGTCGCGCATGTCGTCGGCGCCGGCCATCAACACCACGTCCATCAGTTCGTCCTCTTCGGCGTCCCCCTTGGAAACCGTGATCACGCTGCGCTTGTGAAACATCCACGACACGCAGCCGTTCTCGCCCAGGTTGCCGCCGTTCTTCGAGAAGATGTGCCGCAGTTCGGCCACCGTGCGGTTGCGGTTGTCGGTGACCGTCTCCACCATGACCGCCACGCCCGCCGGAGCGTAGCCCTCGAACGTCACTTCCGAATAGGTCTCGCCCTCGAGCTGCCCGCTGCCGCGCATGACAGCGCGCTTGATGTTGTCGCTTGGCATCGACTGCGCCTTCGCGGCGGCGACCGCGGTGCGCAGGCGGGGGTTAGAGTCTTCGTCGGCACCGCCCTCGCGAGCGGCGACTTGGATCTCCCGGATCAGGCGCGTGAATATCTTCCCGCGTTTTGCATCTGTGGCCGCCTTCTTGTGCTTGATAGTCGACCATTTGGAATGCCCAGACATACGCTTACAAGTCCCCCGCGCGGCGCCGAAGCGAGGCCCCACGGGAGTGAAAACCCTTTGTAGAGCATAGCAGACAAGGCCCCGATTCGGACTTCCTGAACGGCGATAGAATGGAGTCTTGGCCTTCCCCATCCACCGCTACCGGCGCCTTCGCGGCAGCGCCCCGCTGCGCGCGCTGGTGCGCGAGACACGGCTGACTCCGGCAGACTTCGTCTACCCGCTGTTCGTATGCCCGGGCGAGGGCGTGCGGGTGCCGATCGACTCGATGCCGGGCGTATGCAATCTCTCGGTGGACCTATTGGTGGAAGAATGCCGCGGCGCGGCCGCGCTGGGCGTGCCAGGCGTGGTCCTGTTCGGGATCCCGCCGGGCAAGGATCCGCTCGGCAGCGGGGGATACGACGACCGCGGAATCGTCCAAGATGCGATCCGTGCGCTCAAGCGGGAGATCCCGCAGCTGCTGGTCATCGCGGACACATGCCTCTGCGAGTACACCGACCACGGCCACTGCGGCGTGATCGTAGATGGCGACGTGCACAATGACAAGACCCTCGCCCTGCTCAGCCAGGTGGCCGTCTCCCAAGCGCGAGCTGGGGCCGATATCATCGCTCCCTCGGACATGATGGACGGTCGCGTCGGCGCGATCCGGGCGGCGCTCGACGAAGCTGGCTTCGACAGCGTGCCGATCCTGTCGTACGCGGCCAAGTACGCGTCGTCGTTCTACGGGCCGTTTCGCGACGCGGCGCAGTCGACTCCGCAGTTCGGCGACCGCAAGAGCTACCAGATGGCCCCGGCCAATCACCGCGAGGCGATGCGCGAGATCCGGGCGGACATCGACGAGGGCGCCGACATGATCATGGTCAAGCCGGCGCTGCCCTACCTCGACGTGCTCTGGGAGGCAAAGCAGGAGTTCGGCCTGCCGACCGCCGCCTACCAGGTCAGCGGCGAATACGCGATGCTTCAGGCCGCCACGGCCAACGGCTGGCTGGACACGGACCGGGCGGTGCTCGAGAGCTTGACATGCATCAAGCGCGCCGGCGCGGACTTCATCCTGACCTACTACGCCCTGCACGCCGCTCGCCTGCTGGCCTGACGCGCTCACATGGTTCGGCTGGCGGCTTGGCTACTGCTGCTCGCGGCGTGCCTCGCCCACGCCCAGACCGCCGAGAGGCCGAGCCTCTCTCAGAGAATCGGCGACCTGCTCGGGCGCCCTGCCGCCCAGCGCACCCACTGGGGCGTCTGCGTTGTCGATCTCGACACCGGGGAGACGCTATACGGGCACGGAGAAGACCGGCTCTTCGTACCAGCTTCAAACGTCAAGCTGTTCTCTACCGCGATGGCCCTGAGCAGGCTTGGGCGCGACTACGCCTTCACCACCAGCGTGGTGGGCGAGGGCAGCATCAGCGAGAGCGGACTGCTGGACGGAGACCTGCGCCTGATCGGCGGCGGCGACACGAACCTGTCCTCGCGGGAGCTGCCCTATCGCAAGAGCGAGGACTTCGCCGGGGACCGGCTGGGCCCGCTGCGAGAGCTGGCCCAAGGAGTCAAGAACGCGGGGATCGAAAGCGTTGCAGGCAACGTGGTGGGCGACGATTCCCGCTACGTCTGGCAGCCGTACCCGAGGGGCTGGTCGTACGCGGACACCCTGCAGGGCTACGGCAGTCCGACCAGCGCCCTGGTCTTCAACGACAACCTGATCGCACTGCGCGTCACACCCGGAGCGGCGGGGGGGCCGGCCCGGGTCGCCATGGTCCCAACGCTCCCGTACTACTCGATCAGCAACCGCACGCTGACCGCGAGCGGCCGGACCGTGGCACGCAGCCTGCAGGTCCGCAGGGGAGAGGGGCCCGGGCAGATCGTGCTGGCAGGCCAGATCCCCAGCCGGTCGGGCGGGAGAACCTTCGAGCTCGCGGCCGACGACCCGGCCCTGTACGCGGCCGTGGCCTTGAAGCGGGCACTGGCCGACCTCGGGGTCGAGGTAGAAGGACGCGCCGTGGCCCACCACCTGCTGCCAGACCGGCTGGCCAGCCTGCGCTCGGGGCCGGGCGTGTCTGCGTCGAAACGAGGGAGAACGCTCGCCGAGCTCACGTCGGTTCCGCTGAGCGAGGCCATCCGTGTCGTCAACAAGGACAGCGAGAATCTCCACGCGGAAATGCTGCTGCGCGAAGTGGCCCTTCACGAATCGGGCATCGCCACGCAGGAGGCTGCGGTCCAGAGCCTGCGGCGCTTCCTGGCCGAAGCCGGGCTGCGCACCAACGAGTTCGTCCTGCGCGACGGTTCCGGCCTCTCGCGCCACGACCTGCTCTCGCCCAGGGGCACGGTGCGCCTGCTCGAGCACATGTGGAGGTCGGCAGATCGGGACACGTACCTGCAAAGCCTGCCCGTCGCCGGGCTTGACGGCACGCTCGACTGGAGATTCAAGCGAACCGCCGCCAGGGGGCGCATCCGCGCCAAGACGGGCTCGATGTCCCACGTGCTGGCGCTGTCCGGGTACGTGTCCAGCGATGGCGGGCGGTCACTCGCGTTCGCCATATTCGCCAACAATTTCGGAATCGCCCAGAGCTCTAGCCGCTACCTGGTGGACTCCATCGCCGCCGAACTCATCCATCCCGATCCGTTGCCGGACGGTGCCGGTCCGGGGGCTGCGCGCTGATCTCGCTATCATGGGGGGGCTAGGGCTCGAGGGTCGATTGCATTCCGAAGGGCCGAATCCCCGCAGCCTGCTGGGAATCGAGGGCGTGCCCCGCTCCGAGATCGAGCGATTGCTCGAGCGCGGCCGCCATTACAAGGCGGTCCCTCCCAACAAGAAGCTCGCCACGCTGGCCGGGCGCTCGATCGTCAACCTGTTCTTCGAGCCCTCGACCCGCACCCGCACGAGCTTTGAGATCGCCGCCAAGCGCCTTGGCGCGGACACGATCGGCATCCAGGCGCTCGGAACCAGCCTTTCCAAGGGAGAGTCCCTTGTCGACACGCTGAACACTCTTGCGGCGATGAACCCGGACATCATCGTGATGCGGCACGCGGCCTCGGGCGCGCCGCACTTTCTGTCGCGCTTCCTGTCGATTCCGATGATCAACGCGGGCGACGGACGCCACGAGCACCCGACGCAAGCCCTGCTCGATGCCCTGACCATCCTCGAAGTGAAGGGCTCGCTGGAGGGCCTGCGAGTAGCCATCATCGGCGATATCTCGCACTCGCGGGTGGCGCGCTCGAACCTCCACCTGCTGTCCAAGTTCGGCGCTGACATCATCGCCTGCGGGCCCGCCACGACCGTGTCGAGAAACCTGCCCAGCCTGGCCCCGGGAGTCGGGCTGACCTTCGACATGCGCGAAGCTGTCCGAGACGCGGACGTGATCATGATGCTGCGCGTACAGCTCGAACGCCAGAACGTCGAGGTCTTCCCCAAGAGCGAGTACTTCCGGTACTACGGCTTGACGCTCGAGCACATGGCGCTGGCGAAGCCGGACGCGATCGTGCTGCACCCGGGCCCGATCAACCGGGGACGCGAGATCTCCAGCGAGGTCGCCGACTCGCAGCGCTCGATGATCCTGAGCCAGGTTGAGAACGGCGTTGCCATCCGGATGGCGGTGTTGGAATGGGTCTGCCTCCAATAGGACGGAAAAGCGCATGCGCCTGCTGCTAAAGAACGGCCGCGTCGTGGACCCGGCCAGCGGTCTCGACGCCAAGCGCGACGTGTTGATCCACGACGAGCGGATCGCCGCGATCGAGCCTTCCATCGAGAGCACGGGCGCGCATGTCTACGATGCCTCCGGACTGGTCGTCGCGCCCGGGTTCGTCGACATCCACGTGCATCTGCGCGAGCCGGGCATCGAACACGCCGAGACCATCGAGAGCGGCACCCGCGCCGCGGCAGCGGGCGGGTTCACAGCCGTGTGCTGCATGCCCAACACGCAGCCCGTGAACGATTCCGCGCAGGTGACCAGCTTCATCGTGGAGCGCGCTCGCCGCACCGCGGCAGTCCACGTGCATCCGATCGGGGCGATCTCGAAGGGCAGCAAGGGCGAGCGGCTGGCAGATGTGGGAGCCATGCGCGGCGAGGGCGCTGTCGCGATCAGCGACGACGGCCTGCCGGTGATGAATTCCGGCCTGATGCGGCGCGCCATGAAATACGCCGCTTCGTTCGGCATGACGGTGATCGATCACTGCGAGGATCTCAACCTGAGTTCCGGGGGGGACATCCACGAGGGGATCCAGAGCATGCGCCTGGGCCTGGGGGGCATCCCGGCGAGCGCCGAGGACGTCATGGTGGCGCGAGATATCATCCTGGCCGCAGAAACCGGCGCCCGAATCCACGTCGCGCACATTTCAACGGCCAATTCGATCGCGATGGTGCGGCACGCCAAGAAACTCGGCCTGCCGGTGACGTCGGAAGCGACCCCGCACCATTTCGCGTTGACGGACGAGCAGATCCCGGGTTACGACTCCAACTACAAGATGAGGCCGCCGCTACGGACCGGCGGCGATGTCGAAGCCGCCATCGAGGGACTCGTCGACGGCACGATCGACTGTATCGCGACAGACCACGCGCCCCACACGGGCCACACCAAGATGCAGGAGTTCGAGCGCTGCCCGTTCGGCGTGACCGGCTTGGAAACGGCGCTCGGACTCGCGCTCCAGGCGCTGTATCACACGGGCAAGGTGGACCTGGTGCACCTCGTGCGGCTGTTCACGAACTCTGCCAGCTCCTGCCTCAACCTAGGCCGGGGGGAGCTGCGCATCGGGGGGCCGGCAGACGTGACGGTGTTTTCCACCGAGCGCGAATGGACCTATGACGCCGCGGCAACCCTGTCGAAGAGCAAGAACTCGCCCTTCGGGGGGACCGTCTTCCGCGGCGGGCCGGTCGCAACGATCGTGGCGGGCCGCTTCGCCTGGACCGCCGAAGACGGCATCCGCTAGGACCGAAGGCCCGCGTTCCGGCAAGCCTGATTCAGGGCGTGGCTGCGTAGGCTGCGGCCAGCTTTCCGAGATCGACCCGGGAGGCGTCGCCGCGGTGAATCACCAGCCGGTACCTGAGCCGGACAACCTCTCCTGGTGACACCGCCACTGCCGCGGGACCCGGCCAGACCGGATTCTGCATGCTGGGCGTGGCCGCTGCCCGCAGCACCCACTTCTGCGGATAGCCCGCCGACGCGGGATGGACGATTACAGCCACACCGCTCCTCGGCCGCGGCTCGGGGCCGAAACCGCCCGAGAAGTCAACCCAGTCGCCGGCATCGAGAGCCAGACGGGTCGGTTCGACAGCTCCCGCGGCGGCCGTGAAGCGCAAGTCGGGCAGCATCTTCACGCGCACCGAGAAACCGCCGTAGCCCTTGTCGTCCTCCGAGCCCCCCAGCCGGACGCCGTCCTGCAGCGCCTCGAGGCGGATATCGAAGTCGATCAGCCGCGAGTCCGACTCGGCCGGCGCCACGGAGACCTCGGCGGTCTCCTCCAGGATCGGCTCGGCGCCCTGCGCGAAATCGGGCGAGAACCAGCGATGGACGGCGCGCACGCCGTTGCCGGACGGAAGCACAGCGGCATCCTGCACCTGCCAAGAAAAACGGCGCGCCAGCCATGGGTCGCCGGCGCGGACATCGCCGATCAGCACTTGGTGCCATGTCCAGTACACGCCGCGATGGTGGTAGTGGTCCTCGGGAAAGTCCTCGGTGAGGATCTCGCCGTCCAGTCCGTACAGCGGGTGGATGTAATTCGACCGCTCGTACTTGCCGTCGAGCGACTTGGGCGCGAGCCGGTAGAACAGGACCGGCCGGCCCGCGTCCCGCACCATGAAGCCCTCATCCTGGCGGGTCACGGCTATCGAGGGGTCGGCTGGGGCTGGCACCTGCACCGAGCACCCGCTGAGGAGGAATAAAGCGACGATGGCGGCGATCAAGCGCAAGGGTCGTTTCGCACCAGTGCCCAAATTATAGCCAGCCGACGGCGCGTTGCTATAGTGGCGTTGCCGATGCTGGCCGTTGGGGACCGAGCTCCGGACTTCTCCGCAGACACGGACGGCGGCCGCGTCCAGCTCTCCGAGCTGGCCGGCAAGCGGGTGGTGCTCTACTTCTACCCGAAGGACAGCACGCCCGGGTGCACGGTGGAGGCCTGCGGATTCCGGGACGCGCACGAGGAGTTCGCTTCCAAGGGTTGCGTCGTCCTCGGCGTGAGCGCCGACAGCGTCCGATCGCACAGCCGTTTCAGCGCTCGGCACCGCCTGCCCTTCCGGTTAGTGAGCGACTCCGACCACGCGATAGCCGAAGCGTACGGCGCGTGGCGCCAGAAAACGCTGTTCGGCAAGAAGTACATGGGCATCGTGCGCTCAACGTTCGTGATCGGCGCGGACGGCCGGATCGAGGCCGTCTACGACCGCGTCAAGGTTCGCGGGCACGTCGGCCAAGTGCTCGCCAACCTCTGACGCCGCGCTGCCGGCCGCCGCCCGCGCGGGTATAATTACACCCGTGGACCCTGTTCTCGAACGCAAGCAGGAGAGACTGTTCGAACTGCTGGCGGACCTGGGGGACGTGCTCGTCGCCTACTCCGGCGGCACCGACTCGGCGTACCTGGCGTGGGCAGCGACCCGCGTGCTAGGAGCCAATGCGCTGGCGGTGACCGCGGACTCGGCGTCGATCCCGGAATCGCACAAGCGCGACGCGATTGCGTTCGCGGCGGAGTTCGGCATTCGGCACCGCATGGTCAAGACCGGGGAGTTCGAAAACCCGGAGTACACCCGCAATGACAGCAGCCGCTGCTTCCACTGCAAGGACGAGCTGTTCAACCGCATGAACGAGATCGGCGCGGAGCTCGGGGTCGGCACGATCGCGTACGGGGTCAATGTCGACGACACGGGCGATTTCCGGCCGGGACATCGCGCGGCCGACAAGCACTCCGTGCGGGCGCCCCTGCTGGAGGCCGGCCTTGCCAAGTCTGACATCCGCGAGCTGTCGCGCACGGCCGGGCTTCCCACCTGGGACCGCCCCGCCGCGGCCTGTCTGAGTTCGCGCATCCCCTACGGAACCGAGGTGACGCCGGAAAACCTGCGGCAGGTCGAACTCGCCGAGGAGGCGCTTGCGCGCTTCGGGTTCCGCGTCTACCGCGTGCGCCATCACGACTCGCTCGCGCGGATCGAGATCGGCCGCGACGAGCTGCCCAAGGCCCTGAGCCTCGACATGGCCGCTGCGCTGGTCGAGGCCTTCCGCGAGATCGGCTACCAATACGTCACTCTGGACCTAGCCGGATACCGGCAAGGCTCGCTCAACGAGGTGCTCGACGGCGAGGCCTTCCGCATCCTGAACCAATAGCTTCCGCCAATGCTCGCAAGGCCCTGGGGCGCTCCCGACGCGACGGCGCGAGACCGGTTTCCCTCCGCGTGCAACAGGCGCGCCACTTCGGATAGTAATACAATTCAATGCTCGATGTTGGATAATCGACAAATGTATTATCTCTGGATTTAACAATTCTGTAACACTACGTTTTCATCGAAAATTTATTCGAAATCGCCGGATTCAGCGTGCTAGACTCTGGAAGTTCACAAGGTTCAAGACGGCCCTGTCGCGTCCAAAGCGGCAAATCGACCTGATCCCAGCGACGAGCCGCCTTGGAGACCTCGACTGAGCATTCCGACTTGCGCGCGGCCGCCGCCCAATGAACCCGTGGAACCTCATTCAGGCAACGATTCGCGAGTCGATGACCGCGGAGAGCTACCGCAACTGGGTCGAGCCCGTGACGTTCAGCCACGTGGGCAAGGACCGGGTGCTGCACATCGAGGCGCCCAATTCTGACGTGCAGCGCTGGCTCGAGGCAGAGTGCGCGAGGCAGATTCTCGCCATCTCCGCAAAGCAGGGCCACAACCTGCGGTCGGTTTCGATCGGCATCCGGCCCGATCTCAGCCAGCCTGTCCAGGGCACGCTGGCGCTAGATGCCGACGAGCGCCAGTTCAACCCCAGCTACACCTTCGACCGCTTCGTGACCGGATCGTGCAACGAGTTCGCGCGCTCGGCTTGCGAAGGTGTAGCGTTGAATCCGTTCGGGACACTCAACCCGTTGTACCTGCATGCCCAAGTGGGTATGGGCAAGACCCACCTGCTGCATGCCATCGGCAATCGCGCGCGTGCCCTGGACGCGCGCCGGAAAATCGTCTACACGTCTGCCGAAGGCTTTATGAACGAGATGGTTAAGTCTTTAAGGTTCAATGACTTCACTAGATTTCACGAGCGCTTTCGGAGCACCGACATGCTGTTGGTCGACGACATTCAGATTCTTGGCAACAAACAAGCCATGCAAGATGAGTTCTTTCACACGTTCGAGGCCCTGTACCAGAGCGGGAAACAGATCGTGCTGACGAGCGACTCGAAGCCAGAGGCGGTCCCAGGGCTCGTCAACCGCCTCAAGTCGCGGTTCCTGTGGGGCGAAATCGCCGATATTCAGGCACCCGACCTAGAGACGAAAATGGCCATCTTGGAGAGCAAGTCTAGCGAGGCAAAAGTCGTTCTGCCAGACCAAGTACGCTTCTACTTGGCCTCCCGCGTTCACACCAGCATCCGCGAGTTAGAAGGCGTGCTCAACCGGATGATCGCGCGCGCCCAGTTCGTCAACGGCGACATCACCATGGGGATCGCCGAGAGCGTGCTGCGCAGCGCGCGCCAGCGCGCGGCGGACCGACCCAGCATCGACACGGTCAAGCGCGAGGTCGCGGCCAGCTTTGGCATCGAGGTCGACACGTTGAGCAAGAGAAGCAACGCTCGCAGGATCGCCCAGCCCCGCCAGCTTGCCATGTACCTATGCCGGGAGCTAACCGGGGCCTCTCTCAAGGAGATCGCGCGCGCGTTTGGGAAAGACCATTCAACGGTTCTGTATTCTGTACGAATAATTGGAAAGAAAATCCAGACGGATAGGACACTGAGATCTACTTTAGAATCGCTGGAATCTAGCCTAAAGTAGATTGTCTTATTGCATGGCATATCCTTTCAGGAAAACCGTCGCCTTTTATTCGGGCATGCCGATCCGGGCATGCCGGCCCAATGCGACGCGCTCAGCGGACCACGGTGTCGGCTGCTGCCGCGCCGGGAGCCCGGCGCGGGCGGGCGCGATGCGACTTGGCTATAATCTTGTTTCCACTGGCCAGCCTCTGGAAACCCTGTGGAAGACTGTGGAAACCTCGCGGCAGCCAGTCGCGTGTGGAAGCATCGCGGGCCCTTTCCCCGCGCAAGGCCGGGCGGCAGTCCCAGCACGCAAGGGCTTGGGCGAGTTTTCCACAATTCCACACGGACTACAACTACGATTGGCAGGCAAGCAGGTTGGACACAGGTGTTGAAATCGTAACGCGCGTCGCAAACCTGAGCGACAATCAGGAGACCATCGCATGGAAGTCAAGTTCAGAGCGCAAGACCTCTTCAGCGAGCTGGCTCTGGCCCAAGGCATCGTAGACAGAAAGACGACCATCCCGGTGCTTGGTCACGTGCTGATCGAGGCCGACAAGGACCGGATCAAGCTGTCTGTCAGCGACTTGGACCTGAGTTTGCGAACGTCCTGTCAGGCGGAGATTTTGGCCGCAGGTTCAGCCACTGTGCCCCTGCAGTGGCTGCACGACTATTTTCGACTCTTGCCGCCCGATTCCGAGGTTTCCATCGCCGGTTCAGCCGGCGATGCCGTCGAAGTGACCCAGGGGTCCGCCCGCTCCCGGCTGCGCGGCGGCGATGCGAAGAAGTTCCCGGACTTGCCGGCCCTGCCGCAGGACACGGCCAGCCTCCCGCTCGCAGCCCTGGCTAACGCCATCCGCAAGACCATGATCTCGGTGTCGGCCGACTCCGGCGCCTACAGTTACCAAGGGGGCTGTCTGCTGATGCTGGCACACAATTCCTTGGGGATGGTCTCGACGGATGGCCACCGGCTCTCGCTGTACAGCGAGGAGACCAGCTTGGCCGGCTTGTCAGAAGAAAGCCGCTGCCTGATTCCGCGCAAGGCCATGCTCAATCTGGAAAAGGTGCTCGCGGTTGCCGCGGCGCCGGATGGCGAGGAGGGCGCGGTCGACTTCGCCCAAGATGGAAACCACATCTTTTTCCGGTCCGGCCGGCGCCTGCTTACATGCCAGAAGATGACGGCGGCCTTCCCCGAGTACGCGCGCGTGCTGCCTAACGAGGGCGAGATCGCCATCTCTCGCGAGTTCGCAACCAAGGATCTCGCGGCGACCCTGCGGCGCGTGGACCAGTTCGCCCCGCAGGAGAGCCACGCCGTGCAGTTCGTCCTGGAAGACGGCGAGCTGCGTGTGACGGCCAAGACGGCCCTGTCGGGCGAGAGCGAGGCGTCGGTGCCGACCGAGTATGACGGCGAGCGCTTCCAGGTCGGCTTCAGCGCGCGCAGCGTTCTCGATTTCCTCGGCATCTGCGAGAGCGAAAAAGTGACTCTGGGCTTGAAGGATCCGGAAAGCGTCGCCGAACTCAGCGTTCCCGGGCTAGGAGAGGGCAAGCAGCACCGGTACGTGATCATGCCGATCCGGCAGTGAGCGGCCGCCATCGATCCGGCTGCCGCTGTCGTGCAGTGCCGCTCCTCGGCGCTGATCTCTGCTAAGATAATGACTTGAACAGTGCCGCCTGGGTCTGTCTGACAGCTCGCCAAGGCGAGCCGGGGCACTTCGCGCTGCTGCGTGCAGGTAGGCCGGACGCTAGCTCCAGCCGCTTGCCGTCGGACGGTTGCGCGCCGCGATCGCGATCGCCCCGCACTGCCGCGAATATCGCTCACAACGCGCCGTGGGTCTGCGCGGCTTCCGCGCCCGGCGGAAGGGAGGTTCCGACATGGAGTTGACCGCTAGAGTCCAAGCGCTGGTGGCGGAGCTGCAACTGGCGGAAGCGATCATCGAGAGGGAACAGACCCGCAGCGACCTGATCCATCTGGAAGTGGTCGGAGACTCGTTGCAATTCACCTCCCAGGGCCACTCCCTCGTGCTGCGGACCGCTTGCCCCGTCGAAGTGGTCTCTGGCGGTGCGATCGCCGTGCCGATGCGTCGTCTGCTGGCCTACCTCCAGCTGTTTCCGGCCGATGCGGAGATGAGGATCGCTGCGACCGAGGCGGACATGGCGAAGGTGACGCTTGTCAGGTCCGAGACGCGGATTCCGGGGTTGGCTAGCGAGTCGTACGACGTGGGGCTGGAATCCCGCTCGGATGCCGGAGAGCCGGCCCCGGCGGTATCGATGCCGGAAGCGTCCATCGAGCTACCGGCGGACTTGCTCCTCGAGGCATTGAACCACACGATTTTCTCGGTGGCAGACGAACAGTCTCACTACACCATCGAGGGTGCTCAGCTGATCGTCCATCGCGACAAGATCGGGATGGTTTCCACCGACGGCCACCGCCTTTCCCTATACCTGCGCGAGGTGAGCGTGGGGACAGTGCAAGAGGACGTCCAGTGCCTGATCGGCCGCAAGGCGATGACGGAGTTGAAGCGGATCCTCGAGCAGTGCGAGGGCTCAGACGAGGAACCGGCGCGAGTCGAGTTCGCGCTGGACGAGAGGCAGATCTACTTCCAGACACCGCGCCGGCTGTTGGTCAGCCAAAGGCTGGGAGGCCGCTTCCCCGAGTACAACCGGGTCATGCCCAAGGAGTTCAACGCCACCTTGGACTTGGACAAGGAGACCTTCGCGCCGGTGTTGCGCCGTGTCTCGCTGTTTTCGGAACGGCGCTCGAGCGCCGTCCGCTTCGACATCGAGAAGGGCGAGATGAAGATGCAGGCCCAAGTGTTCGGCGACGACGCCGACATGCTCCACAGCGAGGAGTCGATCCCGGTCGACTACGCCGGCGATCCGATTCGAGTCGGCTTCAATGCCCGCTACATTCTCGAATTCATGCAGGTCTGCAGCGGCGGCGCATTCCGCCTGCACATCGGCGATCCGAGGAGCGCCGCCTTGATGGAGATCCCTGGCACGGAGCCGGGCACCGACTACCGTTACGTGCTGATGCCGATCAGGGTCTGAGGCAATGAAGGAGGCCACTCAGCTGGCAGCCATGGCGACAACAGCAAGCACCCAACCCGAAGACTACACAGCCGAGAACATCCGAGTCTTGGAAGGGCTCGAGGGCGTCCGCAAGCGTCCCGCGATGTACATCGGCTCCACGGGGGAACTGGGCCTGCACCACCTGGTGTACGAGGTCGTCGACAACGCGGTTGACGAGGCCCTGGCCGGGCATTGCGACACCGTCGAGGTCAAGATCCACATTGACGACTCGGTCACGATAACCGACAACGGTCGCGGCATCCCGGTCGACATGCATGCAGGCGAGGGCGTTTCCGCTGCCGAGGTCGTGATGACGAAGCTGCATGCCGGCGGCAAGTTCGACGCGAATAGCTACAAGGTGTCCGGAGGCCTGCACGGTGTCGGCGTGAGCTGCGTCAACGCGCTGTCGGACTCGCTGAAGATGGAGATCTGGCGCGACGGCCACGCGTGGGAGCAGGAATACTCGCGCGGGATCCCCAAGACGCCGCTGCAGAAGAGCGGGCGCTCGCGAAAGACCGGTACGAGGATCACCTTCCATCCCGACCCGGAGATCTTCACCACCACCGACTTCAAGCACGAGATCCTGTCGAAGCGGCTCCGCGAGATGGCGTTTCTCAACGCGGGGCTGAAGATCGTGCTGGACGACGAGCGCGACGAGCGCGAGCCGTACGTGTTCCACTTCGAGGGCGGCATCGCGGAGTTCGTGTCGTACCTCAACCGCGGCAAGGCGACGCTTCATCCGGAACCGATCGCGTTCCATGACGAGCGCGAGTTCTCGGGCGGGATCGTAGCCAGCGACATCGCCCTGCAATACAACGACAGCTACCAGGAGAACCTGTTCTCGTTCGCCAACACGATCAACACGATTGACGGGGGCACGCACTTGTCGGGGTTCCGCTCGGCCCTCACGCGCACGATCAACGCCTACGGCAAGAGCGCCAACCTGTTCAAGAGCCTCAAGACCGGGCTCTCGGGCGAGGACGTCAGGGAGGGCCTCACGGCCGTCGTCAGCGTCAAGCTGCCGCAGCCGCAGTTCGAAGGGCAGACTAAGGGCAAGCTCAACAGCGATATCCAAGGCCAGATCGTTGCCGCGGTGAACGACCAGCTCGGCGAGTACTTCGAGCGCAACCCGGTCGTGGCCAAGAGCATCGTCAGCAAGGCGATCGAAGCGTCCAGGGCGCGCGAGGCGGCGCGCAAGGCTCGCGACCTGACGCGGCGCAAGGGGGCTTTGGACGGAGCCGGGCTGCCCGGCAAGCTCGCGGACTGCCAGGAGCGCGACCCGAGCCGCGCGGAGCTGTTCATCGTGGAGGGAGAATCGGCGGGCGGCACGGCCAAGCAGGGCCGCGACCGGCGCTATCAGGCCATCCTGCCCCTGAAGGGCAAGATCCTGAATGTCGAAAAGGCGCGCGCGGACAAGATGCTCTCGCACGAGGAGATCCGGGCGATGATCACGGCGCTGGGAACTGGCATAGGAGAGGAGTTCGACGACTCGAAGCTGCGCTACCACAAGATCATCCTGATGACCGATGCCGACGTGGACGGATCGCACATCCGGACGCTGCTGCTGACGTTCTTCTACCGCCAGATGCCGGCGCTCATCAACAACGGGCGCGTCTACATCGCCCAGCCCCCCCTGTACCGCATCAAGCGGGGCAGCAGGGAGACCTACATCAAGGACGATTCAGAGCTGGCGAGCCAAGTCATCGAGCTGGCGACCGACGGAGTCACGCTAGAGCTCGGCAGCAACGGAGCTCCGGGCCAGATCTTGGAGAAGGAGGGTCTCCGGGAGTACGTCTCGGCGCTGGAGAACTTCTCTCGCATGCACCACAAGCTGCTGAGGCGCGTCCGCAGCGAGCGCGTGGTCGACGTGCTGGCGGACGCCAGCCTGGCCCTTGACACAAAGGACGACTTCCAGAGCCAGCTCTCGATGGAGGCCGCGATCGCGGCGCTGCGATCGGCCGACATTAGCGCGGAGCTGGCCGAGGACGAGGAGCATTCCGCCTTCTGCATTCCGTTCCGCGAGGGGACCGAGGCGGAAGGAACGATCAATCTGGACTTGGCCGCGCAGCCCGAGTACAGGCGGTTGCGCAGGCTCGCCGGCGAGCTGGCCAAGCACAACAGGCCGCCTTTCGTGGTGGTGGGCAAGAGGTCGAGCAGCACGCTCCAAGAGCCTCTCGAGGTGCTCGCGCACTTGAAGGAGTCCGCGATGAAGGATGCCTCGGTGCAGCGTTACAAGGGCCTGGGCGAAATGAACGCGGACCAGCTGTGGGAGACGACGATGACGGCCGAGGCGCGGAGCTTGTTGCAGGTGCGCATCGACGACGCCGTCGAGAGCGACAAGATCTTCACCACGCTCATGGGCGAGAGCGTCGAGGACAGGCGCAGGTTCATCGGTGATCACGCCCTCGACGTGAAGAACCTGGACATCTGACCCGCGCGCGGCCGGCCGCCGCGAGTCGGTGCCGCAACGGATGGTCCCTGGCCGCGCTGGCGGGAGCCTTCACAGCCGTGCTTCGACCGGCCCCTGACGGCGTTATGCCGAGCGACCGGGAGCGCCGTCCGGAATCGGCTCAGGTTTCGGCAAGGAGGCGTGCGGGTATGTCCGCTAAGACTCGCCGCGCGCCAAGCGCGCCAGGCGGAACGACCTGACGCACAGCCAGAGGAAAGCCGCTAGATCCACGGCCATCACGCCCTTCGCGGCCACGGCCAGCGGGCGCTCCACCGTCGCTCCCGCGATCATCTGGGCGAGGCCGACAATGCCGTCCACGGAGCCAAGGAAGCCGAGCACGGAGATCGCGGCCGCGGCGTGCATCGCATGCTTGGTGGCCGACGGCCGCTTGGCGACGAGGCCGAGCGCGACTAGCGCGAAGCCGAAGGCGGCCGGAATCAAGGCGGTCAGGCTCGTGCGGCCGCTCGCTATGTAGACGCCGACACCCAGGGCCAGCAGCGAGATGCCAAATCCCACGGCGACGCCTGGCATGTTGAGCTGCTTGGGGCCGCTGCCGACTGAATCCGTCATGGTTCCATCATGGCACGGACCTTGGCTGCCGGCCGCGGCTCGCGCGGCTTGCACGCAGGCCCACAACAAGGGCGGCGCTTAAATCATTCATCGGATGCTTTTGCAAAATTCCAACCGGCGTGCCACAAGCGAGCTCAGAACGTGGGGGTCATGCCCAGACTGATTATGGGTTCCAATAGATATCGCAATCAAAATAAGAGATTCTTATAGTTGAGCGAATTCGGCTGGGCCAG
>JAJDZN010000145.1 GCA_022824585.1 Bryobacterales bacterium | reverse complement strand
GCGCGCGAGAACCCGCCCTGCCGCAACGCCTGTTGCAGCCACTGCACCGTCCCCGGCTTCAGCATGCGGAGCCCAACCCGCACTCTTCCTTCTTACAGGAACCGGACCCCCTGTGTCAACTGTGTGCAATCGCTAGATTGGTGGGTGAGCGTCGCCAGCCTCGAGCTAGCAACGGCCTGTACGCCGCTCGCGCCCATGGTGGGTGGTCTAAGCCGCCTGTGTGTGGGAGAGCGCCTCCAAGTCAGCGCCGAGAAGGGGTCCGGCTGAACTTGAGATTCCTGAAGATGGATGCGGTCCGTGCCGCAATCTGCAGCCCTACGCTGGCAACGGCTTGGTCACATGCCGGAGGCAGGAGACGCTCGCCCGGGATTGCATCGCGGTCGGGGGCTCCGGGGAATTGTAAGTCGCTATCGTACGTGCCACAATGAGTGCAGATATCCCGCGCCCCGTCCGCAGCTTGGCGGCGGTCAATCGATTAGAGCGTTCATCCGCCCGATTCGCCTAGCCGGCTGCCCGGCCCATATCGACTCGCCATGGGCAAGCAGCTATACCTCGTCCTAAAAAACTTGCGCCGGAATCGCCGTCGGACGGTGCTGACTGTGCTGAGCACGGCCATCTCAGTTTTCTTGATCGGGTCGCTGATCTCTGTCTACGCCGTCTTCTTCGACAACGAAGTCCGGGAAGAGTCCGCTCTCCGGCTGATCACCCGCCACCGGGTCTCGCTGACTCAGGCGTTGCCGTATTACTACGGGGCGCGTATTGCCGAAACCGACGGTGTCGTCAGGATCTGCCCGATGAACTGGTTCGGCGGTACGTACATCGACCAGCGGCCGGAGCACATGTTCGCGCGCTTTGCAGTCGATCAAGAAGCGGTCTTTGAGATGTACCCCGAGTTCAAGGCTCCGCCCGAGCAGATCGAGGCGTTCAAGCGCGACCGCCAGGGGCTCGCCGTTGGGAAGACCGTCGCGGACAAGCTTGGCTTCCAGATCGGGCAGCGAATCACGATCAAGGGAGACATCTACCCATTCGATCCGGAACTGACTGTCCGGGCCATCTTCGAGGGCCCGGATGACATGCAGGCCTTTTTCCACTTCAAGTATTTGGAAGAGGCCGTTGGGCCTGAGCGCGGATCCGAGGTCGGGGTCTTTGCCATCAAGCTGCGCTCAGCCTCGGACGCCTCGCGAGTGGCTGCGGCCGTCGACGACATGTTTCGCAATTCACCCGTTCCGACGAAGACCGAGACTGAGGCTGCGTTCCAACTCAGCTTCATCAATCAGCTGGGCAACATCAAGCTGTTCCTGCTGTCCATCGCTTGCGCCATCATGTTCAGCATGCTGATGGTCACCGGCAACACGGTGGCGATGTCCGTCAGAGAGCGAACGCGGGAGATCGGCGTTCTCAAGACCCTCGGCTTCCAGCCCGGCTCCGTGCTTGGCATCGTACTGGGTGAGGCGATGCTGATATCGCTTGCAGGGGGCCTGTTCGGGATCTTGCTTACGGTGTCCGTGAACCAGGCGCTGTCCGAAGTGGCCGTTCAGTTCATCACCGGATTCAGACTTCCGGCGTGGGGCGTCCTAGCGTGTTTCGGGACGGCGATTCTTCTCAGCGTCGGCAGTTCCGTGATACCCGCCACGATAGCGGCGCGGGCGAACATCGTGGACGCCCTGCGTCATACCGGATAGCCGGTGCGTTGGCCATGCTGATCCCGATAACCTACAACCTCAGGAACCTGTTGGTCCGCAAAACAACGACCATCATGACCGCGCTTGGCGTCGCCTTGACGGTTGCGGTCATGCTCGGTGTCGGAACTCTGGTCGAGGGCCTGCGCACCTCGTTGGTAGCCGGCGGCGATCCGCTGCACCTGATCGTAATGAGGCAGGGCTCGACCGCGGAACTGGTGAGCGTCGTCTCGAAAGAGGACTTTGACGTCATCAAGTTCAGCCCCGGGATCGCCGAGCTAGACGGGGAGCCAATGGCATCCCACGAGGTCATATCGGTCGTGCAACTGCCGCTGCGCGACGATCCGACCTCTCAGGCCAACGTCAGCGTGCGGGGCCTCTCCTCCATGGGCATCAAGCTCAGGCACGATGTCGAATTGATCGATGGGCGCTGGTTCACGCCAGGCAGGCGCGAGATGGTCGTCGGGCGAGGCGTGCACGGCAAGCGGGCCGGCACCGACATTGGCGAAGAGATTCTCTACGGTCGCGGCGATTGGGAGGTGGTAGGGGTCTTTTCAGCGGGCCAGTCAGCATTCAACAGCGAGATATGGGTCGACGCTAACTTGGCTGGCACGGATCTGGGCAGGGGTGGCTCGCTGAGTAGCGTGCTGATCCGCGCCACGGACAGCGTCGCTGCTGCAGCCCTGCAGAACCTGGTCGGGGACGACCAGCGCCTAGGACTCGAGGCCGAACGCGAGAGCGAGTACTACGCAAAGCAGATGGTATCTGCCGATCCGGTCCGCTATCTCGGTATGTTCGTGGCGGTGATCATGGCCATCGGAAGCTGCTTCGCCGCGATGAACACCATGTTTGCGGCAGTGGCGAATCGAGCGCCTGAGATCGGAATCCTGCGCCTGTTGGGATTTTCTCGGACTAGCATCCTGACTAGCTTCATGCTGGAATCAGTACTGCTCTCGCTGTTGGGCGGCCTGCTGGGCTGCGTGCTGGTCCTGCCCTTGAACGGGTTCGAGGGCCGCATCGGCAATTTCATGACCTTTGCCGAGACGACGTTTCAGTTCCGGCTGACCTTGGACTACCTCGTCGGCGGCCTCATCTTTGCGGCGACGATGGGCATCATTGGCGGCCTGCTGCCGGCATGGCTCGCCGCCAGACGGGAGGTCCTGCAGTCGCTGGGCGACCGCTAGCCGTGCTCCATGCCTGAGCAGCGCTCATTCGACCAGGCCCTCGAAGGCCTCAAGATCGACCGCTCGAGCCAAGGCGGGAGGCGGCGGTCTAGGGCTGCTACCGCATGGATCGTAGGCGGCGCACTCCTCTTGGGCGCGCTCGCCGCCTGGCGCATTGCCGTCGCGCTGTTCGCAGCCCCGGAAATCGAGACGTTCCGCGTGCTCGCGCCGCGGAGCGGTGCTTCGGGCGAAGCGATCGTCTTGCAGGCAGCTGGTTACGTGATCCCCCATTACAGGATCGAGGTCGCGTCCAAGGTTGTCGGCCGCGTCCGCTGGATGGGCGTCGAAAAGGGTGACCATGTCAACGCCGGGGAGGCGATCGTCCGACTCGAGGACGATGAATATCAGGCTCGCCTGACGGAATCGGTCGGCACGCTGCAGGCGGCCAAGGCCCGCCTGCAGGAATTGGAAGCCGGATCTCGCCCTGAAGAGATCGATCGGGCGAAAGCGGACTTGCTGGAAGCCAAAGCACAGCTCCAAGAGGCCGAGATCGAGTTCAAGCGTGCGACAGAACTCCACAAGCAGGAGCTGATCGCGAGCGCCGAGTTCGACCAAGCGCAATTCCGCCGCGACGGGCTAGTCAGCCGTGTCGAGTCGCTGACGAAGACCTTGGAATTGCTCAGGCTCGGACCACGCCAGGAGGACATCGACTCGGCCAAGGCCGAGGTGAAGCGGGCCGAGGGGAGCGTCGCCTACAACCGCACCTTGGTCGATGCCACAGTGATTCGGGCTCCTGTCACGGGCACGGTGCTGGAGCGCAACGTCGAGGTCGGTGAACTGGTCACCACCGGTTTCGTGGGCGAGCGCGGAGCGAAGGGTTACGTGGTGGCCATGGCCGACCTGAACGACATCCAGATCGAGCTGGACATCAGCCAGAACGACTTCGCGAGAGTCTTCATGAACCAGCGGGCCATCGTCGCCACTGACGCCTACAAGGACCGGGACTATGCGGGCGCGGTTGTCGAGATCTCCCCGGAGGCGGATCGCCAGAAGGCCACCGTCCAAGTCAAGGTCCAAGTGCTGGAGCCCGACAGGCTGATCCGCCCGGAGATGAATGCGAACGTAGCGTTCCTGACACCCGCCGAGGGAGAGCGTGAAGGCGGCCAGGGCGTCTCGAGCGCCCGGGTGAGCATCCCGGCCGAGGCTCTGGTGGACGGCAACAGCGTGTTCCTCTATGTGGAAGGCAAGGCTGTGCGCAGGCCGGTACGCGTAATGCGCACAACGGCGGCGGGCGTCGAGATTGAACAAGGTCTCAGCGGAGGGGAGGACGTGATCCTCTCGCCGCCGGACGAGCTTGAGGACGGCGATGACGTCCAGAGGATGAAAGAAGCATGAGCGCCAGCATCGCCGTTTCCCTGAAGGGCGTCCTCAAGGAGTATCAGCGCGCCGATTACTCCGTGCGCGCACTGGACCACATCACGCTAGACATCCCGTCCGGCCAGTTCTTCTGCCTGATGGGACCGTCAGGCTCGGGCAAGTCTACCCTGCTACACCTAGTCGCCGGAATCGATCGCCCTACGGACGGCACAGTCGAAGTGCTCGGCTCTGCCATCGGCGAGATGGACGATCGCAGTCTGGCGCGCTGGCGAAGCCAGAACATCGGCTATATCTTCCAGAGTTTCAACTTGGTGCCGGTGATGACTGCGGCAGAAAACGTTGAACTTCCGCTGCTGCTCACCCACCTGTCGAAGAAGGAGCGCCGCGAGCGAGCCCGCAGTGCGCTGGAGATCGTCGGCCTCGGGGATCGGATGGGCCATCGCCCGCAGCAACTGTCCGGAGGTCAGGAGCAACGAGTCGCGATCGCCAGGGCAATCGTGACCGATCCTTCCATCATCCTGGCCGACGAGCCCACCGGCGAGCTGGATGCGCAGTCCGCCACGGACGTGCTGACTATCTTGGAGACGCTGAACGCCAATCATGCCAAGACGATCATCATGGTGACCCACGATCCGCGAGCCCGCCAGTACGCCAAGGAGAGCCGTTATCTGGACAAGGGCAAGATGGCGGAAATGCCCGAGATCCAATAGCGGGGCCCGCGCAGTTGGGTGCCGAAGGAGATAGCGATAGCCGCAATGCGAAACAATAATTGGATACAAAGGTGACGATGTACGTGGTCACGATAGAGGCCGTGCAGGCGCCGGCGGCGCATCTGACCGCGGCTGCCGAACGCGCGCTCGCCGACGACGTGCACGACTTGGTCGTGTGGATTCAGGTCGCCGCGCACGACCCGCGCCGCGAGCGCTTGGAGAACGAGTGGGGTCCCGACCCGCGCGTGCGGATCTTGTCCGAAACATCCTCCCTGGTCGAGTTCCCTGCGGCGGCCTTCCACGTGACGCTGCCCGCCGGCGTCGCGTTTCGCCGCGGTCTCGTGCGCCGCCTGCGGGCGGTGCTCGGCAGCGCCGTGACGGTCGCCGGAGCGAGCCTGCGAATCGCGTTCGGGCGTTTTCGGTGTTCCCGGCTGGGGGGCCGCGCGGCGGAAGGGTCGCGCCCCGTCCGGCTCGCGGCGCGGCTCGCCGCCGAGTTGAGACTCGTTCGCGGTCCCAGGCGGGCATGGCAGTTGCTGAAGTGGCCGAGCAGGGCCGTCGTCTGGCGCGCGGGACGAGCGGTCGGTTCCCTCCGGCGCCGTATCCGCGTGTCGTATCGGGCGCGATGCCGTCCCGGTCGCCGCGCCGCCGGCTGAGCGATACGGCATGGCCACGATCTTGGGCATCTCGGCCTTCTACCACGACTCGGCGGCGGCGCTGGTGGTCGACGGAGACATCGTGGCCGCGGCCCAGGAAGAGCGGTTCACGCGCCGGAAGCACGACCACGCGTTCCCCGTCCACGCGATTCGCTACTGTCTCGACGAGGCGGGGATTGCCCCGGAGGCGCTCGACTATGTCGGCTTCTACGACAAGCCGTTCCTGAAGCTGGAGCGCCTGCTGGAGACGTACCTCTCCTACGCCCCGCGCGGGTTCCGGTCGTTCCTGCGGTTCGTGCCGCTCTGGACGAAGCAGAAGGCGCACCTGCCCCGCGAGATCGCGCGCGGGCTGCCAGGCTACCGGCGCCAGATCGTTTTCACGGAGCACCACGAGTCGCACGCCGCGAGCGCGTTCTTTCCGTCGCCGTTCGACGAGGCAGCCATTCTGACGCTGGACGGGGTCGGCGAGTGGGCGACGACCACCTATGGCACAGGCCGCGGCAACCGCATCGAGCTGGCCCACGAGATCCGCTTTCCGCATTCGCTCGGGCTGCTGTATTCCGCCTTTACCCATTTCGTCGGTTTCAAGGTCAACTCCGGCGAGTACAAGCTAATGGGGCTGGCGCCCTACGGCGAGCCGAAGTACGTCGACCGCATCCGCGACCACCTGATCGACCTGAAGCCGGACGGTTCGTTCCGCCTCGACATGTCGTACTTCGAGTACTGCCAGGGCCTGCGCATGACGTCGCGCAGGTTCGACACGCTCTTCGGCGGGCCACCACGGCAGCCGGAGGCGCTTATCACCGAGCGGGAGATGGACATCGCCGCGTCGATTCAGGCGGTGACCGAGGAGGCGGTGCTGCGGGCGGCACGCCACGTGCACGCCGAGACGGGGATGCCCAACCTGTGCCTAGCCGGGGGCGTCGCGCTGAACTGCGTCGGCAACGGACGCGTGCTGCGCGAGGGGCCGTTCGACAACGTCTGGATCCAGCCGGCGGCAGGAGACGCGGGCGGCGCCCTGGGTGTGGCGCTGTTCATCTGGTATCAGCTTCTCGACCACCCGCGGGCGGCGCGCACGCCGGACGCCCAGCACGGCTCGCTGCTCGGACCGCGGGCGACGGACGACGACATCCGGGCCTTCCTAGATGAGGCCGGCGCGGTCTACGAGGAGTACCCGGACGATCCCTCCCTGTGCGATGCGGTGGCCGACCTGCTGGCGCGCGAGCAGGTGGTGGGGTGGTTTCAGGGGCGCATGGAGTTCGGCCCGCGCGCGCTCGGCTCGCGCAGCATTCTGGGCGACGCCCGCAGCCGCGACATGCAGTCGGTGATGAACCGCAGGATCAAGTTCCGCGAGTCGTTCCGCCCGTTCGCGCCGTCGGTGCTGCGCGAGCGGGTCGCCGACTTCTTCGAGATGCGACCGCGGGAGGACAGTCCGTACAT
>JAJDZN010000036.1 GCA_022824585.1 Bryobacterales bacterium | reverse complement strand
CGGGTGCCGCAATCCCTGCCATGCCGCAAAGCGTCGGATATAGGTCGATCGCTCCAAGCAGCGCGCTGCTACGATGGCCCTCCAGCACCCCCGGGCCGCGCACCAGGAACGGCACGCGGCATGACTCCTCGTGCGGCAGCCGCTTGCCCGTGCGGTTGTGAGCGCCGAGCATCTCGCCGTGGTCCGAGGTGTAGACCACGATCGAATTGTCGCTCAGGCCGGTGCGGTCCAAACATTCCATCAGCCGTCCGATTTCGATGTCCACGCCTTCGACGTGGGCGTAATAGCCCGCGGCGTCCTTTTGCACGTCGCGCCCGCGTCCTCCGACACCGCGCGTCACGGTCTCTACCGTGTTCGGGCGCAAGTCGAGACCGCCGCCGCGGTACTTGCGCATCAGCTCGGGCGGAGCGTCGTCGAAGGGCGGATGCGGGGGATTCAGAGACAGCACCAGCATCCACGGGCGGTCCTTGTTGCGCTCGATGAAGCCGATGGCGTCGTCCGTCATCAGAGTCGCGTTGTACCCGGCGGGCACCTGCTGCCGGCCAGTGGCCTGGTCATACGTGTGGGAGCGGTCGAAGTGCGGGTTGGTGTTGTACCATGCCCGCCACTCCGCAAACCCGTGGCGCGCCTCGCCCTCCGGCTTGAGCGCGTGCCCTTCCGCCCCGCGCGCGTCCAAGTGCCACTTCCCGACGTAGCCGGTGTGGTAGCCGGCATCGCGGAAGGCCTCTCCGAGGCTGTATTCGGACCTCCGCAGCGGATACGCGTTGTCGATGACGCCGGTCTGGTACGGCCAGCGTCCGGTCATGAGAATGCCCCTGTAGGGCGAGCAAACGGGATAGTTCGAAACGCAATGGGTAAACGTCGTGCCCTGCGATGCGAGGCGGGCCAAGGCGGGGGTCTCGGCATCGTTGTAAGGCTCGCCCGGCATCGTGCAAGCCCTGTGCTGGTCGCTGAATACGAACAGCACGTTGGGCTTGCGCGCCTGTTGCGCGCCGGCCGCGGAAGCGCCCGCCACGGCCAAGGCCTGCAGCACGTCTCTGCGAGAGGGGTGCGTTATCATGACGCAGGTATTCTAGCAGCGCACCCGGCCAGGCGATGCCGGGCGGCACCGGCGCGGACGGCCGTGTCTCGGCAGCAGATCTCGTAGTTCATGCCATCCAGAGAGAGCGAGGCATTGATACTGCGCAATTACCCGTACCGCGATGCCGACCTCATCGTCAGCTTCTTCACCCGCGAGCGAGGCAAGCTCCGCGGCGTGGCGAGCGGAGTGCGCCGCCCCAAGAACAACAAGTTCGGCGTAGGATTGGAGCGCTTGGCGCTCTCCCATGTCTACTACCTGCAGAAGGAAAACCGAGATCTGGTCACCGTCCAGCGCGCCGAGCTGGCCGGCCCGTCGAACCTGTGGAAAGCGACCTACCCGACGAGCATCGTGTTGGACGTGATCGCCGAGACCACCGACCTGCTACTGCCGGAGCAAGAGCCCAATGACGCGCACTTCCGCTTGCTGCGGCTGGTAGTCGAGGAATTCCGCCGGGGCATTGAGGAGGGGGACTCCAGCGAAAGGGTCCAGCCCTGGGCACACCGAGCTCTGGTGTACTACCTGCTCTGGTCGGCGCGCCTGGGCGGCTGGCTCCCGCCCCTGGGCCAGTGCATTGAATCGAACCGAGCCTTCGCCGAAGATGAACCCGCCTATTTCGGGGCTGACCGGGAAGGGCTGTTTCGCGCCGAATTCAAGGATTCCAACTCCTGGGCGCTCCCGCACGAAGCGCGCGCGCTGGCCGCGGCCATGCTCAAGCAGCGGCTGGACAAGTTGGATGCCTCCGTGTGGCAAGAGCCGTCGGGCTTCGCGCTCCAGCGGTTCCTGCTACAGCGCACCCAAGCTCAAGTCGAGCTGCAGCTTCGCGGAGTCCAAGCACTGCGCGAACTCTGGCGCGACGCGCACGCCGGACAGGGCTAATTCGGGTCCGAGACCGCATTAGCGGGATGCGGCGCGACTTCTGAAGCGACATCGAAGCGAAGCGTTTTTCGATTCCGGTCGCGGATAATCTCCACGTCTACCAAGCGGTCCTCGGAAGCCGCTGCCAGCTTGCCTACTTCCGCCGGGCGATTGACCGGCTCCCCATCAACCGAGACGATCACGTCACCGGCCCGCAGGTCGGCCATCTCTGCGGTGGAACCGGACTGCACGTGGCGCACGAGCACGCCTCGCTCAACCCCGAAGAACTCCGCAAGCTGGCCGTCCAAGCTCTCCAGTTCCGTGCCCAGGCGCCGGTTCTTGGCGATCATGTGTACCTGCGGGACATCGAAGTCCCACGTGAACTCCGACCGCCACGGAGATCCGTCTTCCTCGAGACGCAGACGGGCAGAGCCGAGCTTGTCCTTGACCGACTCCAAATGTTGCTTGACCGCCGCGATCGTCTCGTTCGCCACGCCAAGCCCCTCCCGCTCTCCGATCTCCACTACCAGCGTCGTGCGTTCACCGTCCCGCACGACACCGAGTTCGACGGTGCGGCCGACCGGGGTCTCGCGGACCAGCCGGGCGAAGTGCTGGTAGCCGTGCACGCGCTCGCCGCGGTAGGCCACGACGAAGTCGCCCTCGCGCAGGCCGGCGCGCTCGGCGGGACTGTCAGCAGCGACACTGCTGACCTCGATCCCGTGTGCCTCGACCAGGCCGATCTCGCGCGCCGTTTCGTCGTTGATATCCATCACTCCAACGCCGACGTAGCTGGCCGGAGCGAAGGCGAAGTGGCCGTGAACGCCGGGCGCCGCTCCGGCAGGCGCTGCGCACGCGAGGGCGGCGCAAACGATCAGGGTCTTCCGAATTTGCGTATGCACGATCATTCCTCCTGTCACAAGATGGCCTCTAGCGATTCTTCCTGATTTCGATCCGTCCCAAGCCGTTGCGGATCCTCACCACCGATCCCCCGCCGTTGATCTCGCCGGCGGCCTGCTCGCTGACGGGTCCGAACAGGCGCGACGAGCGCTGGACTTGAATCGAGGGGAACTCGCTGACGATCCCGTGCCGGCCCCGGGCCAGCTCAATGCTCGCCTCCAGCGTCAGTGCCAGCGATTCCGGCAGCGACAGCACGATCGTGCCCACGGACGTGGTGATCTCGGAGTGGCTCAAACTCGCGCCCTCGTGCAGCGCGGCCACAATGTCTCCCGCTCCGCTGGTCAATACGAGCGTCCCGCGCACCTTGCCGATGCGGATGTCGCCGGCTCCGGCCTCGGCCTGCATCCCCTTTCGCACGTCAGCCGCACGGATCACTCCGCCGCCCGTCCTGGCCTGCACGGTCCCATCCACGCGCCCGATCTCGATGCTGCCGGCGCCCGTCTCCGCACGGAGATCGCCTGCCACCGAGACCGCTTCGATCATGCCGCCACGAGTGACGAGGCGCGCTCGCCCTCCGGCGCGGGCCAGCACGATGCTGCCCCCGGCGGTCTCGCAGTTCACCGGGCCTCCGATGCTGCCCAACCGCACGCTTCCGCCCTCGGTGGTCGCGGTCACGCCACCCTGCACCTCGTCGACCGCGATCGGGCCGCCAACGGTGTGGGCGGTGACCGAGCCGGCGATGCCCTGGACAACAATGCCGCCCGCTCGCGTCACCAAGTCGATCTCGGCAGTCGTCCTGGGGACTTCGACATCGAGCCGGAAGCCAACCCTGCAATTGCCGCAGACCGGATCCCGGAGATTGATAGCCAGGGTGCGGTCTCCCAGGCGCTCGGAAACTACCCCGGACTCCTGAAACACAACCGGCACCCACGTGCCGCTGCGCTCGGCCCTGCCGCGGCTGGTCAGGGTATAGCGCACGTCGTCGCGATCCGTGCCGCGCACCACCACGGGGCCGCTGGCGCGAACTTCAATCCGCTCTGCCGCGGGCTCCTCGCCGGTCCACTCCTGCGTCCAATACCGCCCGTCCCGCTGCGGCTGCGCCGCAAGGGCGGCGACCAGGGCCAGGCCCGCGCCAACCGCGCTGAAGGCAGACCTGCACCTCCGAATCGGCATGGCTTCAGAAACGCTCCATTGATGCGTCGAGCACGTCCAAGATGCGCTCGCTCTCGTGCAGCACGAATGGGTTTTGTTCGCGCTCCACCAGTTCCTGCAGCGCGCCCACCAATTCCCGGCCTGGACGCTGGCCGAGCAGCTGGATCGCATGGATCCGCATGCCATCGAGCGGGTCCGAGCGCAACGTCTCGACAAGGGCGGCCCGCACGTCCGGCTCGTCACTCTGCGCTCTGACCGCTTCTAGCGCCTGGAGTCTGATGCCGGGGTTCTGGTCCTCCAGCATGGAGCGCAGCAAGATGCGGCGGACTTCGCGGTCGGATGCGTGCCCCTGCAGGGCTTCGAGCGACGACAGGCGCGCCCCCGCGTGCGATTCCCGCACCGTGTCCATGAGCATCCCGCGGATCAGCGGATCCGACGACTCGCCGCTGACGACCCTGCGCTCTTCCAGGACTATCCGGACTTGGCCCCCGACAGGGTCGAGCTGGACGGTCTCGATCCCTGTCAGGGTGCGGTTGGCATCCAGGGAGAATGACTCGATCAGGCTGGCTCCGTCCACAGGCTCCGGAGCGAGAAATCTGACCGACCGGACATCGCGGCCGGCCACGAACCCAACAAACACCAGGGCAGCCGCCGCGGCAGGCTGCCAAACCAACGGGCGGGCAGCGAGCGCCGAGCCCAGGCTGCGCAAGCGCCGACCCAGGCTGCGCAAGCGCGAAGAGGTCCGGCCCAAGCTTCCTTCGGCGGCAACTGCCAGCGCTAGATCGTGGCGGCAATCGTCCAATAGAGATTCCACCTCGGCGTCGACGTCGGAGTCGCTGAGCGAGAGCAAGAACGCCTGTTCCTCCTCGAACAAGGCCCGGAACTCGGGCATCTCGTCGCGGAATCGCTCGACCTCCTTGCGCTCGGCCAAGCCCAGCTCGCCGTAGAGGTACAAGCGGATGCGCTGCCGCAACAGCTCGCTCTCGAGGCCGGCGCGATCGTCAGCCGCGGACATCCTGCAACTCCTTGCGCAGTTTCTTGGTGGCGCGGAACAAGCACTGCTTGGCAGACTCCTCGCTCATCGAGCAGGTCTCGCCTATCTGGCGCAGTCGCATGCCCTCGTGATGGCGCAGCGTGAATACCAGGCGCTCTCGATCCGAGAGCGTGTCCAGCGCGAGCTTGATGCGACGGGAAATCTCGTCACTCCCCAGCATCTGCTCCGGGGAGCTGGAAGGGCGCGGATCAGCCGCGAGCTGCAGCGGGGAACGGCCCGTCTCGTGGTCGGCCTCGAAAACGCCGAATTCGGGACGCGCCTTGCGCCGCCGCAAGTGGTCCAAGCACACGTTGGTTGCAATGCGATAGAGCCAAGTATGGAAGCGGCACTGGAAGCGGAACGTGTCCAGCCTGCGATAGGCCTTGATGAAGGCGTCCTGATAGGCGTCCTGGGCGTCCTCGCTCGATGGCAGCAGCCGCAGGGCGATCCGCAGCACGCTACGGTCATAGCGCCGCACCAACTCGCTAAACGCCCCTTGGTCGCCGTCTTGGGCGGCCTCCACCAGCCGCCGCTCGGTGAGGTCGTCGCTGGCCGGGGTCAATCCGAAGTGTAGACTCTCCGCCTTGGCTGCCTGCACTTTTGCACTGTCCTTCCTCATGGTTGGACGCACCGAACGGCCGAATCGTTAGCCGAATCGGTCGACACTCCGGGTCATACGATCCAGCCGCCTCCCAGCACGTAGTCATCGGCATAGAAGACCGCGGCCTGGCCGGGAGTGACTGCGCTTTGCGGCTCGTCAAAGACGACTTCAGCCTGGTCTGGCGCGCCAACTACCGGCCGGACCTCGGCCCAGGCCAGGGGTGCGCGATAGCGGATCTTGGCCTGCGCCCGCACCGGCTCTCGCAGCGCATCGAAACGGATCCAATTGGGGTCGCGAATCCGGCAGGCCTCGCGCAGCAGGGACTCCTTGGGTCCAACCACGACCTTGCGATCGGCGGCTTGGATTTTGGTCACATAGACCGGCCGGCCGACGGCGATGCCCAGTCCCCGGCGCTGGCCCACCGTGAAGTTGTGGACGCCCCCATGCTCCCCCAGCACCGCGCCATCCTCGGAGACCACCTCTCCCGGCTCGGCGTCCTGCTCGCGGTACGCTTCGACGAAGCTGGCGTAGTCGCCGTTGGGCACGAAGCAGATCTCGCGGCTCTCCGCCTTGCCCGCGACGTCGAGGCCTAGGTCCCGGGCCAGCTCGCGCACCTCGGCCTTGCCCATGGATCCAAGCGGAAACATGGTGCGCGCAAGCTGCTGTTGCGTCAGGCCGAAGAGGAAATAGGACTGGTCGCGCGTCTCGTCTACGCCGGCGAGCAGGAGGTGCCTTCCGGATTCTCGGTCGTACTCGATCCGCGCGTAGTGTCCCGTGGCCACGGTGTCTGCCCCGACTTGGCTGGCGGTTTCCAAGAAGCGGTCGAACTTCAGGAAGTTGTTGCACAGCGTGCATGGAATCGGTGTCCGCCCGGCCAGGTAGTCCGCCACGAACGGCTGGACGACCTGTCGCTCGAAACGCTCCTCGAAATTGACGACGTAGTAGGGAATCCCTAGCCGTTGCGCCACCCAGCGGGCGTCGTAGACATCGTCCAAGGAGCAGCACCTGCCGGACGCGCCATCCTCGGGAACCAGTTGCGGCATGCGCTGCTGGTCCCACAGCTGCATGGTCATGCCCACGATGGGCTGACGCCGACTGTGCAACAGGGCGGCCACGGCGGAGGAATCCACACCGCCGCTCATAGCCACCGCCACGAGAGAGTCAGGCACTGCTCTCAGCGTAGCGCTTCGCGCCGGGACGGGGCCCTACCAGCCGATCTGCCTGCCCTCGTTGGCCTGCTCCAGGTAGTCCACGAGCGGGGAGAAATAATCCAGCATCGCCGTGGTGGAGACCTCGCTGCCAGTCTTTTCGAGCATCACTTCGCGCCAATCACGCGTTGCGCCCAGACTGAGCAGATCCCAGAGGAAGTCACCGACCTCCTCGTTGCCGTAGTAGTTGCAGTTTCGCGGATCCTGCTTGAGGATGTTGTTGGCGATGTAGGTGTGCAGCTGGTACTTGATCACGAACGCCATCGCGTAGTCGTAGTACTGCGCCGGGTCGTCGGTGATGTGGGTCTTGGTGCAAGCGTCGCAATACTCCTCGCCCCGCGGGCCGGGCGGCTGGATCCCTTGGAACCGCCCGGCGTGCTCCCACCAGCGCTGGTTGAACTCCCCGACCGGCAGATCTTCCTCGTACAGGTCGTGCTCAAAGAACGACATCGTCCCGGCGGCGAAGGGGATGAACACCACGGCCTGATCCAAGGCCTCGTCCAGCAGCCAGGCAATCTCGTCGATTTCCGCATCTTGCTCGAGCAGTCCGATCTCCTTCAGGTACGCAGGCTGGCGAGCGGCGATCCCGATCAGGTCGCCGACCGCTTCGTGAAAGGCCCGGTTGGCACCTTCCCGCAGCGTCAACGGCACGTCGCCGCTGCTATACGCCATGTAGTAGTAAACGTGCCCCAACTCGTGGTGCGAGGTCTCGAACCAGCGCCAGTTATTCTCGACGCTCATCAGCGAGCGCACGTCGGTCTCCAGGTCCATGTGCCAAGCCGATGCGTGGGTGTTCTTCTTGCGCTCGGCGCCGGGCGGCAACGGGTAGAGGTCTGACCGTTCGTAGAACGACTGCGGCAGAGAGGGCATTCCCAGAGACGTGTAGAACATCTCGGACTGGCGGACAATCCACTCCGGGTCCTGCTCCTTGACCAGCTCGTCGAGGTCAATGCCGCTGGCGAGCCCCGGCCAGGCTTGCGCCCAGCGATTGCCGATCCAATGGGCGGGAATCTTGTCCGGGACCGGCTGGTCGTAGCGTCCCGCCAGCTCGTGCTTGGCCCAAGTGTGGAGCTGCTCGTAGAGCGGCCTGAGGTCTTCGTTGAAGCGCTCCATCATGGCCATCATTTCGTCCACGGTCATGCCGTAGTCGTCCACCTGCAGCGCGAAGAACGAGTCGTAGCCCATCTCCTGTGCGACCTGGTTGCGCAGGTCGCGCAGCTCTCCGATGCCTTGCTTCAACGCCGGCCCGGTCTGTTTCGCAACCTCCCATATCTTGTGCCGCTCGGCTTCGTCCTCGGATGTGACCAGCAGTTGGTCGATCTGATTGGGCGTCACGACCTCGACGCAGCGCTCGCCAGAGCGCTCGGCGCAGAACTCGAACGAGTCCAGGATCGCGCTCTGCTCCGCTTCCGCTGACACGCGTGCAGCGACAACCTCCGGGATCGTGCCAGGATATTCGGCGGCGGCCATCAGCACTTTGCGCAGCTGACGCGTGGTCGCGTCATCGAGCTGCTCCTCGCGCTCGAGCAACTGCTTGACCGTCTCGATCACCCAAGGATTGCCGGTGATGGAGGCCATGACCTGTTCCGCGCCGATGCGCTCGCCCACGTGAAGGTCCGTCACGTCGGTGGACGACTTCCAAAACGACTCGGCCACGATGGGATACAGCCCTCCTAGGAGCTGCTCATAGGTCGCCAGGAACCTGTCGGCTTCGGATTGCGGGCTCGGGGAGCAGCCCCCGACGAGGACAAGGGCGACGGCACCTACGCAGGCTTTCCGCGCTGTTCGTAAACGTGAGGTCATCACTTGCCATTCTAAGCGCCGGCTGCGCTGGCCAACAGCCCGATACTCCGCCCGCTTGAGCAGATGAGAAGGGTTTTGCCGGCAGGCACTGCCCGTTGCGCCGCCGAGCTCATGAACATGCTCCGGATCGGCACCGGGGCGGGAATCCGTTGCGGCCGGCCGCCTCGGTTTCTTATCCTGAGAGAGGGAGGCTGTCGCTCAGCAGGCGTGTCCGGATGGCCTGCGAGGGCACCCGATCGCTACGAAGCAACCGTGGTCATTCCGGCCTCGGCTGCGTTCGCGCCGCGACGAATCCAAGGAGCATCCAGGAACATGAAAACTCTGTGTCGTCAGGCACTGCCGCTGATCGCGGTCTTGGCCGCAGTCGGCTGTAGCGGGCCGGAACCACCAAGCGGGCCGATCATGCCGGCGGGCGAGAGCCTCGCGATCGAGCCGCCGCTGGGGCTGCCGGACGTGGCGGTCCCGGCGGACAACCCTCCGACCGCGCAAACCGTCGCGCTCGGACGCAAGCTGTACTACGACAAGGCGCTCTCGGTGGACAACTCGATCGCGTGCGCGAGCTGCCACGACCCGGAAGCCGGATTCGCAGACCCGAACCAGTTCTCGGAGGGTGTCGGCGGCAAGTTCGGCGGGCGGCAGGCGCCGCCGGTCATGAACGCCGCATACTTCACCACGCAGTTTTGGGACGGCCGGGCGGCGAGCCTCGAAGAGCAGGCTGGCGGACCGGTCGAGAATCCCATTGAAATGGCTTTCACGCACGAGGGCGTCGTCGAACGCCTGTCGGAAGACCCGGTATACACGGCACTGTTCAAGGAAGCGTGGGGCGAAGGCCCGATCGCCTTCGAAATGGTGGCCAAGTCGATCGCCAGCTTCGAGCGCACCGTGCTGGTCGGCAATTCCCCGTTCGACCGCTACATGTTCGGCGGCGACAAGGAGGCCATGAGCGAAGACGCCATCCGCGGGCTCGATGTCTTCACCGACCCGGAGAAGGGCAATTGCGAGGTCTGCCACGAGATCAACGAAGAGGAGGGCTATGCCCTGTTCACGGACAACAAGTTCCACAATCTCGGCGTCGGAGCCGAACTGGACGGTTCGTTGGCAGATATCGGGCGCTTCGAAGTCAGCCAAGTCGAGACTGACAAGGGCACATTCAAGACTCCGCACTTGCGCAACGTCGCCGACAGCGCGCCATACATGCACGACGGGCACCTGAAGACGCTGAAGGAGGTCGTGGACTTCTACGTGGGCGCGGGCAACTCGAACGACTTTCGCGACGAAGAGATCCACGAACTGGACCATCTCAGCGCCCAGGAACGCGCCGACCTGATCGCATTCATGGAGGCCCTCAGCGGCGAATACCCCGAGGACGTCGGCCCGCCAGCCGGTGAAACAGCCTACCGAGACGTGCCTGCGCAGGCGCTGGCGCGCGGTTGCTTCCGGGCCGAGATCTGATCCGAGTTCGGGCGAGAGTGACAGCTAGGTCGTCAGCCCGGCACTCCCGCGCACCCCTTGATACTGGGCGGCCACAGCGGCGATTGAGCGCGACCGCAGTCGCGTGGCATCAGCCGCCCATCCCGGTCGTCCTGTGAATCCCCGCTCGCTCATCCTGGCCTCGATGGTAGGCGTTGGAGCCGTGGGGTTCTCGATGCACGGCCAGGGCGGCGGCGTGCTGTACACGCCGCTCCAGCTCGTGTTCGGCGTCCCGTTCCACGTAGCGGCCGTACAGAGTCTGTGGCTGACGATCCTCACCGCGCTATCGGCGGTGCTGCTGTTTCGCAAGGAGCAGCAGGTCGACTGGAAGCTATCGGTCGTGCTGGAGTCTTCCAGTTTTGTCGGAGCATTCGGCAGCGGATACTTCGCGCGGCTGTTCTCTCCGACAACGCTGTCCATCGGGCTTGCCATTCTGCTGATCGCGTCAGGAATCGTCATGCTGGCGGACCTGAGCCCGCAGACAACCAGTTCCGGCCGGCGCTCGCGCCTCGAGTGGGTCAGGCATCGCGCCGGGGAGGCGTATCGCATCCATCTCGGCAAGGGATTGCCCCTGTCGTTCCTGATCGGCATCATGTCGGGCCTTACCGGGGCAGCCGGCGGCTTCCTGAAGATCCCCATGCTCGTGCGGCTGTTCGGTGTTCCGATCAAGGTTGCCTTCGGCTCGTCGGCATTCATGGTGAGCCTGACAGCTTCGGGCGGGCTGCTCGGCCACGTGGCGACGGGAGCTGTGCAGTGGCACCATCCATTGCTGCTAGGGGCGTTCGTGCTAGTGGGCTCCCAGATCGGGCCGAGGATCGCGCTGCGCTCCAAGCCAGAGACACTCCGCAAGCGATTCTCGGTGTACCTGTTCGCGATCGCTTTGCTGGTCCTGGGCACCCTTTGGTTCCCGCCGTTCGCGGCCGGATTAGACCCCTAACGATTCGAGCCGAGTCCCCCCAGCCATGCCTCCCGCCGCCGAGGCCAAGATCGATCGCCCATGGCAGCCACGGAGCACCAATGGACGAGTCTTCGAGAACTCGCCCCCATCGCTCGTCGCCTCGTACGCTCCCTTGGGAACTCAGCCGGCGAGCGGCTCTCGCGGACCAGCCCAAGGATCAATCACCTCTGCGCCCGTTGCCTGGAAGTCGGCCACGTTTCTCGTGACTACCGTCATTCCGTGCACGATTGCCGTTGCAGCGATCAGGGCGTCCCGTTCGGCCCGAGTATCCGGCACGTGCAGCCGTGCACACCTCAGAGCAACAGTGGAATCGATGGGCAACGTACGCCCGAGGAACTCAGGCAGGACGTGCTGGTCCATCCATGCCCGTAGCCGGGCTTCCTGCTCGACATCACGCCGTTGGACGCGCAGAATGCCGATCTCTAGCTCCAAGAGGGTCAGTGCAGAAACATAGAATGCCGCAGCATCCCTGCTCGAAACCC
Organism: Bryobacterales bacterium; assembly: GCA_022824585.1. GTDB lineage: Bacteria > Acidobacteriota > Terriglobia > Bryobacterales > UBA6623 > VXMF01. The sequence goes on along the minus strand of JAJDZN010000036.1, from coordinate 30,978 downwards.
ATGTGACAACACGGGCATCGGCCTTGCCATCACCGAGCTTGCGCAGCTCGGAAACCACATTCGTATCAAGCAGATACATCACTAGAGATCGGGCGGAGGGGCTTCGATGTGTATACGCGGCGGCTCGAAGTCGATATCGGAAAGACCTGCCATGGACAGCGACTCCGCCAGACTGCGGGGTTGTCCCGCCAGCCGCCGGTAATCTTCGATACAGAGCAGCACATGCGCGGGTTTGCCCCTATGTGTGATGAACACGGGCCCTGACTTCGCCGCCCTCTTTGCACGTCCGATGTCCTGGTTTAATTCGCGGCTTGTTACGGTCGTGGTGGGCGTGGACGACATTTGTAGTAATGTTACTACATTATCGAGAGGGATGTGAGGGCTGGAATTAGTAGAGCGACTCGCTACAGCACCACCACCGGGTGGAAACACATCGGCGTGACAGCCTCGCCAATGCATAGCAGATTCCCCTGCGGGTCGACTGCCTTGACAAGCGGCGCCGCTTTGCATTCGCCGAACGCGCTCACGCTGAAGTCTTGGCCATGCCTGATCCGGGCCGCGGTCGCGGCATCCACGCGCTCGACCGGAAGGCTCGGCACTAAAGACGCAGGAGGCCGGACGGCATCTTCGAGCCGATCCTCGGCGTGCAACTCTTCCAGATGTTCGAGAGGATGCGCATCGTCCAGTTCGAATTCCCCCACCGTCGTGCGGTTCAGTCCGCACACGTGCGCCCCACAGCCCAAAGCAGCTCCCAAATCGTGGGCCAGAGACCGAATGTACGTCCCCGCAGAACACAGGCAGCGAACCGTGGCAAAAGGACCATCCACCTCCAACAACTCGAGTGCGTGGATTTCGATCTCTGCCGGTTCTAGCTCGACAGGCTCGTCATTGCGTGCCAGCTTGTACGCCCGGACGCCGTCGACCTTCTTGGCGGAGACCGGAGGCGGCACCTGGCTGACGCAGCCGCGAAACGCCTCGAGGGCGGCCTCCAAAGCCGACTCGTCCAGCTCGACATGCGTGGCTTCGCCCACCTGCCTGCCCTCGGCATCGTATGTGGAGGTCGACCAGCCAAACCGGATGCGGGCCACGTACTCGCGACGGTGGTCCAGATAGAAGCGCGCCAGCCGCGTCGCGCGGCCCACCACGACGGGCAGAACGCCGGTGGCCGCAGGGTCCAAGGTGCCCAGGTGGCCGACCTTCCCGCCGCCTACAAGCCCGCGGACCGTGCGCACGGCAGCAAAGGAGGTCATCCCCGCAGGCTTGTCCAGAACGATGGCACCATCCATCTAGCTCATTCTAGAGACGGCGCGGGATGGGAGGCCATGCCGGAGCCGGGCTCGGCGACGGGCCGGAAGGCTCCACGACGCGAACCCGCTACGCGGCGTCGCCCAAGCCGGCCAGCAAAGACCGAGCCTCGGAGACGACCATCTTGGGCTCGACTCCGGCCATGCATGGATGCCCTTCGATAGGACACTCTCGCAACAGGCACGGGGAACAGTCCACGGGGTGGCGGACGATCCGTGCCGACGGCGCGGCAGGACCAGTGGCATCAGCGTTGGTGGCGCCGAAAACGGCCACGGTAGGCACGCCCAGCGCGGCGGCCACGTGCATCGAGCCCGAATCATTGGTCAGGAACAGCCGGCATGTCGAGGCAAGTTCCAAGAACTCCGGCAGGCTCGTCTGGCCGGCCAAGCAGATGGATCGCTTCCCGGCCCTGGCGGCAACCTCCGCGGCCAAAGGCAGTTCGGCTTCGGATCCGAAAACGGCGATGCCCGTGCCAAGCTCCTCTGCCAGATCCGCGGCCGCGCTAGCGAAGCGCTCGGCGGGCCAGCGCTTGGCGGAGCCAAACGCCGCCCCAGGGCTGACTCCGATCCACGGACCTGGCGACAGGCCGCGGCCTTCCCACCGTGCCGCGCCGTCGCGGCGCAACGCATCAATCCGGTCAAAGCGGGCGGCGATGTCTGCCGGCACGCGCTCGATCAGGCGCGCCCTGCGCAGCAATTCCAAGTAGTAGAACCTCTGGTGCTCGGGTATTTCGCCGAGAGAGGGAACTGGGACCCTGTGAGTAAGCAACAGCCCGCGACCGTCCCTGTCGTATCCGATCCGCTCGGGCACTCGCGCCCGCCAGGCCAGCCAGGCCGCGTCAAATGCGTTCTGCAGGAGAATGGCGCGGTCAAAGCGGCGGGATCGCAGCTCTCTCGCAAGCCGTGCCCTGCCCCGAAGCCCGCGATGGGCTCCGTCCCTCTGGTAGACCAAGACCTCGTCGCAAAATCCCTCTCCCTCGTAGAGGCCCGCCACCCACGGCAGCGCCAGGATCGTGACCTGCCAGCCCGCGTGCGCTCGCCGGATCGCCCTCAGAGCGGGAATCGACATGATGGCATCGCCGATCCAATTCGTGGCGCGTACAAGCAGACGTTGCATGCCCGACCCCTTCTTAGCGTAGTGTTAAAGCCCGCGTCCCGGTTCGGCAGTCCCGGCGAGTGCGGGAGCGCTTGCTGGCGAGACCTTAGAATCTTCATATGCTCCGAAGCTTGCTTCTCAGCGCGCTGCTTGTTGCAGCAGCGGGCGCGCAAGAGACACCTCAGGCGTTTGTTGGCGCGTACCTGTATCCGATCACCGGGCCTCCCATCGAAAACGGCACGCTCGTCATCCATGACGGCAAGATCGTCGCCTTGGGTCCAGCGCCCGCAGTGCAAATTCCCGCCGAAGCCGTTCAGCACGACGTTAGCGGCTCCGTGCTCTTGCCGGGCTTCGTGGATACGCACAGCCACGCTGGCAGCGTGGAAGGCGGAGACGGCAGCGGCCCCATGCACCCCGATGCACGCGCCCTCGACTCGATCAACGTGCGTGATGCCCGGATACAGAAAGCCCAAGCCGGGGGCATCACCACAGCCAACGTCATGCCGGGCTCGGGACACCTGCTAAGCGGACAGACGCTCTATGTGAAGCACCGCGACAGCAAGGTGATCGACGATCTGCTGATCCGCCGGCCAGACGGGTCGCTGGCGTACGGAATCAAGATGGCCAACGGGACCAACTCGCGCAAGGATCCACCGTTTCCCGGCTCGCGAGCGAAGTCTGCCGCGATCGTCCGAGAGAGGTTCCTGGAGGCCATGGACTATCGCGACAAGGTGGCGCAGGCGGCCGGCGACGCAGACAAGCTGCCGCCGCGCGACCTAGGCCTGGAGACCTTGGGAGAGATCCTGGCGGGCGAGCGCGTGGTGCATTTCCATACCCACAGGCACGATGACATCCTGACCGTCCTCCGGCTGGCCGACGAGTTTGGGTTCAAGGTCGTCCTGCAGCACGTGAGCGACGGCTGGGCGGTGGCGGACGAGATCGCCGCATCCGCGCAGGTGCTGGGCGCCTCGCTCATTCTGATCGACAGTCCCGGCGGAAAGCTCGAAGCCAAGGACAACCAACTCGCTACCGGGCCGATCTTGGAGCAGGCCGGCGTGGTGACAGGCTTTCACACCGACGATCCGATCACGGATTCAAGGCTGTTCAACAGGATGGCCGCACTGGCCGTGCGGGCCGGAATGTCGCGGGAGGGCGCGCTGTACGGCCTCACAATGGCCGGGGCCCGGATGCTCGGCCTGGAAGATCGCGTCGGTTCCTTGGAAGTGGGCAAGGATGCGGACCTCGTAGTGCTTTCCGGGGATCCGCTCAGCGTGTACACGCAGGTACTGCAAACGTGGGTGGATGGCGCGAAAGTGTTCGACCGGGACGATCCTCAAGACCGGCTCTATGCGGAAGGCGGTTTCGGGGCAAGCCACGACCAAGGCCACCTGCTTCACGGAATCGCCCGAGGAGAGCACGAATGACCCGCCTGCAGCGACTCGCGGCACTGGTCGCGGGCATCGTCTCGGCCGGTGCTGCATTCGGCCAGATCGCCGTGACCGGCGCGACAGTTCACACTGCCGCGGGCGAGCCGCTCGAGAATGCCGTGGTGGTCATCGAGGACGGCAAGATCAGCCAAGTGGGGCCAGCCGGCGAGATCGAGATCCCAGGCGGTTTCCGCACCATGTCCGCCGCCGTGGTAACGCCCGGGCTGATCGATGCCCGCTCGACGATCGGGCTCAGCGGGTACTTGAACCAAGAGCACGATCAAGACCAGATCGAGGATTCCGCCCCGATACAGCCCGAACTGCGCGCAATCGACGCCTACAATCCGCGCGAAGCGCTGGTGGAGTGGGTGCGCGGGTACGGCGTGACGACTGTCCACACGGGCCATGCCCCGCGCTCACTTGTGAGCGGCCAGACTGCAGTCATGAAGACGCGCGGCGCGAGCGTGGAAGAGGCCGTGGTCAAGCCCTTGGCCATGATCGCGGCGACTGTCGGCGACGGAGCGCGAGAGCGTGGGAACAAGGCCCCGGGGACGCGGGCGAAGATGGTCGCCATGCTGCGCGCCGAGCTGATCAAGGCGCGGGAATACCTTGACGGGCGCTCCGCCGAAGACGAGGACGAGCGCCCGGATCGCGACCTGCGGCTCGATGCACTCGGCGAGATCCTGGAGGGCAAGGTTCCATTGCTCGTCACCGCGCAACGAACCCAAGACATCCTGACCGTGCTGCGCATTCGCGAGGAGTTCGACATTCCAGTCGTGCTGGACGGGGTCGCCGAAGCGTACGATGTCCTGGACCGAATCCGTGACTCCGGCGTATCGGTCATCGTGCATCCCACCATGATGCGGGCCCAAGGCGAGACGGAGAACCTGAGTTTCGAGACCGCCGCAAGGCTGCGTGACGCAGGGATCCCGGTCGCGCTACAAGGCGGCTACGAGGCGTACGTGCCGAAGAGCCGCTTGGTTCTGTTCGAGGCCGGCGTGGCCGCCGCCCACGGGCTTGGATTCGACGATGCGCTGCGCAGTATCACGATCAACGCCGCGCGCGTGCTCGGGGTGGACGATCGGATTGGGTCCATCGAAGTCGGCAAGGACGGGGACATCGCCCTGTACGACGGAGATCCGTTCGAGTATTCGACCCATTGCGTGGCTGTCATCATCGAAGGTGAAGTCGTGAGCGAGGAGGTTCGATGAAGCTCGTGCTCCACCCCGAAGTCGAGGCTACGCGGCTCGCGCGGCTCGCGGCGGCCAGCGCACCCATGCAAGTCGTGAGCTGCGCGAGCGAGGCCGAGGCCGAGGCCGAGATTGCGGACGCCGACGGATTCTTCGGCAAGCTCACCCCGTCGATGCTAGCGGCGGCGCGGCAGCTGCGGTGGGTGCAATCGCCGACCGCCAGTCTCGAACACTACATATTTCCGGCGCTGGCCGAGCATCCCCTGCAACTGACCAACATGCGCGGCCTGTTCCACGACAACATCGCAGACCACGTGTTCGGCTGCATGCTGTGCTTCGCGCGCAACCTGCACATCTACATCCGCCAACAGCAGCAAAGGCAATGGAAGCCCTATGGCGGGCGCAAGGAGGGCCAGTCGTTCCGCAGCGGCCCGGCGGTGACAACCGGCATCGATCTCTCCCACACGACGCTGGCCGGGTCTACGCTGGGCGTGGTCGGACTGGGATCGATCGGAGGCGAGATCGCTCGCAGGGGCGTGTGCTTCGGGATGCGAGTTGTAGCGGTCGACTCCGACCCCCGCCATGCGCCTGCGGGCGTCACCGGTCCTTGGAACGCAGACCGGTTGGACGACCTCCTGGCCGAGAGCGACTATGTCGTGATCGCCGCCCCGCATACCCCGGACACCGCGGGTTTGTTTCGCAGCGACAAGTTTGCCCTGATGAAGTCCAGCGGCGTGCTGATCAACATCGGGCGCGGCGTGATCGTGAACCTTGACGATCTTTGCAGCGCCTTGGACGAGGGCGAGATCGGGGGTGCGGCGCTGGACGTATACGAGGTTGAGCCGCTTCCGGCAGAGCATCCCCTCTGGAACCACGAGAACGTCATCCTCACGCCGCATATCGCGGGGCACTCCCCAGCCATCGCCGAGAGACACCTCGAAGTCTTGCTCGACAACGCGGGCAGGTTTGTCCGGGGAGAGCCCTTGCGCAACGTGGTTGACAAGCAGCGGTGGTTCTGACGGTCCGCGCCGACCGCCGTCCGAGGCTAGCGCCCCAAGCGCTGTCTCTCGGTGCACAGCCCGGCAAGTCACCGCAGAGCAGTGAACACGGACTCGGCATCCACCACGAATCCGAGTTCATGCTGACGGGGCACATCTTCCGCCTCGGGGACGAAGAGCACGGGAACGATGTCGCAATCGCTCACGCCCGGCAGGTCGGCGTGGGCAAGCGCCGCGAGCAATCTTCCGGCATTCTTGGAGTCCGATGAACGCTTTGCTTCGCCCACTAGCACGTGCCTTCCGTCGACGGAACGCGCGACCATGTCCCGCTCGGGCATGCTTCCGTGCCAGAATCGTTGCGCGGGCTCGAATGGGCCGAGTCCGGCGAGAGGATGGTCGGACCGATGCAGCATCGGCACGGCAGCGCTACACAACTCCTCCCAAGCTCTGGCTTCCAAGTCGTGCTTGTAACGATGCCAGTAGCGGAGGCGTGATTCGGGCGGGGAGGCGGTAAGTGCGGCGCGGTGTGGGGCTACCACGCGAAACCACATGCGCAAGAATGGATCGTCAATGCGGTACAGACTGCGCTTGCCCGAGCGCGGATCGCTGCCGAACGGGAGTTCTCGACGAACAAATCCCATCTCCATGAGCGCGGCAATCGGCGCGGCGAGGCTTGTTGCCGGGCGGCCGAGTCTGCCGCCGATCTCACTCAGGCGGTGCGCGCCTGAACCGACTACGTCGAGAAGTGGACGCAGGGAGGTCGCCGGGGGAATCTCTTCCCGGAGCAGTCGCTCCGGCTCGTGATGGAGCGGACCGGACGGATCGAGAACGAGGGAATCGACCGCTTCATCGAGATTCGTGCCGTATGGGGAGGCCAGTTCCCAATAGCGCGGCATCCCGCCCCAGATAGCGTGAATCTCCACCAAGTCGCTGAGCCGACTGAACCCGAACGCGTCCGCAAGGAAGCCGGCGCTCAGGGGCCGCAACGCAAACGATTCAACTGCTCTTCCGAAAAGCGGCGCACTTGCGTCTAGGACAGCGCGATGCATCATGCTCTGACTCGATCCGCTGACTACGACTCGCAGTCGCCTGCAAGGTTCGTCCAGCCAGTTTTGGAACTCGCTGGGAAAGCCCCGATCCGCTGCGATCAGGTACGGAAGCTCGTCCAGGACAAATGGCCCCGGCCAGCCGATCTGATCAGCCTCGGCCGCGAGTCGCGCGAAGAGCGCCCGCCAAGTGGGATACTCGACATCCGCGAAGCCGGGAAACCGCTCGGCTATCGCGGACGCCAAGTAGCGGCGCTGAACCTCAGGCGCGGAATGCTCCGCAACTGTGTAGAGTCCGTTGCATCGCCCGCACCACTCAATTAGGAGACGCGACTTTCCGACCCGACGCCGCCCCCAGATCACAGAAAACGAGCCCGTTCGGGCCAGCCCGCGGTCTAGCCGGCGAATCTCGCTGTCGCGGTCAATGAACTCCACGCCCTCATTATAGAGCTAATCATTATAGAGTTAATCATTATCGTATCAAACATAATCATGAGCCACATATTCATCTGCTCGGCAGTCTCGCTGCCTGTTCCGCAGGCCAGACAGATGCACGCTGCGGAACCAGTCTCGGCGACCTGATGGATCTCGGGCTTGCTGGGATCCAGGGGGACGTTCTAGATCGCAAGAGCCTCCGAGACACCACCAATGGAATCCCGCAGTCGGCCGCACAGCGGGCGTTGCAAGGGCACTTGGACAAACTGGGCAGATCCCCGGTGGTCTTGCAACACTTTCACCGAATCCGCGAGTGTCCGCTGCGGCCCCTGGCCTCGCTTCTCGTGCATTGACGCTAGTGGCCGCGAAGTCAGACGGATGGGAGCTCGCCGCGTTGGGAGTAGTTCAGGTCATGGAACGTCCGGTACTCTCCCGAGTGCACTCGCGCAGACCATTCCGGGTTGTCGCGGAACCATCGCACCGTCTCCCACAATCCGGAATCGAAGCTTGTGCTAGGCTCCCAGCCCGTGTCGCTCTTGACCTTCTTCGAGTCGAGCGCGTAACGACGGTCGTGGCCGGGGCGATCCGGAACGTATTCGATCAGGGACTCTGGCTTGCGGCAGCAGTCCAGCACGCGCCGAACCACCTCGATGTTCTGCATCGAGCACCCGCCGCCGATGTTGTACGTCTCACCGGCACGGCCTGCGGCGAGAACCGCTTCGATCGCTCGGCAGTGGTCGTTGACGTGCAACCAGTCCCTCACCTGAAGCCCATCGCCATAAACGGGCAGCGGCTTGTCCGCGAGGGCATTGGTGATCATCAGCGGTATGAGCTTTTCGGGGAATTGATACGGTCCATAGTTGTTCGACGCTCGCGTGATGAGCACCGGAAGAGAATGCGTCTTCGCGTATGCCAACACCAGTAGGTCGGCACCGGCCTTGGACGCGGAGTAGGGATTCGACGGATTCAGGGGCCACTCTTCATCGGCGGCGTGCGGCGCTGAAATGCTCCCGTAGACTTCGTCCGTGGACACGTGAAGGAATCGCTCTACCGGCCGCTCGCGCGCTGCCTCGAGGAGCACGCCCGTGCCCGTTACGTTTGTCGAGACGAACTCGGCTGGGGAGTGAATGCTGCGGTCCACGTGGGACTCGGCTGCGAAATGCACAACCGCGTCGGGGCGAAAGCTCCTGAATGCGTCGCGCACCGCAGCCAGATCGCGAATGTCAACCCGGCTGAACCGAAAGGTCGGAAGATCAGCGACCGGTGCCAGATTCTCCAGGTTGCCAGCATAGGTGAGGAGATCCAAGACGAGGATCTCCACCTTCCGGCTGCTTCGCAAGGCCTGGCGGACGAAGTTCGAGCCTATGAAGCCGGCGCCGCCGGTGACCAGCAACCTCACTTGCGCTGAGTCTCCCAGTCGTACGCGATCTCGGGGCTGTCATGGGGCAGGCGGCCCTCGTCGGACGGGTCGTAATGCCGGTCGGTGAGGTACACCAGCAGCGCCTCCGAGTCGCCGATCACCTTGTAGCCGTGCGCAACTCCCGGGGGAATCAGCAGCTGCCACGGACGGAATTGCCCGATATAGAGCGTGTTGCGCATCCCATGTGTCGGAGAGCCTTGGCGCAAGTCACAGAGGGCGACCTGCAGCATGCCGCGGCACGGAACCCACAGGTCGCTTTGCCGGGTGTGGAAGTGAAACGCCTTGACCGTGCCCGGATAACTGAGCGCCGCCGACACCTGGGTGGTAGAGCTGGGAAACGCAGCGGGAAGCCCCTGCCCCAACCGTGCTACCTCAAGGAAATACCCCCGGTCGTCCGGCCAGAGCGAGAATTCCTCGACCCGGACGCCATCGATCAACTCAGGCGCATCCGGGCGCACGATCAAATCGCCCAGTCCGGGCCGGCACCGCGGCAGCGTCAGCTTGATTGAGCCGACCTCGCCGACGGTTCGGCCGCTCGCGCCCGGCACGTAACCTGCGCCCTCACGCAGGCACGCAAGCCGCCTGCAGCCGCGTGGCCTTCCAAAGCTCGACGTACGGCTCGATTTCCCGCATCATCTCGCCGAACGAGCTGAAGGTCATCGACTGCGCGCCGTCGCTCCACGCCCGTTCTGGGTCCGGATGGATCTCGACCATGGCACCGTCAGCGCCGACTGCCACCGCTGCACGCATCAATGGCGGAATCAGGGCGCGCTTGCCTGTTGCGTGCGCCGGATCGAGGATCACGGGCAAGTGCGTCAGCTGGTTAAGCACCGGCACCGCGTTGATGTCGAGGGTGTTGCGGGTAGCCGACTCGAAGGTGCGAATGCCGCGCTCGCAGAGAAATACATTCGGGTTGCCGTTCGTGACAATGTACTCGGCCGAGAGCAGGAATTCCTCGATGGTCGCGCTTTGCCCGCGCTTGAGCATGACCGGACAGCTGGTCAACGCGCCAACTTCTTTGAGAAGAGGGAAGTTCTGCACGTTGCGAGCGCCGATCTGGAGCACGTCGGCATAGTCGGCTACGAGTTGGACATTGGTCACCGTCATGACTTCGGTGACCACCTTCAGCCCGTGACTGTCACCGGCCTTGCGCAGCAGGCGCAGACCCTCCTCCTCCAAGCCTTGGAAACTGTACGGGCTGGTGCGGGGCTTGTAGGCGCCGCCTCGCAGGAAGCGGCCTCCGGCCGTGGCGACGGCTTCTGCGCAAGCCATGATCTGCCCTTCGGTCTCGACCGAGCACGGACCGGCGATGATGGCGAACTCGTCGCCGCCGATCGAAGCATCGCCCGCTTGCACCACGGTGCGGTCGTTCTTGACCTGCTTGCTCACGAGTTTGTAAGGCGCACTGATCGGCACACCGTTTTCGACACCTTCGACGGATCGCAGCACCTCGATCGCGTGGGTCACGTCCCCTAAGCCAACCGCTGCGATCACGACGCGTTCGTCACCTTGGATGGAGCGGACCGCAAAGTCCATCTCCTGGATTCGGCTACAGACGCGGTCAACCTGTTCGCGCGTCGCGCCCGGCTTCATCGAAATGATCATGAACCTTCCCTTGGATAGAAAATCCTAACAAAACCGCATCACGAAGGGCGTGACTATGCGGAATACGCTTGCCGATCACGGAAGGCTTCTGCCGGACACGCTGCGGATTAGAATGCGGTTGCCCAACAACTGCGCAGAACCCAACTGATTGCCGGGATCAAAGCTTCGCCGTAACTTCAAGCTAGCACGCCTTGACCGATTCGTCCAACATCTGAGGAACTCAGCCCGGGAAGTTTCCGGAAAACAGCCAGAGCCACGCCCGGAACGACGCCGTGGAGTGTCCGGAATCGCCCTTCGCCGGGGCGCGAACCCGCAGAACGGCGGCCGGCGGACGCGCTTGCGCAATATCCATCTCTTGGCTGAATTGCGCTGCCGCCCTACCATGAAGGAAGCCCGGCGACAACCACCCGGCCGACAGCGTCCCGACCACGTTCAGGATGGGGCGGAGGAGGTCGGCGCGAACGCCGCGCGGGATGGCGGGAGAACCCAGTGAGCCGAGCAAGTGTCGAGACGACAACGGTAGAGCTTGCAGGCATGACCTGCGACCATTGCGTCGCAACTGTCGAGAAAGCCCTGTTGGGCGTTGACGGAGTGCGTTCCGCAAGCGCTGCGCTGGCTACTCAGACCGCCGAGGTCGCATTCGATCCCCTCTTGACCAACCTCCCGGTGATCCGGCAAGCAGTCAAGGCGACGGGCTACCTACCCGGACCCTCCGATGAACTCGTGTCCATTGCCAGCTCGCCTGTCGCTGCAGTGCAGTCTGCGCCCTCGGCACTGCAGCAGCCAGAAACTCGCAGATCGAGTTCAATCTGGCTGGGCATCGAGGGCATGACGTGCGCGAGCTGCGTCCAGTCGGTCGAGCAGGCCGTCTTGAAGACGCCAGGGGTCGAGGCATGCGAGGTCAGCCTTGCCGAAGCGAGCGCGCACGTGACTCTCGATCCGGCTCTTGCCAGCACCGCAGACCTGGTGCGAAGCGTCGAAAGCGCCGGCTACGGCGCAACAGTCGATGGGAACGGCTCTGACCGGCTCCGCGGCGAACCGTCAATGAGTGGGTTGCGGCGCAGGCTGGTGGTCTCGGCGATCTTCACGATTCCGCTGCTGGTGCTCGCCATGTCCCATGGAAGGCTCGGCGGCGACTCGGGCTGGTTACAGCTTGCGCTGGCGCTGCCGGTGGTCGTCTACGGCGGTGCGCCGTTCTATTCGGCCGCTTGGAACGCCGCGAGGCACCTTCGCAGCGACATGAACACCCTCATCGCGGTAGGAACAGGGACTGCCTTCGCATACAGCCTGGTGGCAACTGTCATGCCCGAGTGGGTCGAGCGAGACAGCTCGGCCCCGGTCTACTTCGAGACAGCCGCCGCAATTCTGACGCTCGTCTTGCTGGGGCGGATGCTAGAAGCGCGGGCGCGGCGCAAGACATCGAACGCGATCCGTAGGCTGATGGAGCTGCGGCCGGAAACGGTTCGAGTCTTGCGCGGGGGAGAAGAAACCGAGATACCCGCGACCGAGCTTGCGATCGGCGATGCCGTAGTCATCCGCGCAGGCGAGCGGGTGCCGGTCGATGGCAAGGTCATCGAAGGCGCAGGGGCGATAGACGAATCGCCGCTTACCGGAGAGAGCCTGCCGGCGGACAAGGCGCCCGGCAGCGGAGTGCTCAGCGGCTCTCTGGCCAAGGAAGGATACCTAGTGGTCCGGGCCGAGAGCGTCGGAAGCGAGACGTCATTGTCCAGAATGATTGCGTTCGTGCGCCGCGCGCAGAACTCGAAATCACCGGCTTCGCGCCTGGCCGACCGGATCGCCGCTGTATTCGTGCCGGCGATCTTGGTGCTGGCCGCGTTGACATTCTTGGCGTGGCTCCTGCTGGCACCGTCCCCGGATCGTTTGCGCCTAGCTGCGAACAGTGCTGTCAGCGTGCTGATCATTGCATGCCCGTGCGCACTGGGCCTCGCGACGCCCGCAGCTCTGGCGGTAGGAATCGGCAGGGCTGCGGAGCACGGCATCTTGGTGCGCGATGGAGAGGCCCTGGAAGCCGCGCGCGATCTCGATACCGTCGTGTTCGACAAGACCGGGACCCTGACGCTCGGCAACTTCGAAGTGACCGACATCGAGACATTCGGAAGCATCGACAAAGACGACCTGCGGCGCGTGACTTGTGCCATCGAGCGTCGCAGCGAGCACCCCATCGCGCAGGCCATCGCGGCCCTCGATCCGAGTTCTGACGAAGCCGTCAGCAACTTCAGGACCCTACCCGGGGCGGGCACCAGTGCCGAGTCTGCCGGCCAAGAGTGGCTCATCGGCAGGCCGGAACTGCTAGCAGACAGGGGCATCGCCATCACGGAGGCCCGCACGAGCCTGAACCGCCTTTCCGAGGAGGGCAAGACTGCCGTCCTGGTGGCGCGGGGCCGGGTGCTGGCAGGCGCGTTCGCATTGCGCGACACGCTTCACGACGATGCCGCCGAAGCAACGTCCGCTCTGCGGAGACGCGGCATCAAGACCCTAATGATCAGCGGCGACAGCGCCAGGGTCGCGCGGGCCACGGCGACACTGGCGGGCATTGACCACGTGCTGGCACCTGTGCTGCCGCTGGACAAGGCATCGGCCATCGAGCGGCTGCAGTCCGATGGAGAGAGGGTTGCGATGGTGGGAGACGGCATCAACGACGCGCCGGCGCTGGCACAGGCCGATCTGGGCATCGCGATAGGCGCTGGCAGCGACGTCGCGGTGGAGTCGGCAGGCATCATCCTCGTTCGCGACAGCCCGGCAGACGTGGACCGAGCGATTGATCTGGCCAGACGCACGCAGCGCGCGATCGCCCAAAACTACGCCTGGGCGTTCGGCTACAACCTGCTGGGCGTTCCTATCGCGGCGGGCGTCCTGTACCCGTGGACAGGGCTGCTGCTGTCCCCGGTACTCGCTTCGGCAGCCATGGCCCTTTCGAGCCTATCTGTGCTAGCGAACAGTCTTCGCCTAGGCAGGGCGCTCGCCACGGCCCGCTGACCCGCTGCGACCGCCTGCTGGGCGATGCCGGTCTTCTCGATCGCCGCGCATCGCGGTGCAGTCGCGCCGCTCCCCGCGGCACCTAGGCCCCCGCAAGCTAGAATATTGCATGGTCTTGGAATCGCCGCCGCTAGCCCTAACCTTCGACGACGTACTCCTGCTCCCCGCCTACAGCGAGATCCTGCCGTCGGAGGTGTCAACAGTCACGCGCGTCACGCGCGGCATCTCGATCAACATCCCGCTCCTCAGCGCCGCGATGGATACGGTGACTGAGTCTAGTCTGGCGATTGCGCTGGCCCGCCAAGGGGGAATGGGCATTATCCACCGCAACATGTCCATCGAGCGGCAGGCCGAAGAAGTGGACCGCGTCAAGCGCAGCGAATCCGGCATGATCGTCGACCCGATCACGATCTCTCCCGACGACCAGATCCGCGACGCCCTAGAACTGATGTCGAGCTATTCGATTTCGGGAGTGCCGGTGACACAGGACTCGAAGCTGGTGGGCATTCTCACCAATCGAGATCTGCGCTTCGAGAAACGCCACGACTTGCCGGTCAGCGAAGTGATGACCAAGGACGAACTCGTCACGGTCCCGGTTGGCACAACTCTGGAAGACGCGGAGCGTCTGCTGCACAAGCATCGGATCGAAAAACTGCTGGTAGTCGACGAGGGCGGCATCCTCAAGGGGCTGATCACTGTCAAGGACATCCAAAAGAAGAGGGAATATCCCAACGCAACGAAAGACGATCAAGGGCGCCTGCGGGTCGGGGCGGCGGTGGGCGCGAAGGGAGACTATCTTGAGCGCGCACAGCAGCTCTTCGCCAAGAAGGTCGACGTAATCGTCGTCGACACGGCCCACGGACATACCAAGAGCGTGGCTGATGCCGTGAAGAACCTGCGTCGCACCCTGCCGGACGTCCAACTGGTCGCGGGCAACGTGGCTACCGCCGAAGCAACTCGCGATCTGATCAAATTGGACGTCGATGGCGTCAAGGTCGGCATCGGACCCGGTTCCATCTGCACCACGCGCATCGTGTCAGGGGCGGGCGTCCCGCAGGTCACAGCCGTCGCGGAATGCGTTGCTGCTGCGAGTGCCAGCGGTGTCCCGATCATCTCTGACGGAGGGATCAAGTACTCCGGCGATATCTCGAAAGCCATCGCCGCCGGTGCGCACAGCGTGATGCTCGGCAGCCTCTTGGCGGGCACGGAAGAGAGCCCCGGACAGACCGTGCTGTTTCAGGGCCGCACATACAAGACCTACCGGGGAATGGGGTCGCTGGGCGCGATGAATCAAGGCAGCGACCGATACGACCAAGCCTCCAGAGACGGCAAGCTGGTTCCGGAGGGAGTAGAAGGCCGAGTTCCGCACAAAGGGATGCTGGGAGATCTCGTCCACCAGCTTGTCGGCGGGCTGCGGGCGGGCATGGGCTATTGCGGCTGCCCCACGATCGAGGCCATGCGTAGCGAAACGCGGTTCGTGCGCATTTCGCCCGCCGGGCTCCGCGAGGCGCACGTGCACGATGTGCTGATCACGACCGAGGCCCCCAACTACCAAGTCGAGACCTGACGCTGGCACCGGACCCCGCCTGTCCGTCCAAGACCCGCAAGATGTTGACGGACTCGGCCGCAAATGCGTGGTCGATACGCATCCGCGTGCGAAACGCAACGGTCTCCTTGACGCCTCTGCCGGGCACAGCGAGAGTCACCGCGCCCACCCGCCGCCTAGGCGAGCTCCGGGCGGGATCTGCACGGACGCTTCTCCGGAAGCTATGTTGAACTAAGGACAATCCGAGGTACCGCAATGGAATTCGCACTTCAATGCAAACTCCCGATGCTCCAAATCCTGGGGCTCGCCTGCATGGCCGGCGCGCTGGCCATGCCGCTCAAGGCCGACGTCGACATTCCCTATACGAAGTACGTCTTGGACAACGGACTGACGCTGCTGGTTCATGAGGACCGCAAGGCGCCAATCGTCTCGGTCAACGTCTGGTACCACGTGGGGTCGAAGAACGAGAAGCCCGGCAAGACTGGCTTCGCCCACCTGTTCGAGCACTTGATGTTCAACGGTTCGGAGAACTTCAACGACGACTACTTCCAGGCCATGGAGCGGGTCGGCGCCACCAACCTCAACGGCACGACCAACGAAGACCGCACCAACTACTTCCAAGACGTCCCGCGGCCGGCGCTGGATGTGGCCTTGTGGATGGAATCCGATCGCATGGGGCACATGCTCGGCGCGGTGGACCAAGCCAAGCTAGACGAACAGCGCGGCGTGGTCCAGAACGAGAAGCGCCAAGGCGAGAACCAGCCCTACGCCGTCTCCTACGAACTGATCACCAAGAACACCTTCCCGCAGGGCCATCCGTACTCGTGGACCGTGATCGGCGAGATGGAAGACCTCGATGCCGCTTCGTTGGAGGATGTCCACGAGTGGTTTCGCACCTACTACGGCGCGGCCAACGCAGTGATCTCGATCGCCGGTGACATCGCGCCGGAAGAGGCGCGCGAATTGGTGGAGCGGTACTTCGGCAGCATTCCCAGTGGTCCGCCCGTCGCCCGGCAGCAGTCTTGGATCGCCCGGCGCACCGGCGAGCACAGACAGAAGGTCGAAGACCGGGTGCCGCAGGCGCGTGTCATGAAGGTCTGGAACGTGCCCGAGTGGGGCACGCGCGAAGCCGTGCTGCTCGATCTGGCCACGGACGTGCTCGCCGCCGGCAAGAGTTCCCGGCTGTACAAGCGCCTGGTCTACGAGGACCAGATTGCCACCAGCGCCACAGCCTATATCCAAGCCCAAGAGATCGCCGGGCAGGTCGTCGTCCAAGCCACCGCTCATCGTGACGGGAAGCTTGCCGAGGTCGAGGCCACCCTGGACGAGGAAGTCCGGGAGTTCCTGCAGTCGGGGCCGACCGAAGACGAGCTGGCACGGGCCAAGATGGACCACAAGGCTCGCTTCATTCGCGGCGCCGAGCGGATCGGCGGATTCGGCGGCAAGTCCGACATCCTCGCGCGCAACGAGGTGTACGTGGGCGATCCCTCCCACTACAAGAAGATGCTGGCGTGGGCCGAAGATGCCACCGCCGAGGACATTCGCTCGACCGCTGCGGAGTATCTCTCCGACGGTGTCTACGTGCTCGAGATCCACCCGGCCCCCGAACGTCGCGTTTCCGAGAGCAAGGTGGATCGTTCCAAGCTGCCGTCGGCGTCCGGCTTTCCGGAGTTCACGTTTCCCGCCACGAGCGAAACCGAGCTTTCGAACGGATTGAAGGTCGTGCATGCCGACGTGCGCTCTATCCCCACCCTCGAGATGGCGCTCATCTTCGACGCCGGTTTCGCGGCAGACCAGCTCGGAAAGCTGGGGCTCTCCAGGATGACGGCGGAGATGCTGGATGAGGGCACCGAGGGCCTGTCATCACTGGAGATCAGCGACGAGGCGACCCGGATCGGCGCGCGGATTTCGTCTTCCGCGTCATTGGACACGGCTAGCGTTTCCCTCTCTGCGCTGTCGGAGCGCTTGGAGGAATCGCTTGATCTGTTGGCCGAGGTCGTGCTGCGCCCGTCATTTCCGCAGCAAGAGCTCGATCGACTCAAGCGCCTGCGCGTGGCGGGCATCCAGCAAGAACTCGCGCAGCCGTTCACAGTCGGCCTGCGTCTCTTGCCCGGCCTGATCTTCGGCGACGATCACGCCTACGCCGCTCCCATGACCGGCAGCGGCACTGTCGAGTCCGTGACCTCCCTGACGCGTGACGACGTGGTGTCATTTCACCGCACGTGGTATCGCCCCAGCAACGCCACCCTCGTCGTAGTCGGCGATGTGCCGCTGGCGACGCTCCGGCCAATGCTGGAGGAACGCTTCGGCGGCTGGACCGGTGATGGCGAGCTGCCGAAGCTGGAGATCGGGAAGGTAGAGGCTGCCGATGGGCGAAGCGTTTACTTGGTCGACAAGCCGGGCGCGCTGCAGTCGGTGATCCTAGCTGGCCTTCCGGCACCGCCGACCAACAATCCTGACGAGATCTCCATCGAGACAATGAATTCGATTCTCGGAGGAAGCTTTACCTCTCGGATCAATATGAACCTCCGCGAGGACAAGCACTGGGCCTACGGCGCCAGGAGCACGCTGATCGACGCGGTCGGACCGAGGCTGTTCATGGCGTACGCTCCAGTTCAGACCGACAAGACCAAGGAATCGATGATCGAAATGGACCGGGAGCTGCGGGACATCTTGGGACCGCGTCCTCCCGAAGCCGAGGAGCTGGAAAAGGCGCAGAGAAACCGGACGCTGCGGCTGCCTGGACAGTACGAGACGAAGCGCGCTGTGTTGGGCGCGCTAGTCAAGATCCTCAAGCACGGCCTGCCCGAGGACTACTTCGAGACGTATGCCGATCGCATGCGTGCGGTGAGCTTGGACGATGTCGAGTCCGCGGCCGAGCAGATCGTGCGACCGGACAGCGTTGTCTGGGTAGTGGTAGGGGACCTGGCCGAGATCGAAGCCGGCGTGCGGGAGCTGGGTTTCGCCGACATCCGCAGGCTCAGCCCGGAAGGGACGATTCTGGATTGAGACTCACCGGCCGGCGGTCTGGCTCGACAGCTTCCGGATCTCAGACGTGGCCACGTTCATCACGGGCAGGCCAAGGCCGCTGCCGATCTCCGAGAGGGCCTCGAAGTCAACCGGTCCGATGATTTTCAGGACCGTTACCTCGTCGGAATCCGTTGAGACCACAGTCATGCCCGCGACTTGTTCGTTGTCGTAGTACGAATAGACGGACAGCGATTGCGGCTTGCCGCGGTCAGCGGCCTCGATCATGGGCACCCAGCCGTCTTCGGCTAGTTGCTGGTGCACGGGCCTGACATCGTCCTCGCTGGCTCGGCCCTTGCGAAAGCGGTAGGTTCGCCGGTATACGGCAGTCAGGCCGCTCATGAAGCTGCGCACCGATGCGGTGACGTTCTTGCGCAATCCGAGCAGCTTCTTGGCCTGCTCGAGCGGGCGTCCCCAAAGATTCACCTTCACGACTTCGTCGGCCTTCGCCTCCAAGTCGGAGAATTCCAAGGCGGCGTCATCGGACTGGCTCTGCGCCCGCAGCGAGGCTGGGGCAGCGAGCACCAGCAGCGCGGCGACGATGCCCACGATGACCTGGGGTAGGTAAGTCTTAGTCATGATCTTTGTCCTGTCCGGTTGGGAATGCCAGCTCTTGCGCCCGGTTCCACTGGCTGCCCGCCAGCTGCAAGACCTCTACGAGTTCTCGTTCGGCCTCGGCCATGTCCGCCGCTTGGGCTTGTAACCCCTCTTCTTCTTTAGGCCAAGCAAAGATCGTCACTAGCAAGGCGACGCAAGCGCATGCGGCCAGAGCCCACCCGCCGCGGAACCAGATCTTGCCGGAGGAGGCCGCCTGCAGCGAGTCCTCCGCCGACCGACGAGCCTCGTCGCGAATCCGCGCCATGACGCGGAGACCAAGCCCGGATGGCGCTTGCGACCGCGCCATCACGCGGCGAAGCTCTTGCTCGAGATGGCGGCTATCGTCCCACAGGGACATAGGAAACCTCCTGTCGTAGGTGGGCGACCTTGGGTCTGAGCCGGATGAGCGCTCGTCGCAGCAGGGTCTTGACGGTGTTAACCGGGATGTCCAACGCCTCTGCGATCTCGTCGAGCTTCAGGTCCTCCTGAAAGCGCAGCACGATCACCATGCGCATCTTCGTAGGAAGGTCAGCGACCTTGCGGCCAAGCTCGGCAGCCAAGCGGGGGTCCGGCTCGACCGGGTCGACCGAGCGCTCCGGGATGGAATCCAGACTCGCGTGTGGAGCATGCTTCTTGCGCCGAGAGTAGTCGATGCACTTGCGCACCGTGGTCTGCCGCAGCCAGTTGACGAGATGCATGTCCGATTGCAGCCTGCCGAGGTTGCGGAACAGCTCCAAGTACGCTTCTTGCGCCAAGTCTTCCGCGATGGCACGGTTGGAAAAGAACCCAAAGGCCACCCCGTACACCATCCCCTGCGTGTGGTCGACGATGCGCGCGAACGCCTCCGAATCAGCGATCGCCGCATCGAGCAATTTGCGCGGGGCAATGTCCATCCGTGCAGCAGGCGAAAAGATGTAACCGACCGAGCGGCCGCCTCCCTGTAGGCGTTTACGCCTGCCTAAGTGTAAAGGGTTCAATGAGCGGAACTGGATCACCGTGACGCGGTGGCCGTCGTGAAAGATCCCAACTTGGCGCGGCAGTTGCTGCCACATGTCCGCCTTGCAGCATCGCTGTTCCTGCACCGACGCGCCGGAACGCCCCAAGGTGCGATCATCACTCGCCGACTTGACTGGTGCCTAGACGAGTCCAGCGCCCGGTTGAGCCGGAGGGGTTCGTGCAATCGATGCAAGCCGTTCTGCAGGCATCCGCAGCAGGGGCCCACCATTGAATCCGCACTCGATCAACCGATAGTGGGAGACGATGCAGCCGGGCAGGACTGGTAGCTGTCCGCGCAGTTCGTTGCGGTAATCAGCCCCTAAACAGACTGTCGGGAGTCAGTCGGTCGGCCAGACTACACCCTGCTGCTTCTTCGTGACCGGGGCCAGCCCCTTGTACAAGAAGCGCTGAACGCGCTGCCCGCGGTAGGTCTCGGTGGTGTAGAGGTTGCCCATCGAGTCGGTCGCCACGCTGTGGACGGCGTAGAACTGGCCGGGCTGCCGCCCGCCATCGCCGAAGCTGGTCAGCGTCTCCAGGGACTCGCGGTCGAGGATGTGGATGCGCTGGTTCGCTCCGTCTGCGACGTACAGGTACTTCTGCTCTGGATCCCGCGAGAGTGCGACATCGAAAGTCGATCCGTCGCCGAGCGTGTCAGGTTCGATCCACGTCTCTTTCACGAACTTTCCGTCCGTTGTAAACGCTTGGATGCGGTCGTTGGTGCGGTCGCACACATAGACCATGCCGTCGTCCGCGAGCGCGATCCCATGCACGGGCGTACGGAACTGATCCGGCTTGTCCCCGGGCTTGTAAGCCGGCAGCTGCGTGTCGTCCGGCTCATTGCCATAGGCACCCCAGTGCCGCTTGTACTCGCCGGTGTCCGCGTCAAGCACGATCACCCGCCGGTTGCCGTAGCCATCGGCAATGTATAGCTCGTTCGTGTTCGGGTCGACCAGTGTCTTGGCGGGCAGTTTGAAGTTCTTCAGGTCGTGGCTGCCCTCGCCCGCGAACGGCTTGCCGATCTGCATCAGAAACTCGCCGGTGCGCGTGAATTTCAGCACCATGCTGTCGTGGACGCGCCCCTTGCCCATCGCGTCTTCGTGGTGCGGCAGCGCCGCGGCCTCCTTGGATGGGCCGCGGCCGTTGCCACCGATCCAGACGTTTCCCTTGTGGTCGACGTCAACGCCGTGATTGGAGGTCGGCCAGTCATAGCCATCGCCGGGACCACCCCAGTGCTCGATCAACTCGCCGGCTTGGTTGAATGCAAGCACCGGTGGCGCGGCATAGCAGCAATACGACGCCGGCGGATCCCAGGTCGCGTAGAGTTCCTTCTGCTCCAGCGAACTGCCGCGATGGACGATCCAGACATTGTCTTGGTCGTCGACGTCCACCCCGATGACAGTTCCAAGTAACCAGTGGTTGGGAAGCGGCTTGGGCCACAGAGGATCGACCTCGAAGACGGGAGCCATTGGGCCATCCGCAGCGGCCATCGGCTCTTCGGATGGAGTGGTGCAGGCTGCGAGCAGGGTTAGCAGGGCCACTGCGGCAAGCGTCGAGCGAAGTGCGGTTGTCATTGGTCTTGTCCGGCCCGTTTCGGCCTAGGCCATCATACTTGCTTAAGTAGTGGTAGGCAAGCAGCTCTGTATGATTCGCGCGAAATCCATGCTCTGCGGTCTTGGCCTGGTGCTCGCCAGTTCCGCGGCGGCCCACGAGATTCCCAGCGAAGTGGTTGCGCGCACTCTGGTCAGGGCGGATGGCGACAGCTTCCAACTCGTGATGCGCTTGCCGCTGAACTCGATGCGGGATGTGGAAGTGCCGGAGTTCGGGCCGGGCTACCTAGACATCGCTGCGCTGGAGCCGCGCTTGGCCGATCTGGCCGCACAGTGGATCGTGCCGTTCGTGGAAGTCTACGAAAACGGCGAGCGGCTGGCGCCGCCCGTTGTGTCGGGAACCCAGATTTCGCTTCCGTCCGATAAGTCCTTCACGGACATCGACCGCGCGCTCGCGCACGTTGCCGAAGCCAAGCCCGCCAACACCGAAAGGCTGGTCTGGGATCAGGTGATGTTCGATGTGCAGCTGGACTTTCCCGTCCTGTCAGAGGAGTCGGAATTCTCGCTTCGGGCCGGATTGGGCCACCTTGCGGAGCGAGTCTCGCTCACCCTGCAGTTCTATCTGGCCGACGGCACGACCCGGGCCTATCAGTTCTCGGAAGACCCCGGACTGGTGATCCTAGATCCGAGTTGGTTCCAAGCTGCCTGGCATTTCGTCCAGCTGGGCTTTGTCCACATCCTCGATGGCCCGGACCACCTGCTGTTCCTGTTCTGCTTGGTCATTCCGCTGCGCCGCTTCAAGCCCTTGGTCCTGATCGTGACTGCCTTTACCGTCGCGCACTCGATCACTCTGATCGGCAGCGCACTGGACTTCGCGCCCGATGCGTTGTGGTTCCCACCTCTGGTCGAGGCCCTGATCGCCGTCTCGATTGTCTACATGGCATTGGAGAACATCGTCGGCACCGCGCGACATCGCTGGCTGGTCGCGCTCGGGTTCGGCCTGATCCACGGGTTCGGCTTCTCCTTCGCTCTGCGAGAGACCCTGCAGTTTGCCGGAGGGCATTTGATCACATCTCTGGTCGCCTTCAACGTCGGGGTCGAATTGGGGCAGTTGTTCGCGCTGGCGCTGCTGGTGCCGGCGCTGGCGCTGCTCTTCCGCTACGTGGTCGCCGAGAGGCTGGGCACGATCATCCTTTCAGCGTTCGCGGCGCACGAAGCATGGCACTGGACGATGGAGAGGGGAGACGTCTTGGGGCAGTACGATGTCGGCTGGGCGGAGTGGCTGCCCGCGGTGCTGGCGTGGGCTGCATTGGTCGCGGCTGGGCTGGCAGGCGCCCGCCTATATCGAGGTCGGCAGGCCGTGCGGTCAGCGGCCGAATCAGCGAAATCGGATTCTGACTGAACCCTCGAGGGCCACAATCGGGCCGATGGCTTCCCATATCATGAGCCTTGGCCTGGGCTTGCCATCGCGGTGCATCCATCCGATCTGCCTGCCTGATCGCGGTCTCGTGCCTGGTGGCGGGCGCACAACCGCGGGAAGGCGCAAATAGGCCACCCCGGGCGGACCGCCTGCAGGCGGTCCCCTTTCCTGCCCCGCAGGGCCCGGCGCCAGAAGGGTCCGGGATTGCGAATTTTCGCGGAATGGCGCTTCCCTATACGGTGATCGACGGTGTCGCCGTCCATGCTGGTGACATTGTTCTTGGCAGAGTCGGCGAGTTCGGGCCGAGAGCACCCACCCCGAGATCGGATAAGGGCCGTGAACTGCCGGGTCTGCGTCGGCGTGATCTCTCCGCAAGAAGCTCGAGATACCTTTGGCCCGGGGGTGTCGTTCCGTATGCGATCGACGAGCTTGTCTCCGACGAGCAGCGCCAAAATATCCTTGAAGCGATTGGGGAGTGGAACGACAAGACAGTGGTTTCCTTGATCGCGCGTACAACGGAGGAGAACTATGTACGGTTCCTGAACGTTTCGTCGGGGCACTGCCGGTCGAGCGTTGGGATGGTCGGCGGGGAACAGCAGATTTCTTTAGCGCCGTACGGCTGCGACGCCGATACCGTTGCCCATGAGATTGGCCATGCGGTTGGACTGTGGCACGAGCACCAACGCCAAGACCGTGACGCATACGTGACTGTACTTTATGAGAATCTCGACAAGACGGGCCAAGGCGCTTATTCGGCAGTGCATCCGGCGTCGGGACCGTACAACTACTCCTCCGTGATGCACTACCGAATTGGAGGCTACTCTTCGAACGGCGGTCGCGTGCTTGAGACCGTGCCACCCGGGATGAACATTCCCTCGGCAGGACTCTCCCCGGGGGACATCGATGGCGTAGCACGACTGTACGGGACACTGCCGACCACGACAGTGATCTCGACGAACCCGCCCGGCCTGGAAATCGTCGTTGACGGTGTGCAAGTAGCTACACCGGCGCGCTTTGACTGGATGAACGGAAGCAACCATTCTGTCGAGGCACCGGTGGCCCAGACAAAAAAAGATAGCCGTTACTTGTTCGGCCGCTGGAGCGACGGGAGTGCCCGCTCGCGCGACGTGACCGCTACGGCCGACCGGACATGGCTGGAGGCGAACTTCATCGTGCAGCATCGGGTCGGGACGGCAGTCTATCCAGCCAATCAAGGCAGTGTCGAACTGCGCCCTCATTCACCAGATGGCTACTACACAGAGCGCTCGGAGGTCCAAGCCCAGGCTTTTCCCGGAACGGATCCCACTTATCAGTTCTTGCGGTGGGGAGGTGTGATCTGGGGTCGCCACGGAAGGTCCTCGAACCCGGTGACATGGATTGCTGACCGACCGGAAAAGGTGTTCGAGGCCCACTTCACGAATCGTCCAATTTTCCGGATCGATGCAAACGTAGAGCCGTTCGTCGTTAGGATCCATGGCTACTATGACTCGACTCCCGAGTGGTGGACCTATGGTCCGGCGACGATCGAGACCGATGTCAAGAACAAGCTGATCCAACTCGCCGCAGATGAGGTCCGGTCCGTTCCATACGGCGGGCAGAGGCGCTACCGCTTCGAGAGCTGGAGCAATGGCGGGGAACGCACTCAAAGCCTAACCCTCCCACGAGAAGGCGGCGAGATCACAGCCAATTTCGTCTATGAGTATCCGCTGTCAACCCGGGTAGCGAGATCCGAAGGGGGCTCGATTAACGTTCAGCCCTCGTCAGGCGACGGGTACTACAGCGACGGGGCGACCGTCCACCTGACGGCGATTCCGGACCCGGACTGGGAGTTTGTGCGCTGGTCGGGCGACATCGCAAGCCGGGAGTCGAACGTTACGATCGCGATGGGGGGGCCGACGCATCTCGAGGCACTCTTTTCGCAAGCCCAGCGGATACAGGTCGGGCACCCTGTCTCCGTAGACCTCGCTGAAAACAACCGCCGGTTCTCTCTCCATGACGAAGAGGCGTCGTTTCGCTTCGAGCCTCCATCCGACGCCGGCGAAGTTCGGTTCAGTTTCGAGGCGTCTACCCCAGGGGTGGAAGTCGACCTATTGGTCCACGCTGACCGGGATCGCGTTCGCTGGGAGTATGGCGCAGACGGGCAGACTCCTGCGTTCGATGCAGAATTCCAATCGAATCGGCCGGGCAGTGCCGAGACGGTCGTCATCAACCGCGACTCGAATCCGCCACTCAACTCATCCAGCACCTATTTCGTCAGCCTTGTCGGCTATTCGCCCCGAACTAGGATCAGAGGCACACTGACCGCCGCAGTCGAGACAGAGACGTCCTCCCGGTTGTCAGCCACCGCACGCCCGCGGGCACTCACGTTCGTGGCGCCGCTCGGTTCGGACCCCGCAGCCCAAATCGTTCGAATCACCAATGCCGGGAACGGCACTGCAGTGTTCACTTTCCTTGGGGACAGGGTCTGGCTCTTCACGAGTCCGCCGCGGAGCAGCATTGCGAGCGGAGCCACTGCCGAGGTCCGCGTCAGGCCTCGCAGTGCAGGCATGGACCCTGACACCCACAACGGCCACCTGAAGATCCTACACTCCACAACGAATGATCTGACTCAAGGGACGCTTGCCTCCATCCCCGTCACATTCGTGGTCGTGCCAGGAAGCGAGAGCGAATAGTCGTTCGAGTTCCTCGATCGGACGCCGCCGTCGGAGTGGCGCGAGTCGGCGACTGTCCGTTCATAATGGACATCTGATAGCGCCGGTTTCAGATCGGAGCACCCACTGGACGCATCGATGGGCAGCGTTGGCCTGCACGGCAAAGCCGTAGCGCACCATCCACGCCTCCGCGCGACTGTGTGCGAGCTACAGCTCACCTTCAGGTCGGCTGCACGCTGAGCGGAATCCGACGGAAAGCCCGATGATTGAAGCCGCGCCAGACCCGCCGCTCCTCGAGTTCCGCAACATCACCGTCTATCGCGGCGAGACCTTGGCTCTGGACGGCCTGTCGCTCACCATTCCTTGTGGCCAGCACCTGGCCATCATTGGCCCGAACGGTTCGGGCAAGTCCACCCTGATCCGCACGATGATGCGTTACGACCATCCGGTCCGGCGCTACGGCCCGGTAATGAAGGTGTTCGGCCGCTCCGACTGGCACGTCCACGACATGCGCAAGCTGATCGCGGTCGTGTCCAACGAGATGGTCCAAGCGTGTTCCAAGAGTGCCACCGGCCGCAGCGTGGTCTTGTCCGGCTACTATTCCAGCTTCGAGCTATGGCCGCAGCATCCCGTCACCGACGCCATGGAAGCCCGCGGAGAGGAAGTGCTGCGGCTAATGCATGCCGAGCACCTGAGGGACAAGCCGGTCAATGCCATGTCCACGGGCGAGGCCAAGCGCGTGGTGATCGGCCGCGCGCTCGTCAACGAGCCGCGCGCCCTGCTGCTCGACGAACCCTCTAACGGACTGGACCTCCGCGCCGCCATCGAGTTGCGCGATACGTTGCGCCGCGTAGCAGCCCTGGGCACCAGCCTCATCTATGTGACCCACCACCTTCCGGACATCATTCCGGAGGTGTCGCGAGTCATTCTGTTGAAGAACGGGCGTCTGCACGCGGACGGCCCGAAGGACCGATTACTGGCCAACGATGTCCTGTCGGATGTCTACGGCACAGCGATCGAGGTCGAGACCAAGGACGGCTTCTATAACTGCTGGGCCTGACCCTCGGCTGCCCCGGCGAAGTGGGCGCGGATGGCGGCGGCGCGCTGGCGGCCGACGGCAGCGGACAGATCTTCGAAGCCGCTCTCGCGGATTCCGGCGACGCTGCCGAACTGCGTCAGCAACTTGCGGGCGGTGGTTTCGCCGACTCCGGGAATGTCCAGGAGCTCCGAGTGCAGCGCCCGCTTGGAGCGGCGCTGCCGATGGAACGTGATCGCGAAACGATGGGCTTCGTCGCGGATCTGTTGGACGGCGTGCAGTATCGGGCTGAAGCGGTCGAGGATGAGCGGCTCGTCTTCCTGCCCGAACACGTAGAGAACTTCCTCCCGCTTGGCGATTGCGGCCAGCGGCAGCGCGGCGGCGCCGAGTTCTTCGAGCGCCTCGGCCGCCGCGTGTAACTGGCCGATGCCGCCATCGACCAGCACGAACAGTGGGAATCCCTTCCTTTCCGCCTGCAGCCGGGAGTAGCGCCGCTGGACGACTTCCCTCATGGCGGCGAAGTCATCGTTGGCTTGCCTGCCGACGATGAACTTCCGATAGGCGCTCTTCTTCATGCGGCCGTTTTCCCACACAACCATCGAGGCGACCACTTCGGTGCCTTGCGTGTGCGAGATGTCGAAGCACTCGATGCGGTTGTTGGACTTCTCGCCCTCCTCGGCAGGCGGGAGGTTCAGGGCGTCGCGCCATGCCTCGGCCATCTGGTCCGCGGTCGGCTTGCGCACCCTGAAGCGCTGCTCGAAACAACTGCGGGCATTCGTGACGACAAGGTCCAACAATGCGCGGTTCGAGCCCCGCAGCGGCACGGCAATCTCCACCTTGGCCCCGCGGTTCTCTGCCAGCAGCTCCGCCAAGGCCGCCATCCCCTCGAATTCCCGCTGCACCCGTACCAAGGCGGGCACGTGCCTCTGGCCCAGATAGACCTGCGGGAGCAGGCTCGCGAGGAACTCGGCCTCGTCGTAATCGGCCGCGTCCTCCCAATAGAACTCGCGGCGATCGACTACCCGGCCGTTGCGGACATGGAAGATATTGGCGGCGACCAGCGGGGGCTCCGCGTGGACGCCGAATATGTCGATGTCGCGCCCTTCGGCGGCCGCCATGCGCTGGCGCTCGGTGATCTCTTCCACGGTCGTGATCAGGTTGCGCAGGCTGGCAGCCTTCTCGAACTCCAGGTCTTCGGACGCCCGAAGCATCCTTTCTCGCAGGTCGCGCACCAACTGGTGCCGCCGCCCGCCCAAGAACGCCCTTACATCCTCGGCGGCTCGCTGGTATGTGTCGTCCGAGACCAAGCCGTTCACGCACGGCCCCCAACAGCGGTGGATGTGGTACTCGAGGCAGGGCCGCGGGTGGGCTCGCGTCAGGTCGATGCTGCACGACGGCAGCTTGAAATGCCGGTGGATGAACCGCACCAGGCGGTGGGCGAGATTGCCGGGGAAATACGGCCCGAAATAGGTCGAGCCGTCCTTCTTGAGCCGACGCGTGACGTACACTCGCGGATACTTCTCCTTGGTCAGCTTGATGTAGGGATAGGTCTTGTCGTCGCGCAGCAGGATGTTGTACTTCGGCTTGTGCTGCTTGATCAGGTTGTTCTCAAGAGCAAGCGCCTCTTTCTCGTTGCTGACGAGAATGTTGCCGATGGAGCGGGATTCGGACAGCAGGCCGCCGCGCTTGGCATCGGCTAGGGCTTCGTTCGAGAAATAGTTGCGGACCCGATCGCGCAGGCTCTTGGCCTTGCCGATGTACAAGACCTTGCCGTCCCGGCCGATGAACTGGTAAATGCCGGGCGCGGCAGGCAACTCCCAAGCTGCCGCCTTGAGTTCATCCCAATTTGGCGGGAGAGGCATGGCGCAATCGCGACGGAGCCTCGCCGCGTACCGTCAAGTATAAGAACCCCTTGCCGAATGGGCGACTCGCCAGCCCGCAGTCTGGTCCGCTACGTCGGCCTCGTTCGGATCGATGATCGGAAACTGGGCCAAGATGTCGTCCGCCTCGCGCAGGGCTCCTGGAGCGCTGAGCAGTTGGGTGACGGGTTTGCCCGGCGTCGTCGCTGCCACGAACTCGGCGACCACCTGATGCGGGATGCGAGCGTCGCCTGCATCGATTGCCGAGCGGAGAATGTCGTTGGCGATCTCTTGCTTCGGGCGGAAGCGAGCGTCTTAGCGGTACACGAATACGCTGCTATCAATCGGCGGGGCCGCGCTGGTACAGCTCATCGCGTGTCCGTCCTCGCCTCTTGGCCGCCGCTCGCTTGGCGCCGGACTCGCGGGCTCGCTGCCGCTCCGTTCCCGCATCAAACAATGCTAGTCGCTCGAGTCGGTCAAGTTGGGGACGAGTGGCCACATCGGGAGGCAGCAGCTGGATGACGTCGCCAGCCGCTTGAAGCGAGATCGAATCCACAGGCCGAATGGAGTATCGAAGGGCGAGCGATTGTGGGATCGTCACCTGTAGCTTGCTCGTGACCTTCGCCATATCCTTATTTCAGCACGGAAGAAATCCTCTTAGAGCCCCCTCCGGCCAGTCCGCGAGGCGGCACACCACTTATAGGTCCGTGCCGGAGTGCGCATTCGGGAAGCGTTGCGATGCCAACGAGCGGACTCGCCGGCTTCACTCCTGCTGCGTATTCTGAGCGAGGAGAATCAGCGCTCCGATTGAAAAGGGGCCCGTGTTCCAATTCGAGCGGGTCGGCGCGGCGGCCGCGCTCACGGATTCGTGGTACTAAACTTGGTCATGTTTATGTCATGTATATGATCTATTATTGGAGAATGACCAAGGTCAACATCGCAGAGGCGAAGGCCCACCTCTCGTCTCTACTGGACCAAGCGCAGAGCGGCGAGGCAGTCGTTATCTGCAGGCGCAACATTCCAGTCGCCGAGCTGCGGCCTCTTCCCTTGGAACGGACGGCCCCGCGTCGGACCGGAATCGATCGTGGAATGAAGATTCCCGACAGTTTCTTCGAACCACTGCCGGTTGAACTGATTGAGGCTTTCGAGGGTGGGGCCGCGCCGAAATGAGACTGTTGCTCGACACCTGCACCTTCCTTTGGCTGGCGACGGACGACTCCACACTGTCGAACGCGGCGAGAGAGAGCTGCGCCGACCCGGCCAACACGGTCTATCTCAGCGCGCTGTCTGCTTGGGAGATCGCAATCAAGCATCGGCTCGGGCGGCTGCGCTTGCCCGTACCGCCCCATGTCTACGTCGCTAGCCGCCGGAAGTGGCTCGGTCTCGAACCGCTCGCGTTCGACGAAGACTGCGCCGCGCACGATGCCCGCCTTCCTCCGTATCGCAGTGACCCGTTCGACCGGGGGTTGGTTGCGCAGGCAATTGTTCATGGCCTGACGCTGGTCACGCCCGATCCCCAGATTCAGGCTTATCCTGCACTCACTCTTTGGTGAGGCTTCGGGCCCGGACGAACCACTCGCCGGCGTTTACGTCGAAACTGGTGGGGATGC
The DNA here is from genome assembly GCA_022824585.1 of Bryobacterales bacterium. GTDB lineage: Bacteria > Acidobacteriota > Terriglobia > Bryobacterales > UBA6623 > VXMF01. Next base: position 1,171 of record JAJDZN010000036.1, on the reverse strand, counting down.
CAAGCAGAGGACCCTTGGGTGTTGCAGCGCGGATGGCGAGCCCGAAGCCAAGCCCTAGAGGAAAGACCCAAGCGTGCTCGAGTTCCTGAGGAATCTCTGAGAGCAACCGTCATTGACAGCAGCGGAGGGCTCTAGCCGCTCTGCTTGGGACCTAGCGCTCCAGCTACGCACGATCGAGGGCGTCACGTATTGGCTTGGTCACGAATCGGTCGACGTGACGAACGTCTACCGACGCGCCCCGCAGGGTGGCAAAATCCGCTCCTAGCGCGGAGCACAGCTTGCCTCGATATCCTTCGCGCGCTAGCGGGAGCACTGCGTATTCGCAAACACTCTGGGCGTGAAGTCCCCAGTGTCAAGCGGGTGCGCCGCGATCCGCTGTCGCGGCTGCACCCGCTTGTGACCAATGACCTAGAAGTCGTGGTCCGGAGGCCCGGCAGGCGCGGCCGGCTGCTCCTCGGGTATCTCATGCACGGTCGCTTCCGTGGTGAGCATCAGGCCAGCTATCGAAGCCGCGTTCTGCAGGGCGTTGCGGGTGACCTTGGCCGGATCGATGATGCCGGCCTCGACCAGATCGCAGTAGCGGTCGGCATTGGCGTCATAGCCCGTGTTGCCTTCCTCGTTGCGCACGCGCTCGATCACGATGGCGCCTTCTTGGCCCGCGTTCTGGGCGATCCACCGCAAGGGCGCCTCCAGCGAGCGTCTGACGATGTTCACGCCGGTCTGCTCGTCGGCATCCTCCAAGCTGACGCCGTCGAGCGCGGACCCGCCGCGCACCAAGGCCACGCCGCCGCCCGGCACGATGCCCTCCTCGACGGCCGCTCGCGTGGCGTGCATGGCGTCCTCCACGCGCGCCTTCTTCTCCTTCATCTCCGTCTCGGTCGCCGCGCCGACCTTGATCACCGCCACGCCCCCGACCAGCTTCGCCAAACGCTCCTGCAGCTTCTCCCGGTCGTAGTCCGACGTCGTCTCCTCGATCTGCGCCCGCAACTGCTTGACCCGTCCCTGGATCGCGTCGCTGCTGCCCGCGCCTTCCACGATCGTCGTGTTGTCCTTGTCGATCACGATCCGGCTGGCCTGGCCCAGGTCTTCCACCTGTACCCCTTCCAGCTTGATCCCGGTCTCTTCCATCAGCGCCCGGCCGCCCGTCAGGATCGCGATGTCCTCCAGCATG
>JAJDZN010000288.1 GCA_022824585.1 Bryobacterales bacterium | reverse complement strand
CGTCGACGTCGCGAACAGCCTGCCGCAGCCTCGTTCAATGAGATTAGTCAGCCTTGGGAGGCTGACTAATCCTTAACATGATGTGAAGTCCCGGATTATGTGAAGTCCGGCTGCATTCGCCAACGATTTGTGGCGCATGGGCTTGCAGGACTCCTCATAATTCATAGCGGCCCGATTTAGCGTCTTGCCTCCAAATCAACGTTCAGGAGGCATTCATGCTGCACACACTTTTTCCCCGGGACCACTGGCGCTATCTGCAATCGTGCTGCGCTCGGGAACTCGAAGACTTCGCCGCGTGGCTTACGGTCGGCGGCTACTCAGACGAGAATATCCGCGGTCATCTGCATCGGCTCAGGAACGCGCTTGAGCGTTCCGGCGAGGCGGGAGCTGGCACGCACGTCTCCAGTGATCGCCTCGTGGAGCTGTTCCGGTTCCCGCAGGCATCACCCGGTCGTGCCGTAGGCGACCGAAGCACGCGTCGCGCCTACCAACGTTTTCTGGCTTCGCAGGGACGGATGGATGCCGAATCCGCCGACGGGCCGCACGCGCGCTTGATTGACGAGTATGCTGGGTTCCTGGCTGAAGTCCGGGGGTTTGCCCGGTCGACGATTGCCCAGCATCGGTTCACCGTCATCGAGTTTCTGTCGCACGCGGCGGAACCGCCCCAGCCGATCAGTACGCTGAGCGCCACGCATGTCGAACGCTATCTTTCGACTAAGGCCGCCAAGATCACCCGGCAGTCGCTGCAGCACACGGTGGCGCATCTGCGGGCCTTTCTGCGCTACGTTTTTGACCGCGGCCTGATTCCCCACCGTCTCTACAGAATCGACACGCCACGCACCTACCGGGGCGAGCAGCCGCCGAGAGCCATGCCGTGGCTTCAGGTACGGCGATTGCTGGTCTCGATCGACCGGACCAGCACGGCTGGCTGGCGTGACTATGCGATCTTGCACCTGATGTCCCATTACGGGTTGCGCCCGTCGGAGATCGTTTTGCTCGAGGTCGGTTCGATCGATTTCGAAAGGCGGACGATGCGAGTCGAGCAACGCAAGACGGCATCGGACCTGCTGTTGCCTTTGGCCGCTCCCACGCTTCGCCTGCTGCGCCGCTATCTGCAGTGCGGGCGCCCCAAGTCCTCCCATGGCCAACTCTTCCTGCGCGCCCGCCGTCCCAGCGGCCCCCTGAAGCACACCGCAGTCTGTGACCTCTTCACGAAGCGGGCCCGCGAGTCCGGCCTGCCGCTTGAGGGGCATTCCACGTACAGCCTTCGGCACGGCTTCGCCATGCGACTGCTGGAACGCGGCGTTGGCGTCAAGGCGATCGGGGATCTTCTCGGCCATCGGAGCCTCGAGAGCACTTGCGTGTATCTTCGCCTCGACATGAAGGCGTTGCGGACCGTGGCGCTTCCTGTGCCCGGTTGCGATGCGGACGGGAGCTGAGCCATGAACCATGATCTCCCGAGAACCGCGCTCGACGCACCCATTCACGACTTTCTTGCGCACTATCGAGCTCTCGGCCGCGGCTACGGGGCCGAGGAGCATGGACTCAGAGGGTTGCGGGACTTCCTCGTCCGGGAAAGCGCCCACGATCTCGATCAGACGACCTTCGATCTCTGGTGCCGTCATCTCGCGCATCTTGCGGCCAACACGCTCCGCAACAGGCAGCAGACGGTGCATCGGTTCTGCCAATACCGCAGCAGGAACGAACCGGACTGCTTCGTCCCTGACCCCCTGTCCTTCGCTCGTCCGCAGCCCTACAGGGCACCGGTTCTCGTCAAACCCGAACAGGTGGCCCGGATGCTGGGCTGCGCGGACACGCTCCCGCCCTCGGCGAACTCGCCGCTGCGCGCGGAGGTCCTGCGTCTGGCGACCGTGCTTCTCTACACAGCCGGCCTGCGCCGCGGCGAAGTGCTGGCCTTGACGCTCGCCGATGTCGACGACGAGGCCGGCATCATCCGGGTGCGCGAGTCGAAATTCCACAAGTCGCGCTTCGTGCCACTGTCGGAAAGCGCTCATGAGGAGTTGTGCCGCTACCTCGATGCACGTCTCGCCGCCGACGGCGACGTCCGGCCGAGCGCACCGCTTCTCTGCAACCGCTCGCGCGGCTGGCGCCCTTATACCGGAACCGGCCTGCGCGATGGCATCATTCGGCTGTTCGGCCAAGCCGGCGTCCGCGACACACAGCATCGGCGCCCCCGGGTCCATGATCTTCGACACAGTTTTGCCGTCGAGTCCCTGACGCGACTCTACAGGCGCGGCGAGGATGTCCAAAGCCGCCTGCCGCATCTCGCCCTTTACATGGGCCATGTCTCGATCGCCTCGACGGCATACTACCTGCACTTCGTTCCCGCGCTCGCCGCCCTTGCCAGCGAACGCTTTGCGCTCCGATGCGGCCACTTGATCCGGGAGACGTCCGATGAGCACTCGTAAATCCACCGAACTAGGCCGGCTGGTGCGCCGCTTCTTCGAGGAGTATCTGCCGCATCAGCGCGGCCTGAGCCTGCACACGATCCAGAGCTACCGCGACGCCTTCGTGCTGTTCCTGCGCTTCGCGTCATCCGATGCCGGCCGCCCGATCGAGCGGCTCGGCATCGCCGACCTCGACCTTGATCGCGTGACGGGGTTCCTCACCCATCTCGAGACCGAACGCCGGAACAGCATCGCCACCCGCAATGCCCGCCTCGCGGCCCTCCACACCTTCGCACGGTTCCTTGCCAGAGAACGTCCCGAGCACCTGGCAACGCTTCAGGCCATCCTCGGCATCCCCTTCAAGCGTGGCGCTCGCGACGCCCCCATCGAAGTCTTCGACACTGCGGAAATGGCGGCGCTTCTTGAAGCCATCGATCGGACCACGCCCGGCGGACGGCGCGACTACGCGTTGTTCGCGCTGCTCTTCAATACCGGGGCCCGCGTCCAGGAGGTGCTCGACCTGCGAGTGCGCGACATACGTCTCGATCCGCCGCATCAGGTCCGTCTGCAAGGCAAGGGCAACAAGGTCCGCCTGTGCCCGATCTGGCCAAACACTGCGAAGCTGCTGCGGACGCTGATCGACACCGAGTTGCGGAAGGGCGCCGAGGATCCCGCCGCAGCGATCGTGTTCCGCAACCATCGCGGCGGACCACTGACGCGCTTCGGCGTGCGCCATCGATTGCAGAAGCATCTGGTTGCCGGAACCGCCATCGCGCCCACGCTCAAGGACAAGAGACTTCACCCTCACTCCATGCGACACACGACGGCAGTCCAACTGCTCAAGGCCGATGTCGACTTCGCCACCATCAGTCAATGGCTCGGCCACGCAAGCGTCGACACCACCATGCGGTATGCGAGAGCCGACATCGACCGGAAACGTGCGGCTCTCTCACAGGTGTTTCCTGAAGCCCTCGCACCCCCCAAAGTGCACCCGGCC
>JAJDZN010000277.1 GCA_022824585.1 Bryobacterales bacterium | reverse complement strand
TGCTCAACCGCACCGAACTCACCTCGCAGGGAGCTAAGGCCCGCGGGATGCTCCTAGCAGCCATGATCGAGCACGGCGCCGAACCCGGCCTCGGCATGCACGGCTATGGCCCCGAGGTCGCCATGTACCGGGCGTTCCTGGGTCGCACCGGACTCCACGGCTGGGACAAACGCAACGATGTCATGGCCTTCCGGACGCCCGCGGAGAAGTCGCTGAAGCCTGCTTGGAGGATGCTCCAGGAGGAGTTCAAGCAATCTACGAGTCGGCGCATCAACCTCAGCGAGGTCTATGCCGCGCTGTCGTCACCCCCCTACGGCATGAAGGAGGGGGCGATCCCCGTACTCGTCACTGCAGCTCTGCTGGCTGCCTCGGACGCGGTTGCCATCTACGAACACGGCACCTTCAAGCCGCTGCTCACGCCAGAGTTGTCGGAGCGGATGGTGCGCAATCCCAGCCACTTCGACATCAAGCACTTCGCGAACACGATCGGCGCGCGGCGGCAGGTAGTGGACGCTCTCGCAAGCCAGTTCGAGTTGCGACCCAGCTTCCACAAGCATCGAGTGTCCAACGTTCTCACCGTCGTCGGACACCTGGTGTCGAGGATCAGCCAACTCGACAACTACACGCGCCGGACCCACAACCTCAGCCCGGCGACGGTGCGAGCGAAAGACGTGCTGCTGGCAGCAGTCGAGCCCGACGAGCTGCTCTTCGTTTCGCTTCCCTCAGCGCTCGGATTCCCGCCGGTGCCCGCCGGAGAGGAGGAGTACCCTCTAGGTGAGGGCTACGCCGCCGGAGTTGCCGAAGCTCTCGACGAGCTCAGCACATGTTTCCAGCGGCTATTGGAGCAACAACTCAACCATCTTCTGGAGACAAGCGCGGAGATCTCTCGTATGGCCGTGATGGGTCAGGCTGCGTCACTTGACGGCGAGGTCCTAGATTCCGAAGTCCGCGCCTTCGTCCTCTCGCTGGCGAACGACACAATCGAGTCGGACACGGACTGGGTCAAGGCGGTCGCGACCGTTGTCGCCAAGAAGGCACCAGCCGAGTGGACCGACAACGACCTGTTGCACTACTGGCGAGAACTCCACGAGAGGTTCGCGGCCTTTCACCGCCTCCTAGCCCTCCACCATGACCGACGTGCGCACAGCGGTGAGCCGTTCGAAGCGTACCGGTGGACCGTCACGAGGTCTGATGGGGCAGAGCAGCCGCTACTAGTCAGCCTGGACCGCGAATTCAGGCGCAAGGCCACATGCGCGTTCGACGATGCCCTAGCGGAGTTGGCGGCGATCACAGGATCTCCGCAACGAGCTCAACACGCTGTTCTCGTGTTGCTAGGCGAGCGTCTCTTGCCCAACTCAAGCTCCCACGACGACGTTTCGGGTGCTTCAGATACGGTTGGTGATCGAGCAGGCCATGGTTGATTCAGTGCGTCATATCTGCGGCATCTCCGGAGGCAAGGACTCGAGCGCGCTCGCGGTCTACATGCGCGACCGCGTGCCGAGCATGGAGTACTTCTTCTGCGATACCGGCGCTGAGCTGCCTGAGACCTACGAGTACCTGACGCGGCTGGAGGTGATCCTCGCCAAGCCCATCGCCCGCTTGAACGCGTCGAGGGGCTTTGACCACTGGTTCGAGGTCTTCCGCGGGACGTTGCCGTCGCCTCAGATGCGCTGGTGTACCAAGAACATGAAGATCAAGCCCATCGAGGAGTGGATCGGGGATGAGCCCGCTGTCTCCTATGTCGCGATCCGGGCCGACGAGTCGAACCGCAAGGGCTACGTCTCCACCAAGCCCAACATCAGCGCCCGCTTTCCGTTTGTGGAGGACGGCATCGACCACGCGGGAGTAATGAAGGTCCTTAGTGATGCCGGGATCGGCCTACCCGCCTACTACGAGTGGCGGACGCGCTCCGGGTGCTACTTCTGCTTCTACCAGCGCAAAGCCGAGTGGATCGGCCTCTCCGAGCGCCACCCCGAGCTCTTCGAGCGGGCCATCGCCATTGAGCAGAAGGTCCTCCAAGACGCAGGCGTCAACGGCGATGCCGACTTCGGCGACCGGGCCATGAGGGGCCGCCAGTACACCTGGTCCGGCGGCGAGACCCTCGTCCAACTCCGATCCCGCCGCGACGAGATCCTGGAGCGCCACGATACTGCCATGGCCCGGGCCAACAAGACCCGAGCCAACCTCCCCCTCATCGAGGCCCTCGCTGACGCCTTCGCCGAGGACGACGACACTGAACCCTGCATGGTATGCGCGCCATAGCGGGCGACGCCTGAGGTACACCATGAAGATAGTTCAATCCCAATTCCCGACCGTAGACAGCCTGTCCAAGGATTATCGACGCCGAGAGATCAATCTACGGCCTCCCTACCAGAGGCCACATGAAGGCGTGTGGAATCTTAAGAAGAAGCAGCTTCTAATTGACACTATTCTTCGCACGTATGACATGCCCAAAATATATCTCCGCTCTCTGGACGTAGATTCGGCAACAAAGTATGAAGTTGTCGATGGCCAGCAGCGCCTCCGAGCCATCTGGGATTTTCTCGATGGCAAGTTTGATCTTGGAGAGGCATCTGCCGACTTACCTGCACCACTTGGGGACTTGAGCGGTCAGAATTATGAATCTCTTGACTCGGAAATCAAGGACCGGATTGGAGTATTTCCTCTTTCAGTATTCGAAATCCAACAAGCGGACGAAGAAGAGATCAGGGAGCTCTTCCAGCGCCTTCAGGAAGGAACATCACTCAACCCTGCGGAGCGTCGGAATGCGATGATGGGAGGCATGCGTGATTTCGTAGCACTAGTAGCAGGTACCGATGATGATACTGAACCTCACAGCGTCTTGCCACTCACACGTATTCAACGTAAACGTTGCCAATGGGATGATCTAATCGCGCTCGTAACATGTATCGAACTACATGGTGGACCGACTGATATCAAGGCAAATAACCTTAGCAGAATGTACCGGGATAGATCCGACTTCGCAAGCAACAGCAACCTGGCCGATTCGATACGAGCGAACCTGAACTATATGACTCGTGTTCTAAAGGATCAGCCACCTGAAATGGACATCAAATGGGGATTCGTTGACCTCTATCTGCTGGTGTCGCAGTTGCGACGAGACTACGACATGCGCTCCAGAGAGCACGAAATAGCGGACTTCTTTTCGGAGTTCGAACAAGAGAGGCGTTCAGTTGAAGATGAAGGGGCCTTAGCTGAATCTAGGGACCCATGGAACAAAGACATGTTTGGCTATATTCAACACTTCAAGACAGGGGGCGGCAAGAGAAGCGCTGTCGAAATACGTCATGGCGTCTACAAGCGCAGATTCCTCTATATGGTGGACGATCTAGTTCCGAAGGATCCACGCCGTTCGTTCAGCAATGACGAACGCATCATCATCTGG
>JAJDZN010000147.1 GCA_022824585.1 Bryobacterales bacterium | reverse complement strand
GCCTTTTTGGAGCAGGTCCGCCGCGGCATTCCAATGCTCCAGGCTCAATTCCGGCATATCGTACTCCGTACATCGTGCAATCCGTTGCGGGGCCAACTGTATACGTAGCGGTCATTCGAGAAAATCCGCAAACGCCAGGGTGCCGGTCGGCCCCGCTGTCAGATCAAACTGCCGCTAGAAGCGATAGCGCATCCCGATGTAGAAGGACTGCGGGGCACCCGGCGACAGGAAGCGATTGGTGTGGTGCACATCCTCTTCGAGGCCGTGCCCAATGATCGGCACCTCACCTTCGCATTCGTCCTCGTCTCCTTCGTACTCGCACTCGCCGACAATCCCGAAGGTCTCGTAGTCCGTGCCCAGCAGATTCTCGATGCGCCCGAACACCGTGAACGACCCCATGGACCAGTCGAGAGTCAGGTTGACGATGCCGTAGCCGTCGGTCTCCGCCAACAGGTTGGACTCGTCGCCCCGGAGGTATACGCCGGATCGGGCCACCAGATTCGTGCCGATTCGAAGTCCGTTGTCCAGCGTGTAGCCAATCCCGACTTTCACCGAGTGTTCGGGCACCCCCGGAATGCGGTCGCCCGGCTCCACGCAGATGACGCTTGCCTCCTCCGCTTCTTCCTCGTCGTCGAAAGCGGCGCACGCCGCATCGGCGACTAGGCTGGGATCGTGATTGGCACCGGGCAACGCCTTGCTGTCGTTGAACGTCGCCTGGACGTAGCTGTAGTTGGCATTCCAGTCCCAGCTGTCCATGCGGCCGCCGACCTGCCCGTCAAAGCCGATCCGGCGCGTCTGGCCAAAGTTGTCGAAGTAGCCGAGGCCAGGCTGGAGTTCTTGGCCCTCCGGGCTTTCCCCCACAGCCACGAAGATGATGTCATCCTCGTTCACACTGGCGTAGCTACCAAGTTCCCACGCCACCGGTCCAGCAGCCGTCGCCATGCGGCCACGGAGTCCGGCTTCAACAGACCGGGTGACCACCTGGTCGAGCGGTGGGTCGGCAACGAAGGCATTCGGGAGCCGGCACGGCTCTGCCGGGTCTGCGCACCCCAGTTCGGCCGCCGTCGGAGCGCGGTTGGCCTCGCGGTAGCCACCGTAGAGAGACAAGCCATCGCTGACACGATGCGTGATGCCAACAGCTGGGTTGAAGCGTCCGAACGAATGTGTCTCCCGGGCGCGCTCATCAATCGTCAGACCGACCTCGACGTGGTTGTAGCGCCCGCTGAACGTGAGATCCGTGCGCCCGGAAAGGGCCATCGTGTCTGATACGTAGAGGCCCCAGGCCTGCGTGTCCGAATCCACATGCAGGGGACCCGCTTCAGAATCCTCCAGCTCTTCGCATTCGCCGTCATCCTCCTCGAACTCGTCCTCCTCGCACACGTTGGTCAGCACGTAAGCATTCCCGTCGACCCGCAAGGCCGGGACATTTCGGTCCGGCTGCAGCAGGCCCGCGAGGGTCATGCCATTAAAGACCGTGTCGGACTGGTCGTAAGTCATGCCGATCGCCACCTGGTGCGATCCGCTCGTCAGGTCCGCCTGCAAGGACAAACCTTGGGTCGTCGTGTCGGTCGACGTGAGGTTGCGCGCACCTGGGTACGCGACTCCTTCATCGTCGTCGTCACCGTTGTCGGCGTGGTCGTCGCCGTTGTCGTCATCGCCGTTGTCATCGTCGTCGTCATCGTCGTCATCATCTTCTCTCACGATGCGCGCGATGGCCGCCTGCTCGCTATCCAGATCGAACTTGATCGCACTCAAGTCCTCTTCATCTCCGCCCAAGACGTGACCAAAGAAGAAGGCTGGCTCCTCCTCTTCTTCCTCTTCCTCTTCCTCTTCTTCCTCGAGTTCTCCGGACAGCAGGTAGCCTTCATCGTCGAAGTAGCCATCAAACTCGTCGCCATTGATTGTGTCGCGGTGGAGATCGCGGTGGTACATCACCCCCGAGATCCGCACGTTGTCGGAAATTTCGTAATCCCCGCGCAGGGAAACCATGGTGAGGTCGTTTTCGGTGATATCGGGATACGTGAACACCGATTCCCGACGGATTCCAAGCAAGTCCTCCGGGGTCGCGCCATTCCCGGTGATTTCCGTCCGAGCAAACAGGGCGCTGAATCCGAGGGAACCACGCTCAAAGAGGTGCGTAGCGTCACCGTACAACCGGAGAATGCTGCTGTCGCTGTTATCGCGCCAGCCATCTTCCTCGCCACGCTCGGCGGCTACGTACACTCCGGTCTCATTCAGCTTGCCGCCGGCCTGCACCGACGTGTCGAGGCGACCGTGCGACCCGCCCTTGATTTCGAACTCCGACCCACTGAACGACAGGCCTGTGTGCGTCTGGAGCGACAGTGCGCCGCCCAAGGCATTCAGACCGTACGCAGGGTTACCGCCCACGAGATCGAGCCGCCGAATCGCGGCTTCCGGCACCAGATCCCACTGCATGGTGTCACCGAAGCCCTCGTTGACGCGGACACCGTTCAAGTACACGGCGATCCCTTGCGCCTCCCCGAGCAGCGGTGAGAGCGTGAAGCCGCGGTACGACAGGTTCTGCTGGTACGGGCTGTTTTGCACATCCGTCACGCTGACACCGCGCAGCGTCTG
>JAJDZN010000051.1 GCA_022824585.1 Bryobacterales bacterium | reverse complement strand
GCGATCTCCCGCAAGATCGGGTCGAGCAGCGGACGACCAGTGTCAGTCGCATCCAGGAGAGTCAGAGACTCCAGATCGGTGTCGATGCGACCGAGCAGCGACAGTTCACCGAGCGCTGCGCCGACCATCGCGCAGTTCAGGTTCCAGCCGGGTACCTGTCGAAAATAACCCCTCTCTTCGTCCAGCAGCACCAGCAGCAGTTCTTCCGGCAGACTTAGCGCAGACGCCCCCTGGCCCGTTTCAACAGCTGTGTCGTGAGTCACCAATGAACTAATTGTCCTCCCCCTCGCAAAATTGCGAGGTTCTGGGCACAATTATAGACATAACGATAATAGTGACGCTCTTGCGGAACTCCTCGACGTATCGCCTGCGTTGACGATGCGCCCGCCCGTCCGGGCGGCGTGGCGGGCCTGGAAGCGGTCGGGCACACGTGCGCTCCGTACGCTGCCCAGGGGACGAAGTTGAGCGGCTGGCCGGGCAAACCGGCATCGGCATTCCGGCGACCATGCGTGCAGCTAGCCATCCTCGCTCGCGCGGTCCTGCGGGTAGAACTGCCTGCAATAGCGTCGGTATCTACCGATATCGCCGTCGGCACGAGACAGCCGAGGATTCGGTCGGTGCTGCCGTCGTTGCCAGATCACGACATCCTGTTGCACATCCTGCATTTGCGCGGAAACCACCAGCCTGTTCATGATCCTGGTGCGCCACCGTGGCGGCAGGAAGCCGAGACCGACGATCAGCCGCTTGGGCCTTCGTATTTCCCGGATCTGACTGGCCAGCGACAGATCGACCAACGTGCCGTCGACGGGTGTGGCCAAGACCCACAAGCGGAGATCCATGCCAATGGAATGCTCCTGGACATCGACGAACGAGTAACCCAGCCCGTAAACGTGGGCAGCGGCCGAAATGCGATAGACGCTGTCGATGAAACCTGCGATGGGGCGGCGGCGGGTGAAATCGAAACGGGCGAGAAGGTACGAACCTTCAACTGTCGTCGTCCCGACAGGCTGCACGTTGTTGTAGCCGTGCACATACCGCAGGTGGGCGAGGTCCACGGAGTTCTCTGCGATTTCCTGCACGTGGCCGGGAAACCGGACGGTCCGGATTTCCAGATCGCACCAGTCGTCTTCGGCCGGCGGCGCGTCCGGCAGGTCCCATTGCGGCGGGCGGCCCGTGTCGCTCCACCAACCAAAGATGAGGCCTTGAATGACCCGCGTATCATAGACGTTCAGTGTCAAGGATCTCGGCGGCGGCGCGAACGGCGTTGCGACACAGTTGCCGGTGATATCGTACGTGAAGCCGTGAAAGGGACAGACAAGACAGCCATCGCGCACGCGGCCGCCGACGGTCGGGCCCAATGCGGAACCCATGTGCGGACATACAGAATCGGCTACACAGACACTTCCATCGTCGTCGCTCCACGTGACGATGTTCCGTCCAAGCCATTGCCTTTCAAGCAATTTTTCCTTGGCCAGGGAGCGCTGACTCGCGACGAAGTACCACCCCTCGGGAAACGGGAACAGGGTGGCCGCCGCGTCACCCACGCCGCGCTCGCCGTTCACGTCTTGACATGCTCTTTGCTAGGTTAACGCCGTTATCACACACGACTGGTCAGACCCAAGCACGCGGTCGCCCCGCGCCCGCAATGCACTGGCTTACCATCCCGACCGTGTCAAACGAAGCTGAGGGCGTGCTGCCCCTGCGGCAAGCCCGGCTTCCGGCCAACATCTTCTACTGCAGTTCACGCGACTCTAAATAGCACTGACATATTGTCGCAACAAGCGGCGATACCACTTCCAAGAGGCGGAAGGACCTGATTGCAGGCCGCTCGATCGGGAGCCTGCCCATCATGCCGGGACCCGCCGCCGTCCCATTCGTCGCCGGGGCTCGCGGATGCGCTTCTGGCCGAGGGCAGCCTATTCGATACCTGACGTTGGAACAGAATGTTGCGACATCGTGCCGCGTCTCGCGTGGGCCGGACTTCCCGGCTGCCCCTTCCAGATCATCGTGGCGCCGAGAATCGATCCCAGGATGTCCGACCGGCACCGAGTCCAGCCATCCGACATCCCTTCACGACCGCACCAGGGTGGATGCCCGTCGCCTGCATCCATCGCGCGAGGCCCACGCCGGTTCGGACCCGCAAGTGTGCGCGATTCATGACTCACCAGTGCCTTAGGTATCCGAGCCGCGCCCCTTGCGGGCGTATTCGTCGCGATACATTTTCCTGTTGAGGCGGCGGGGGTTCGTCCGTGGCAGGGCTGTAGGCAAGATGCTATATCTGAATCTTGCACCCGGTCGATCATCTTGTCATGACACTCGATTCCTGCATTGCCCTCATCGTCGGTCGCCGGTGGCTGACGATCGTGCTCTCCCTGGTTGCAATGCTGGCCCTCGCTGCGGGCGCCCAATTCATCACGGTCGTTGACGTCGACGTTCGAAATCACTTCAGCCAGGACGACCCGCACATCGTCGCACTCGACGAGATGGAAGCCACCTACTCTCTGTCCGACGCCGCGCTGGTGGTCGTGGCGCCGCAAAGCGGTACCGTCTTCACGCCGGAAACACTTGTTGCCATCGAAGAGCTGACCGATCGACTATGGCGAACGCCCTACGTCACACGCGTTGACTCGATCACCAACTATTCGCACAGCGAGGGCCTCGAGGACGAGCTGATCGTCGCGCCCCTGATCGACGACGCCAGTTCCCTGAGCGACAGCGATATCGAGCGAATCCGGGAAATTGCGCTCAGTACCGAAGAAGTCTCGGGACGCTTCATTTCCAGGGACGGTCGCGTTGCCGGGCTGGTCGTCAGCGTTGCGCTCCCCGAAGACCGAGAGCAGGGAAGGTTCGAGGTCACCGACTTCCTCCACGGTACTGCCGCCGAAGCGAGAGAGCGGTATCCGACCATCGACTACCACATGACCGGCGAACTCATCCTCAACCGCGCCATGAAGCAAGCGATTGACGATGACATGGGCGTCCTTGCGCCCGTCGCGCTCGGTACCATGCTGCTCGTCGCCATCGTGCTGCTGCGCTCGCTATGGGGAATGCTGGCGATTCTCGTGATGCTGGTCGCGGTCTTGCTGTCCGCGCTGGGCTTCACCGGCTGGGTCGGGCTGAAGCTGTTCGGCGAGAGCGGCGCGGCACTGTTCGTCTTGATGGCGGTCACCGTCGCGCATTCCGTGCACATTATCGAGGGGATGCGGGCGGGCCTGCGCCAGGGCAAGGACCGTCCGCAGGCGGCCATGCATTCGCTGCAGGTCAACGTGTGGCCCGTTCTCCTGACGTCGGTGACGACCGCAATCGGCTTTCTCAGCCTCAACTTCGCGGAAATGCCGCCGTTTCGTGTGATGGGCAACATGGTGGCATTCGGCGCGATGGCTGCCTTCGTCTTTTCGGTCACGCTGCTACCCGCGTTTCTGACCGTTGTGCCCATGCGTGGCGGGACTGCGCCTGCGGGGAAAGCAGACGTCTTCGATCGCATGGCGCGGTTTGTCATTTCCTACCGCACGATCCTGCTTTGGTCCGTCGCCGCCGTGATGGTCGTACTCATCGCCGGAATCTCGCGGATTGAGCTGCAGGAGAACTGGCTGGAGCTACTCGACGACAGTTACGAGTTCCGGCGATCCACGGATTTTGTGAGCGAGAATTTCACGGGCGTGGAAACGTATGAGTACTCGCTCAACTCCGGGCGGGAAGGCGGCGTCACGGATGTCGAATATCTCCAGCAGGTGGATGCCTTTGCGGAGTGGAGTCGGTCACAGCCGGAGGTTGCCCACGTCTTTGCCATCTCCGACATCATGAAGCGCCTGAACAAGAATCTGCATGGCGACAATCCCGACTTCTACGTGCTTCCGGGCGACTCCGATCTTGCCGCGCAGTACCTGCTGCTCTACGAGTTCTCCCTGCCGGTCGGCCGCGACCTGAACAACCTCATCGACGTGGATCGGTCGTCGACGCGCGTGACAGTCGTGCTCAAGAGCCTCACCACCCGAGAAAAGGTTGACCTGGACAATCGCACGCAGGCCTGGTTCCAGCAGAACGCGCCCGACCTCGAAACCCAGGCAACCGGCGTTTCCGTTGTCGGCGCGCATTCAATTCAGCGGAACATTGAGGGCATGCTGCGGGGCACGATCGCGGCAATGGCCATCGTGTCCCTGCTCCTGCTCTTCGTCTTCCGAAGCGTGCGGCTCGGCTTGATCAGCCTGGTCCCGAATTTCGTGCCGGCCGCCATGGCAATGGGCCTTTGGGGATATCTGGTGGGAGAGGTCGGCGTCGCGGCGTCGGTCGTCACCGCGATTGCGTTCGGCATCATCGTGGACGACACGATCCACTTCATGACCAAGTATGTCGGCGCCAGGAAGCGCGGGCTGTTGCCGTCCGAGTCCGTCCAGGCCGCCTTCAGTGCCGTCGGCAAGGCGTTGACGGCGACGACGGTTGTGTTCGCGCTGGGATTCATGGTGTTCGGAGCGTCGGGAATGGTGACCAATCAGGCGCTCGGCCTGCTCGTTGGGATCACCGTCATCATTGCCCTGCTGGCGGACTTCCTGTTCCTTCCGCCGTTGCTGATGGCGCTCGATGCGACGAAGGAAACGACTGCGCAAATCAGGGAACGGCTGAAGCGGTCGATCGAATAGGCGCGGACGACCGGGTCGCGGTCGGCGCAATTCCAGCTGTACGGGAATGGCCGTCCCGCGGCTGCTTGCGGTCGATCTCAGGCACACTGGCTAGAACGTGCCTGTCATTGAGTGAATCCCTCGGGGATTCCATTTCGGGCAATAGTGCAACTCACATGGATTTTTCTGGAACTGGAGGCCGGACCCGCGACCCGGCCCTACTCGAATGACCTTCGCGAGCACGTGGTCAGCACCCACTTCGACGGCGAGCCGAACCGCTGGGCGGAGCCCGCAAGGCTTGCGTTTCCCGTTCCGAACGGGCACCGTATGTCAAAGATTGATATAGCGGTTCCCATGGCAACGAACGTGCATCTCACCGCCGAGCTGGCGTCCTTCGCGCGCGATTGCGTGGCGCGTGGCCACTACAACAACGTGAGCGAGGTCGTTCGCTCCGGGCTCCGGCTTCTGAAGGAGCAAGAGGACCGGAGGCGGGCGTTCGACGCGATGATCGCCCGGAGCCTCGCGGAAGCCGATGACAAGGGCGCACGAACGATGGATGACGTTCTGGCGCGCGCCGATGCCGTGATCGAAGCCGCCGAGCAGTGACCCGAGCCGTCCTTTCCCCTGCCGCCGAACGAGACATCCTTGCAATCATCGAGTGGGTAGCAGCCGAGAACCCGGTTGCGGCCAAGGGATTCCGTGTGGCGCTCGACAGGCTGGCGGAAACTATCGGCGAACATCCCCTGACGGGTGCCCTGAAGCCGCATCTGGCGTCTTCACCGATCCGCTTTCTTTCGATCCGAGGCTATCCCTACGTCGTTGTGTACACACCAGATCGCGATCCGCCGATGATCGTGCGTGTGCTTCACGGCGCACGGGACCTGCCGGACGCGTTGCGAGGTTCCTGAGGCGGGAGACATTCGCGGGCGTGGGCCGTTGTACGCCGCTCACCAGCATGCGGTCAGCCGGAGCCCGAGGTGGCTCTCCGGGCCGTCGGCGTCGTCGGCCGCTTCAAGCCGCGCGCCCTCGAGGTGCACGTCGAATGCGGTGCCGGGCTCGCCCTCGACGTCGAGCCCGAACACGAGCCCAGCAAGGCGTTCCTCCGCCAGCCGCCAACTGCGCACCGTCTCGCGCGCTCTCCGATCAGCCGTCGACCGTCGTCACGCTATGGCCGGCGGTGAGGAGCCGCGCGTGTGCGCCGGGGCGGGGCTCCACCGCGCCGACGTCGCGACGCCTGCGGTCGCCGGCGCGTTTGCGTCCTGCGCGCCTGCCGGATACCAAGCTCTTACATCACACCCCGTACACGATCGGTCTTCGCAACAATTGGCGGCAGCGCGAACGGAGCCCGGCTCCTTCACCCCCGCAGACGACCTCGCCCACAACAGTCCAATGAGAGCGCGCAATGAACGACAATCGCCCGGTATTCGTGGTTCTGGAAGGAGGTGGAGCCAAGGGGGTGGCCCATGTCGGCGCTCTGCAGGCTCTCGAAGACCAGGGCTACGAAGTCGAGGGCATCGCGGGAACCTCCGCCGGGGCTCTGGTCGCCGCGCTATACGCGCTCGGCTTCTCACCGCGCAAAATGATCGACGCGGAGAACAAGAAACATGTGCTGCAGGAACTCGATATCGAGGATGCGACGAAGATCGTTGGCAACGGATGGAGATGGATCGCCCTTGCGCGATTTCTGGTTGGTCCGTGCGGCGTATGCCTGGTTCTCGCAGTTGTTGGCCTCGCCTTCGCCTTGATGATCATCGCTCAATTGAGCGCGCAATCGATGGTGGGGATTTTCCTTGGCGCCGCTTTGCTGACTTACTTCCTGATACGGCGCATCCTGGGCGGCCTTGCTCGGCTGGACAACTTCGTCGATTGCTTCGATCGACTCGCCAAGATGCGGCTTGGTTTAGAAAATGGGGAACGAGCACGATTTCACCATTTCGCTCCAGGGAGCAACGGCCGTCCAGTACTGAAGATCGTCGCCACCGATATCACCCGGGGGACCATGGAGCTGTTTTCTCCCGACAAGACCCCCAACGTGCCCGTTGCGGAGGCGGTGGCCGCGTCGATATGCATTCCCGTCATCTTTCGATCGCGCAAAATCACGGAAGGATTGCCTGATGGGGACACGCGACATTTTCTCGATGGCGGACTGGTCTCCAATCTCCCGGCCTGGGCGTTCGATGACGATAGGCTATGCCATGGCTATCCGCCGACGATACTGGTGGAGATCCACCCGAAATCCGATGGGGCGCCTTTGGGTTCGCCCTTCCAATGGTTCAGGCGAGCCGTCACGACAGCAATATTCGGAGCCAAGGAACTCAGCGTGAGAGGAGTGGAGCCCAGTGTCGTCGTGTCGGTGCGCGTTGATGAATTGCACTTCCTGGCCCTGGATGCCGACCTTGCCAAGCTGGGGAAGGCTGTCCAAAGGGCGAGGGACGCAACGAACACGACATTCCAGATGCGAGAAAATTTCCAGGACCTAATCCAGGATCTGCATGCCCGTTGCGGGACAATCCTGTCGGGCTCCCGGGACGCCGGCGGCCCACAGCCTGGCATCGGGAACATCCGCGCGACCATTTCCGAGCTTTGGCAATGGGAAGTGGATCGGATCAAATCCGGCGCACGACATAACCTTGTCTTGCGAATTTCCTTTTGGGAGGGCTTCGACTATGGCGGCGCCCTCCCTGAGGCCGAAAGGGTTCTTGGTACCGCGATCGGAAAGGCAATTGAGCGAGGAGAACCGATCTACGAGGACATCGCTGACGATCCGGATGCGGAAGGGGAGGAAGAGGCGGAAGAGGTGGCGACGCGGCAGGCCCCCGCAGGGGTGCATTGGCGGTATTGTTTCCCCGCCTATGAGGTGCCCACCACCGGACAACAGGACGACACGGTGGACACACCGCCACCGGAGAAGCGCAAATACCTGGTCGTGATGCTGGAAGGCGATACACCGATTCCCTATGGCGAAAGCGAGCTTGATAGCCGCCTGAGCGCGGTCTACGATGTGGTTGATCGACGCATGGCTGAACTGTGAAGCAGGCTTCACAAGGGATTGCATGATGGCTTGGCGAACGATTCCTCGGAGCAACAAGAGCTTGGAGGACATGCTCAAAGAAGGCCTGTTGTCGAAAGAGGACGTCGAGGCCGAAAGAGCGGTGCGCCTTCGCATCAGGCAGCGGAGCAGGGAACTGCGAGAGCAGGCTGACCGGATAGACGACGAAGAGACCCGCGCGCTCGCATTGTCCGGCGGGCGCTGATCCGCGAACAGCGTTGGAGAGGCGGCAGCGTCACGCCGTCAACCGTTCCTCGTAAGTCCCATCATCGAGTGGATAGCAGCCGAGAACTCGGTTGCGGCCGGGGATTCCACGTGGCACTGGACAGGCTGGCGGAAACCATCGGCGAACATCCCCTTGTCGGTGCCCCGAAGCCGCATCTGGCGTCTCCACCGATCCGCTTTCTTTCGATCCGAGGCTATCCCTACGTCGTCGTGTACACACCGGATCGCGGTCCGCCGATGATCGTGCGTGTGCTTCACGACGCACGGGACCTGCCGGACGCGTTGCGAGGTTCCTGAGGCGGGTGTACCGCGACAATGCGATTGCAGCGAAGGCGACACCCAGATTTGCGAAGTGTTGTCTGGTCTGCGTCGATGTCCCGGTGGATGATCTGCCGGGAGAGGACGATGGGCCGTCTCGAGCAATTGATGGCTGTGGAAAAGTGGGAATGCTCCTATCGCGATGACAAATTAGCGTGCGGCGAGGCGGTTCCGAAAATCCCCGAAGATTGATGAGTCATCTAATCCGAAATCCTGGAGCACGTCTGTTATCGAGGACATCTGAGGGGGGATTCCATTTCGGGTAAGGATGTGATTCGAACGTGTTTTTCTGGCACAGGAGGCCGCACCCATGACTCGACCCTGCTCGTATGACCTTCGCTAGCGCGTGGTGCGCGCCCATCTCGCCGGCGTCGGGGACTGGCGCAACTGCACGGTGAGGAGCGTTCGGATCTGCCGATTCCGATGACCCGCGAAACGGATCGGAAGCTGGCAGTGTGAGTCGTCAACGTCTCGATATGAGTCCCACTCGTGCTACCATACGCAAACAGGTGCAGGAGTCGATGTGATCAGCTCACTGCTCGGGCCTTTCCGTCGCGTTCCAATGCTCCCTGTTGCGGCTACGGCAATCGACAGAAGGCAACGGTGATTCGCGCTTCTCTTCCCCGCTCGGTCCTGACGTCGTTTGGGATCCTGGTTGCCATCTTCGCCTGGGCGGCCGAGCCTCCGGTCGGGCAGGCGGAAACCGCCGAAGAGGCCGGGCTCCGGATCGCAACCGAGGCCCGCGAGCGGCAAAAGGGTTTCGGCAACTTTACTTCCAGCATGACCATGACCCTGCGCACCAAGCGGGGACAGGAAAGCAATCGCGAGATGCGCCTGAAGGTCATGGAGGTCTCGGACGACGGAGACCGCAGCGTGTTCGTGTTCGACCGCCCGCGCGACGTCAGGGGGAC
>JAJDZN010000220.1 GCA_022824585.1 Bryobacterales bacterium | reverse complement strand
TGCAGCGCAGCAATCGCGATGCCTCTCTGCGGCGGCGCAATCGGGCTTGGGAGCAAGCAGCTACCCAGGGTCCGCCCCCGGCGTCAAGCGCACACCATATCGCCTCAACCACAGATCTGTAACGGAATTCTGACGCGGTAGCTCATATGCTTGTGGATCAGATCCGCGAACGGCTCGCCATATGGGGTAGTGGTCAAATACTTGGCCGTCGCTTCGCATACGTGGGTCGTTCGTTTGCTTTAAGTACTTTTCCAATCGAGCCGACAATGCTTCTTTGTGACCCTTATACCTAGCCCGAGCAGCAACGTTCACCATTTGTGCCGGGTCCCTCTTGAGATCATAGAGTTCCTCAGCGGGCCGCTTGCCAAATGACAGCTCGTGCAGCCGCGGTATCTCGTCTTTGCGTTCGAGCATGTACGTTCTTGTCGGGCTCGGATCGACATCCTTGAATTCCCTTCCTACCGGCCAGCGATCCGGAGCGAAATTACGAATATAGAGAAAATCTTTGGTTCGAATAGCACGCGAAGGATAGCCCCTTCTGTTTTCACGGATACGAGCATAAACCGAATGCGCCTCGCGGCCGTAGTAAGTGGCGTCGCGATCGGGATCTACCCAGCCCTGTTTACTCGAGGTCAGCAAAGGCAGGAGGCTCTTGCCCGTCATGTCGGGATGAGGTTTCAAGCCCGCGGCCCCAAGAAATGTGGGCGCAAGATCAACGAGATTCGTAAAATCATGAATCACTCTGCCGCCACGCACACCTTTCGGCCAGCTGATCGCGAGCGGCATTCGCGCACCGTAATCGTACATATCAGCCTTTCCACGCGGAAACGGTAGTCCGTTGTCACTGGTCACTACGACGATTGTATTTTCAGCTCTGCCCGTTTCCTCAAGCAGCTTCAAGTTGGTCTCGATCAATTGATCGAACCGCTGCACTTCGAAGTAGTAGTCGAGGATATCCTCACGGACTATCGGCACGTCCGGGAGAAAAGGAGGTACCTCAACGTCCTCCACATCCATGCCTGATCGGGCGCCTGATCCCGCTTCAAAAGGTCGATGCGCATCGCGCGAACCTTGCCAGAAGCAAAACGGTTTGTCGTCCGGCAAGTGTTTGAGAAAACTCTGGAAATTGTCTGTCGCTGGTCCGGCCGGATTGTGCGGCCATCCTCCCGCTTCTAAGCTTCCCGGCGACCATACTTTGGAGTGACTTCCCACATGGTATCCGGCCTCCTCAAGCATGAACGGATACACGCTGTATAGGTCCATGTAGAGAGTGCCACGCAAGTTGGCAGCCTCCCCAAGTCGCCAGAAGTCCTGACCAGTAAGGATCGCAGAGCGTGACGGGCTACAGGATGGAACCGAGCAAAAGGCATTCGTAAAAAGCACACCGTTTGCTGCAATCCGGTCGAATGCGGATGTCTTGACGACCTTGTCACCGTAGGCTCCTGCATGGGCCCAGGAGACATCGTCTGAAATCATGAAAAGTATGTTGGGGCGGGCGTCTCCTTCTGCGAGAGCGGTCTGCGGGCAGAAGACGGCTGTTCCGAGCAGTGCCATGATAGCTGCCACGACGCTTGCTTCAGGGGAACTTGGCTTGATTACAGGCGACAGTTTGAAACTGCTTTTTTCACCGTGGACGTCTGGCATCAATGATCATCATAGGCGCTCAGCGGAAAGATGTTGGGATATCGAGATCCACCGAGCTTCCACTAGCTGCCGACCAAAGCGTCCAAGGTCGGTTTCGACGAGGAGGCCGTACGACTGCAGAGATGACAGCCATCCGGCTGACCTTGCGCATCCCTGCCACAGCCCGAACCCCTATGAACAGGGACCGAGCGCTCGATCCAAAGGGTCTAGCGCGCCCTCGGGGCTATCGTTTGCTCAAGTGCCCGTTTGCGCTAGTTGTGCGAGCTGACGCTGCTTAGCAGCGAAATCGGGCCATCTAGTCGGCCAGACGATCAACCCACGACAAAATCCTCTCCAAGCTCGGGAAAGGCGGCGCTAGCTGGATGTCCGTTGGTTACTAGCCTTAGATTCAACGCGTCGCGGAAGCTCTCCCGGATCGCGGCGGCCTCGGCTGTGATCTCGGCGTCAGCAAGCGGGTTCTGCTCGAGGATGTCGTTCTCCCAATCGAAGAACCGGCCGTCATCGTAGAGCTTGTAGCGACGGTTGTGGACGTAGCGTCTCTCGGTAATGTTCGGAAACTGCGCGCGGTAGTCCGTGAAGATCCACTCACGCTCGTGTTCCGCTTCGCCGCGAAAGACCGGAAGCAGGCTGTGGCCGTCGAAGATCCGGTCGCTCGGGAGGTTGGCGTCGGCTGCGTCGGCGAGCGTCGGCAGCACGTCGGTGAAGTCGACCAGAGCGTTTGAAACACCGGGCTCAATGACTCCCGGCCACGAGGCGATGAAAGGCACATGCGAGCCATGGTCGATCGTCTTCCCCTTGCCGCCGCGGATCTTTGTGCCGTCTTGCATCACGCTGGTGATCGCGCTGGGCGTTCCGTTGTCGCCGGTTAGCAGTACCAACGTCTCGTCTCGAATTCCGAGCTGGTCGAGCTTGGCGAGCGTCTTTCCGACCATCTTGTCGACGTAGGCGACCATGGCTGCGAAGTGTGCTTTGTCTTCGGCGTGGCGGTCGCCGCTCCAGCCGTCGCTATCAGGTGTCGGGACGAAGGGCGCGTGGGCGAGGACCATCGAGTAGTAGATGAAGAACGGCTGATCGCTCTGCATTGCTTCGAGCACGAAGTCGTTCAATAGGTCGGGACCGTACCTGCCTTGGCGGGTCTTGCCGTCGTCGTTGCGGCTCGACAGCGAGGGGTCGGCGTAGCGGCTTCCCTTGTCGCCGAGGTACCAGACTAAGTAGTCGTCGAAGCCGGCGTCGCCGGGGGTTTGGCCTTGATGCAGGCAACAGCCGCCGCCGCGGTTCCACACGAGGTCGTGCCCCCAGAGTTGCCACTTGCCGGCGACGTGGGTGCGATACCCGGCATCCTGCAAGATGTTGGCGAAGGTGAGCTCGTCTTTGGGCAGGACTCCCCACTTGGTGTAGTTACGAGCGTTGTAGCGACCGGTCATCAGCTTCACCCGCGACGGCGAGCACAGCGGCATGGCGTAGGCGTGGGTGAAGCGCAGACCCGACTCAGCGAGGCGATCGAGGCTGGGGGTGTCGTAAGAGGCTCCACCGTACGAGCCCAGGGTCTCGTAGCCGAGGTCGTCGACAAGGATCAGGATGATGTTGGGGCTCACCGGAAGGACAGGCGCGGCGAGCAGCAGCGTTGCGATGAGGACTCGATGGGCCACTGCTCTACAGCCCAGGCCGAGGCGGCTGGAACGGCTCCCAATGCCGCACCCCGCTCGCTTGAAGCTTCCTGCGGAAAAGCTTCGTCGACGCGGTCGCGTAGAGAGTCTTGAGCTCCGGTCCGGCGAAGACGACGTTTGAAACGAACTCCTTCGTCGGCTTCCGAATAATCCCCACCACGGGCCCTTTGTCGTTACAGACCTGCACCCCAAGATCCGTCGCCACGAACAGGTGCCCGTCGTCGGCGATCGTCATGCCGTCCGCGCGCGACTGGCTGTTCTTATCCCAGGTCTCCAGCCGAAAGAACTCTTCGCCGTACGCCAGCGAGCCGTCGGGCTCGATCTGGAACGACCACACAAACTTCTTGCGCGAGTCGTTCACCATCAGCATCGACTGATCGGGCGAGAGCATCAACCCGTTCAAGAAGCCCGAATTGGGATCCTCGAACACGATCCGCGCCTCGCCGCCCTTGGGCACGAACCAGACGCGCTTCGTCCAGGGGCTCGAGAAGTACAGCTCACCCTTGGCGTTGATCACGATGTCATTGGGCTGAGCGCCCTCGGCGATCACCTCTTCTTCCATCGTCTCGACGTCGATCGCGACAATCTGCTCGGTCTTGCGGCGGCAGGTGTAGAGCCGCCCGTCAGGGCCGAACATGAGCCCGTTCGTCCAGCCCGTGTTGTCTTTGAATAGGCTGACCTCGCTGGTCTTGGCGTCAACGCGGAAGATCTTGCTCTCGCGAACGTCCGAGAAATAGACGTCCCCGTTGGGCGCCACAGCCGGCCCTTCTAGGAACGTATGCCCCTCGCTGACGAGCTCCCAGTCGTGCTCGGGTTCAAGGAAATCGAGTATCGACGGCGGGCGCTTGAAGGTTTTCTCACGCGAAGGCTCGATCGGGGTTTCCCAATCGCGCCAGAGCCAGCGCAAGGCGTCGGGCAAGACCGGCAGGCCGTGGACTTTGTTGTGCCCCTCCTCGCCGGCAACCCACTTGTAGTCGTAGCCGGCCCAGTGCAGTGCGCTCCGGAGCGATTGATTTGCCAGCCAAAACGAGCCCGAGAACAAATCGAGATCGTTGGAGCCGTCTTGCAGGAAGACTCGCAGCGGCTTGGGCTCCATCTTGCGAACCCGGCTCTGGTAGATGTCGGCGCCGCGTATGTTCACGTAGCTTCCGATGAAGCTCAACACACGTCGAAACACGTCCGGGCGGTTCCAGGCCGCGGTGAACGACGCCTGCCCGCCCCCGCTCGAGCCGCCGATCCCGCGAAGGTTCGGGTCGTCGGTGAGGTTGTAGTCCCTGGCAACCTCGGGCAGAATCTCTTCCACGATGAACCTGGCGTAGTCGCCGCTTGTCGAGGCGTACTCATAGTTGCGGTTGAGCCGAGGCTTAAGGCCGGGGCTTCGAGCCGGTAGCATGCCGGGGTTGACGAAGATCCCGATCGTCACCGGCATGTCGCCTTTCGCAATCAAGTTGTCGAACACGATCGGAGTGAGCCAGCCGTTTCCCACGTTTGACGCCCATTTGACGCCGTCTTGGAAGACCATCACCGCCGCGGGCTTCGAAGCATCGTACTGCGCGGGCACGTAGACCCAGTAGTCGCGCACCGTACCGGGAAAGATCGTCCCCGCGCTGGTCCAGCTGTGTTTGGTGACGCTTCCCTTGGGGACGCCGGGTTGGACCTTCGAGTCTGGCCCGAGCTCGTACTCGGCCGCGAAGGCGAACGAGGCACAGATCAGGAGAACCGACAGCGAGCGTTGCATGCTGGCAGGATTGTAGCCAACCCGTCGGCTGAAGGGCCGTGACCGGTCAACGCGGCAGGCGATCGCGAGTAGCTAACAGCGAGAGAAGGAAGGGTTTAGGAGTGGTTCGCTCGGTTGGTGTTGGGAAATCTCGTTCCATCAATCGGTCGGGGTTATTTTCCGACTGAGAGCGCCAAATCCGCCCTAACAGCGCAGTGTGCACTACGCCGCTGTCCGCTGACCATCGACGTCAACTCCCGAGATGTCGGTTCGCGGGGCATGATGCTAACGATGGGGTAGCCAGGAAAGCACCAGCATTTCCGTTATGGCCATCGCCTCCGTGGCAAGTGCGTGAGCCGGCGCAGCCGTTCGTGATGACGTCGGTGGTGGACTGCGTTCAGTCTCTCGCGTGCAGCCCTCGCAACGAAAGTTGGGCAGGGAGAGCACGGCTCATCGTTGCACGGCAGGAGAATGGCCGGTCAAGGTGACGGAGAATTGGCTGCGGCTAGCTTCACGCCGCTTCAATGATGCGTGGCTCTATGTCGCTTTGGTGCGGGCTTCTTCCAACAGCCTGCGCGCCCGAGCAGGGTTGTAGACTCCGCACGGACAGAAGCGGGCCAGGGTGGTCACCGCTTGGTCCGGCGTGCGACGCCCTTCGCGCACCATGTCAAGCATCTTGCGGGCCATGTTAAAGGACACCATGCCGTGGCCGCACATCGTCGCCAGTTCCAGAACCTGGCTGTTCGGCAGGTGGTCGTGCGGGTCCGTGAAGCCCAGCGAGTACTCGACACTGTGGCGGTCGATGCCGCAGCACCGCGCTACTTCCTTGGCGCCGCTCACTGATGTGCTGAGGTTGACCGACAGGCCCAGGTCGGCATCGACGACTTCTTGCAAGCACGCCGTGGCTTTCTCCTCAGAGTCGAACACTGCTGCAGCCGTGCCGGGCTTGTTGACGCCCTCGATCACTCCCTCCCAATCAGGGGAGAGGTCACGATTCCAGTGGGAACGCGGGTCGAGATGGCGCTCAGGCTTGAAGCTTCCTCGATTGCCGTTGCCCATGTTGACCGGGTCGTGGCGGGCACAGATGCGCAAGAAAGCCTTCTGCTTCTCAACGGCGCCCTCATCGTTCTTGCCGACAGAAGGAATGCAAAACAGGATGAAGTCGTCTCGGAATGACTCGGACTTGCCGTAGCGGTGGAGAGTGTTGGTCATGCGGCCTCCACGTTGGTCAGCCTGCCAAGGCCCATGTTCGTTTTGGCACGCTCGGCACCGTAGCCCAAGTCTTCCAGCACCTGAGCTAACTGAGTCTCTTCGCCGCTGTCGTCGCAGCGGGTGGAGATTCCAATGGCCGTCACGGTATCGATGCGACGGTTGACTTCCTCCACCGCGCCCAGCACCGCCTCCACCTGATCGAGGGTCGTCTTGATCTCGACAATGGCGGAGAGGATCTTCTCGTCAAGGATGTCCGCTCGGATATGCCCTGTGCTCTTGTCGGTCATCAGGTGGCTGATCGGGTTCTTGGCCTCGAACTGTACCCCCATTCGTGCCAGCTCAAGCGTCATTTCCTGAATATCGCGAAAGCGGACCCCTACGCCCGGCCGGCCGAACTCGATGGTGTACCCCACCTCGCCCACGCCGACTCGCGGATTGACGTCGTTGGTCTTGACCTCTTCCGTTCCGCGCCCTTTGATGCCGGTCGACTTGTGTTCTACGACCGGGTCCGAAAAGACCTGCCGCACCAGGCGAGGCATCTCCAGCTCGTTCATCACGAAGGCCGCCGTGGGGCAGACGTCAGGCTCCGGCTCGAAGCGGAAACGGAACAGTCGGGCGAGCTTGCGCACCGTGCGTACCAGCGTCGGGTTGAGGTGCTCTTGGCTCATCCCTCTGAAGCAGGTGCCGCATTCGACGCACTCGTCCTGGTTGATCCGAGCGCGGCCAATATCCGGGTCGACGTAGATGGCGCCCATCGGGCAGACCGGCACGCAATTCGCGCAAGCAACGCACTTGTTCGTGTCAATTAGCATGGATGCATCCAGTCCGCACTAGCATAGCCTCCAACAGCCTCGGGCGGGCAGGGCCGACTCGCTCGCTTCTGTCGTAGCTTACCAACCCAGAGCCTGACGACAGGGCCGCTACCGCTCTGGCGTCCGATCGTGGCCGGAGCGGCGGACTGTATTCCTAACGGTGCCGTCCGGGGCGCGATGCGAGCGCGAGAGGACTGCTCGATGGCGTTTTCCGAGGCTCTCGCGGCGACGGTTCTGCGCGCCTGCCAGGGGCGGACGCAGCGTCCAAGGGCGAACTTGCACATGCTAGAATCCAACGGCTATGCGGCTTCGCTTAGGGATTCTGCTCTTGCTGCTGCCACCGGTCGTGGCGGCTCAGCGCCCGTTGGTCATCGAAAACGTGACGCTGGCCGACGGAAGCGGCGGACCGCCGACATTGAACGCCACGGTAATAGTCCTTGGGGGACGCATCGCAGTTATCGGCGAGGGCGGGACGCACCAGGTTTCGGGCGACCCGCGGGTGATTGACGGGCAGGGAAAGACCTTGGTCCCCGGCATCATAAACTTGCACGGCCATGTGGGATTGACCAAGGGCTTGGTGCAGGCCCAAGAGAACTACTCGCGCGAAAGCGTCATCGACAACCTGCGGCTCTATGCCTCCTACGGCGTGACGACCACCACCAGCCTCGGGACTGACATGGAGGCCGTCCTAGGTGTGCGCGATGACGTGAGCAGAGGCCGCCTGCCCGGTGTGGCCCGAGTCCGCACCGCACTGAATGGCTTCACGGTTCCAAACGGCTATCCCACCAAGGCGCCGGGCGTGAAGGGCTTGGCGCTTGAGGTCTCGACGCCGGCCGAGGCGCGGCAGCACGTGGACCGGTTAGCGCTGAACGGTGCCGATCTGGTAAAGATGTGGGTCGACGGCCACCATGGCTCGTTCGAGAAGCTCAGCCTGTCGGTGTGCCGGGCCATCATCGACCAAGCCCACGAGCGGGGGCTGCTAGCGGTCGCGCACCTGTACGAACTCGCTGACGCCAAGCTGTTGATTGAAGCCGGCTTGGACATGATCGTGCATAGCGTGCGCGATACCGATGTCGACCGTGGGCTGATCCGCAGACTGCTCGCCCGCGGTGTCACGTACTCGCCCACGCTGACGAGGGAACAGTCCACGTATGTGTACGCGGATGAACCTGACTGGCTTGCCGATCCGTTTTTCACCCGAGGCGTCGAGGCTAGCTTGGTGGACGAACTGCGCACGACTTTTCGAGACACGCAGGCCAAGGATCCGGAACTGGAGATCAATCGGGAGAACTTCCGCGTGGCGATGCGCAACCTCAAGGCTCTGTCCGACGCGGGTGTCAAGATCGGTTTTGGCACCGACACCGGACCTCCCGCCCGGTTTGCCGGCTACTTCGAGCACTGGGAGGCAGAGCTGATGGTCGAGGCGGGCATGACGCCCATGCAGGTAATCGTGTCGTTCTCGAAGAACGCATCGGAGGCGCTCGGGATCGACCGCGACTTCGGGACCTTGGCCGAAGGCAAGGTGGCAGACATGATCCTGCTGAACAGCAATCCCTTGGGGAACATCCGGAACCTGCGTGACATCGACACGGTCTTCATCGCAGGTCAGCCAGTGGCCCGCTAGACCCCGTCAGGCGCCGTCGGGGAAACTCCGGCCGAGCCACACCACGCGGCCTAGCACGTCGACGTTCTCGTCCAAGCTCTCGACCGCGTAGGAGAGGTTGTCGCTTGCGATGAGCCAACTCGCGCCTTGGCGGCGCAGCCGCTTGACGAGCAATTCTCCACCCCGTCGCAGCGTGTAGATTCCGCCGTCCTTCAGTTGTGGCGATCGCATGTCCAGAAGCACGCTGTCTCCATCGTGCA
Organism: Bryobacterales bacterium; assembly: GCA_022824585.1. Classification (GTDB taxonomy): domain Bacteria; phylum Acidobacteriota; class Terriglobia; order Bryobacterales; family UBA6623; genus VXMF01. The sequence continues at coordinate 18,638 of JAJDZN010000220.1, read as the reverse complement.
GGGTGGGCTCCATCGAGTCGCCCCGCACTTCGATAACCGCCAGGTTGCTGGGAGACAGGTCCTGCTCGCGAAGCCAGGTCTTGTTGAAGCCTAGGTAGCCCTTGACTCTCTCGTCCAACACTTCCTCGCCGCTTCCCGCGGCTGCCAGCACCTCGTAGCGGGGCGCCGACACATACAGGACGGACTGGTCGATCTCGGCGGTCGTTCCTTCGACATCGTCCGCGATGCGCCGCGCTTCGACGGCGAGTCGATCCAGTTCGTTGGCCAGCTCGCTCGCGTCCATGCGCTTGCCTTCGGGAACGCGGGGCGGGCCGACGTAGAACTCCAGGCCAAGCGCTTGGCAGACTTCCGCGAGGCGACGGCTGCTGGGCGGCCGGCCCTCGAGGATATAGCGGATGGCATTGACGGAGAAGCCGTTCTCCTTCGCGAACCGGCTGGGGTTGCTGCCCTTGCGGTGCAGCGCGTCTTGAATGACTTGGATGATCTCGGGGCCTGACATGGCTCTACCCGCAGTATATCGTAATCTATTCACCCCAATAAATATCTATTTATAAAAAATATTCCGACAGCTTCATCCGAACTCTCGTTTCGAGGCCGCAGAGTGCAAAGTTCCGCCATTCCTGCCCGCGGTCGAAAGCGGGCTACACTCTGGCCATGGATTACAGCGAAATCGAACTCAACGTCAAGGACCATGTGGCGCACTTGATCTTGAACCGACCCGACCGTGCCAACGTCATCAATGCCGAGACGGCCCGGGAGCTGCTGACGGCAGCAATAGAGTGCGACGAGAACCCCGGCATCCGGGCGGTATTGATCCGGGCCAGGGGGCCGATGTTCTGCGGCGGAGGTGACCTGAAGACCTTCGTCAAGCACGGCGACGATCTGCCGGCCTATCTGAAGGAGACCACAACCTACCTGCACGGCGCGGTCTCGCGACTGACCCGCCAGTCCGCGCCGGTGGTCTGTGCCGTTCACGGCTTCGCGGCCGGCGGCGGCTTCAGCCTGGCGATCTCCGGCGATCTTGTCCTAGCCTCGCAGTCGGCCAAATTCACCATGGCATACACCAAGGCCGGCCTGACTCCCGATGGGTCCTCCACGTACTTCCTCCCGCGATTGGTCGGCCTGCGGCGGGCAATGGACTTAGCGCTGACGAACCGCGTGCTGTCGGCTGAAGAGGCCGTGGAATGGGGTCTGGCCTCGCGGGTCGTTTCCGACGATGATCTCGTTTCCGAGGCGGAGGCGCTGACCGGCAGCTTGGCACAGGGAGCGACTTGCGCGCTAGGCACCGCGAAGCGCCTGTTGCATGGCGGCTTCGGCGAATCCCTCGAGACGCAGATGGAAATGGAGACGCGGGCCATAGCCGATTCCGTGCGCACCCACGACGGTCGCGAAGGAATCCGAGCATTCGTGGAAAAGCGGCGGCCGGCGTTTACGGGGGCCTAGGCTTCGCCCGCCAGCGCGGCGCGAGCTACGCGCAGCACGTTTCCGCCCAAGATCTTGCGGATGGATTCGTCGGAGTAGCCCCGCTGCACCATGCCAACCGTGAACAGCGGCCAGTTGGTCCAGGCCAGGCTCTGCGTCATGGAAGCCTCTGTGACGAAGTCGTCTTCCGGCCACAGGGCGGCGAAGCGTGTCCGTCGTCTACCCCTGGGGGGAAGCTTGCGCGCCTCCTCCTCGGTGTATTGCGATCGGTAAGCAACATCGGTACCGATGGCCACGTGGTCGGCACCAAGCAGCTTGACGGCGTAGTCGACGTGGTCCAGCAGCGCTTGGATGTCCCCAGTGCGCCGCAAGAAGCGCGAGATGCAGCAGATGCCGACAAATCCGTCTGTGTCGGCGATCGCCCGCATGACCTCGTCGGGCTTGGATCGAATGTGAGCGTAGATCCCCTCACAGGTGGTGTGGCTGGCGACCATAGGCCTGGCGGAAGCTCGCGCGGCGTCGAGACTGGTTTGCCACCCGGAGTGGGCCACGTCTACGATCACGCCGATCCGGTTCATCTCGGCGACAGCGGCTCGGCCGAAGTCGCTCAGACCGCCGTTCGCCGTCTCGGCACAGCCATCGCCGAGCCGGTTTCGCCGGTTGTACGTGACGTGCATCATGCGGATCCCGAGTTGAAAGAAGATCCGCACGTAGCGCAGCTCGTCCTCGACCGAGACCCATTGCTGCGTCAGGGGCACGCCGTTGCCGGTGAAGTAGAGGCAGCCCAGGCCGTCCGCATGGGCCTGTTCGACGCCCTCCGGGCTGACCGTGCGGCGCAGGACGCCGTCCAGCTGGTCCGTCAGGTACGTGAAACGGGCTAGGCGCTTGATCAACCGCAGCGGGTCGCTGCTCTCCTCGCCGCAGTTCTGAAAGAGGCAGGTCATGCCCGCTGCATTCCAGGCCCGGACGAACTCCTCGCGCTCGGCGGCGACGGTGGCGGCCCGCGTCATCGCCATGTCCTCGCTGCGATCCTGAAGCTCAATGTCGGACCCGCCATCTTCGGCCAGTTCGCGCAGGGCGTCGCCATCGACGGCTGCTCTGGGTGAAAATCCGTAGGCGTCAAAAACGATGGACTCTCGGTGGAGCGCCAGCCCGTAGCCGAGATCCCTTTGGCTGGGCTTCAGGATCGAGAGGCCCACTTGGCGGTCGCGCTCGATCTTGTCATTGGTTTGCGCGGACAGCTGTGCGGCGGCGGCCAGCGAGCCGCTAGTGCCAAGGAATTGACGTCGGTTCATGCGTACATCATCCGCGATTCCGCGGTTGGAAGGGTTGTCGGCAGCAGACGCTGCTCTAGACGAGTCTTGCTTCAGCCACGAGAGCGCACGTGCTCACGCCAATGGCAGTAGCTTGGCAGCCTCGGCCCCAGTCTGCAGGAGTTCTTCTGCCAGGCGTGTGTGTTCGTCGAAGAGGGGTTTCACCTGATCGGGATGGAATCAGACCTGCGCTCACGCTCCGCCCCGAAAGCCAGCGCTATCCGTATGTCTTCGAGATCCAAATCTGGCAAATCCGCTAGGATTTCCGCTTCCGTCATCCCGGACGCCAAATATTCGAGGACATCGGAAACCGTGATCCTAAGCCCCCGGATGCAAGGCTTGCCGCCTCTCTTGTCCGGCTCCAAGGTGATGCGATCCAAAAGGTTCATGCGTCAGATGCTCGTACTGCGGATCGGTAATCGAGTCCTGATTCTATTCCGCCCGGCCCAGTTGCGCCAATGCTACAAGAGGCCACCGAGCCCGACAACTCGTCCGACGCGATATGCGCTACCGCGCGGACTGATGCAGAACCATCACTTTCTGCCGAAGCACTCCTTGTGGGGCCGTCCAATCAGCGGTCGGCTACGGTCGCTTGAACGTTGCCCGCAGGCGCTCAATCCTTGGCCGGGCAGAACAACCTTCGATGTGATCGTTGACCAAGCCCATCGCCTGCATGAACGCATACGCTGTCGTTGGTCCGACAAACGTCCAACCCCGCCGCTTGAGGTCCTTGGACATGGCGGTGGACTCGGGGGTCTTGGTCAGCGAGAGCAAGGTGGCGTAGTCCAGACAGGGGGGGCGCGACTGCGGGGAGGGTTCCCAGCTCCAGAAATACCTAGCCAATGAGCCTGCCTCGCCAGCCAGCTCGCGGGCCCTTCTGGCGTTGTTGATCGTGGAGCGAATCTTCCCGCGATGTCGCACGATGCCGGGATTCCCCAGCAGGCGCTCCACATCTGTGTCGGTGAACTCAGCGACTCGTTCGAAGTCGAAGCGATCGAAGGCCTCCCGGAAGTTGTCGCGCTTGCGCAGGATCGTCAACCACGAGAGCCCGGACTGAAAACCCTCGAGGCAGATCTTCTCGAACAGGGTCTGGTCGTTGTCGGTCGGCACTCCCCACTCGTGATCGTGGTAGTCCATGTAGTCGCGGCCCCCGGTGCCCCAGAAGCAACGGACTTTGCCGTCATCGCCACGGGATAGGCCTGCCGCAAGCTCCGGGCCTGTGCTGGGGCGACTCATCGCGCGTCTCGATCTCCTAGTTTCTCCCAGCACGGCAGCAGAGCACGGCGGCCACGCTTGAGCCGTCCCATCCGAGCCGAGAGGAAGGACTGCTAGGATCGTGGACGTGGCTTCGCGGGCCGGAACCCGCTTGGCGCCGAGCTGACTAATGCACAATGCGACAAGACCCCTGTGGGCAGCCGGGCGGATCCGACGGTGGTGCCTCGCCGGTCTCATGCTGTGGTGGTGCTCGTGCGGCGACGACAATCGATTGCCATCGGAACTCGTGGTGGCGTCGCACGGCGGCGTCAACGGGGCTTCGATCTACCGAGAGGGATCGCGTATCGCGTTCTACGGTGATCCCAGCGGAACGCTGCGCGATGTCGAGACAGTCTTTCTCACGCACCACCGCCGGGACGTGGCCTGGGCCGGGGTGACACTGGCAAATGACGGCACAATGGTAGTCGCGCCTGCCGCCGAACTTCCCCTGATCAATAACGCCGAGGGCTTCTGGAGCGAGTTTCGCGGCACGAGATTCCACGACTACGCCCAGCAGTCGACCAAGGTGCTCGCCTCGGACCTGCACGTGCACGAGGCCGCTAGCGGAGGGCGCTCGTTCGAGTGGCGCGGTCTTTCGATCAAGGTGATCGACACGCCAGGCTACACGCGGGGAGCAGTCTCGTACCTGCTGGAACTGGACGGTCGCCGGATCGCCTTCACCGGTGATCTGATTTACGAGGGAGGCCGTATTTTCGACCTCTACAGCCTGCAGGATTCCATCGAAGAGACCGAAACCCGCGGTTACCACGGCTACGCCGCCCGGTCCGCAGACCTCCTGCGGAGTCTTGCTCGGTTGCAGGCGGCTGAGCCTGACATCGTGGTGCCCGCTCGAGGGCCGATCTTGCTCGATCCGGCGAAGGACATCGAATCGCTGTCCGAACGGATTCGGCAGTTGTTCCGGGCGTACTTCCGGACGGACGCTCTGCGCTGGTATTGGGGCGAGGAGAACCTGCTCGGCAGAGCACGCCGCATCCTCGGCAGAGAAGAGATCGAATGGATGCCCATGGCAGTGAAGCTGCGGCAAACGCCGCCGCGGTGGTGGTACAAGTCCGGCACTTCGCGCCTGCTCGTCTCAGACACCAAGGCCGCATTCCTGATCGACTGCGGCAGCGAGGATGTCATGAGCTGGGTGCGGCGCTTGAAGCGCCGCCGTGTCTTCGACCGCCTCGAAGGCATCTTCGTCACGCACTTTCACGACGACCATACCGATTTCGTGCAGGCAATGGCCTCCGAGGAGTCTGTGCCGGTCTATGCCGGAGAGGAGATCCGGGACATTCTTGAGCGCCCAGCGGCGTACCACATGCCGGCCATGACAGACCGTCCGATCAGGCCGGTGTCGGGACTAGCCGAGGGGCAGGTGCTGCGTTGGCACGAGTTCGAATTCCAGTACACCTACTTCCCTGGCCAGGCAATCTATCACGGCGGACTGGATGTCAGGCGTGAGAATGGCGAGCGCTACTTCTTCATCGGAGACTCCTTCAGCCCTTCCGGCCTTGACGACTACTGCCTGCTGAATCGTCACCTGCTTCACCCCGGGCTGGGGCACTTTCGTTGCTTGGACAAGATCGCTGCGATGGAAGGGGACTACTGGTTGGTGAATCAGCACATCGAAGAAGTGTTCCGCTATGACCAACAGCAGCTCGCGACGATGCGCGAGGTGCTGGAGGAAAAGAAGCGAGTGATCGCGGAACTCGTCCCGTGGGAAGACCCCAATTTCGGCATCGACGAACAATGGGCGCGCTTCTATCCCTACGGGCAGAACGTGGTCGCAGGCAGGGAATTCGACCTCTACAGCGTGATCTTGAACCACCTGCCGGAAGCGGAGACATTCCGCATCGAGCCGCAATTGCCCAACGGATGGCAGTGCGTGCCGGCGTTTGCCGAACTGCATGTCGGCCCGCGCCAGGAGGAGCGAATCAAGTTCCGGGTGACCGCGCCGGAACGTGGGAATCGACCAGCCGTGCTGACCGCCCATGTTGCATTTGGGAAGCACGATCTAAGACACTGGATCGAAGCGCTGATTGACGTGGGATTGGCAGCCGCTGGGGCCTCATAGCCAGCCACCAGATGCCGGGTTCGACGGGAGCCGGCATTTCACGGTCCGGGCCCGGCTGCGAAACCAAGAATGCGCGACTGGCGGGAGTGAGCTGGCGGCGAGGGCACGATCGGGGTCTCACCGCCGACGAGACCGGAGGCCCTTGCGGAAGGTGAATTCACGGTATCGCTCGAATGCGGCATTGGTCGCCTCTGGAGTGAGGCCGTATTCGCCCAGCGAGTACCGGTGCCGCAACTGGCCGCGCCGGAGCTGCGCCTGATCGAACATCCAATTGCTCATGTCGGATTCGACCGCCGGATCGAGGGGCTCGGAATGGAGTTGCTCGTAGATGTACTGCACGATATCCAGCGGGTCTTCGATCAGTTCTACGTAGTTCACGTCGATCCAGCGATCCTCGATCTCGGGGTGAGCGTCCCGAAACTGCACGGCCCGGTCGAGCATGTTGCTCATGAACGCGAGTTCCTCGGCGCCTGTCTCCTCCGGCGGCAGCTCTCCGATCGTCAGGGTGCGCAGTCGGCTGACGAGACTGCACCACGATCCCATGAACTGGCGGGGCTCGCGGTGGGTCATGATGAACCGGGCGTCCGGGTAAGCCCTGAGCAAGGACTCCAATTCCATGAGGTGGAACGGCATTTTGAGCAGCCACTGGGGCCGGGGCCCGGGCCGGCGCTGCTGGCGGTGCCACGAAAAGTGCTGCATGAGACCGCGGTGATGGGCGTACGCCCTGTCTGAACCGGTCGCCGCCAGCCACTCGCCGTAGCCCGGCGCACGGTAGAAGATCAAATAGGTCCAAGAAGCGAACGTGCGCTGCAGCAGCCCGAAATCTTCCTCGGGGTCGTCGGTTCCGATGTCGTGCACGCCGCCGAGCAGTTCGCTGATTCTGGAGGCTGCGAACAGGTCTTCGACGAGCAACCGGCGCGGGTCGGCGGCGGTTCCCGCAACGCTGGCGTAGTCGGCCGCCGGTAGCACGGGATCGTTGATCTCGTAACTGCGCAGCGTCTGGAATCGCTCGTCGCGCGCTAGCAAACGATGCAGCAGCGTGGTGCCGGTCCGGTTCGGGCCGAGAATGAAGAGCGGTTGTGCGATCGGTTCCTGCTCGATCTCCGCGTGGGACCGCCGTTCCGCAGCAAGCGCCGCGTTGCTGCGCAGGATGCGGCAGAATTGGAAGCAGACGTTCGCTTTTCTGGCGTCCAACAGCGGGACACTGGATGCGTTGATTGATTGCACGAGCTGCTGCAGGCCCTCCTGCACCCATTCGGGGAAGCTCAGATCCAGAGGCAGGTCCGCGCGTCGGGCGTAATGCTCCGCCCGGTCGAACAGTTGGTCGAAGCTGAGGCCAGCATGGAGCAGTTCATACGGCCACTGGTCCTGGTGCCGCACCACCCACTCGAAGGAACGGCCGTGAGTGGTGACCATCCCAGGCCACTCGATCGGCTGCGTGCTGTCCTCCTGCAGGGACCGGTCGCTGATGGGCAGGTGTCCTCTCGTGCGGCTTGAGCTGAACCACCAAGGAGCGAAATGGTCTATCAAGCCCCAGTGCCCGTGCAGTGGATGCTGCTCGCCGCGGGCTAGGCAGGTTTGCTTGAACTCCGTGTAGGACACTTCTCGCGCTTTGAATCCAAAGTCGCCGAGTTCGATCCCGTGGTCCACCGGATGCGGGTTGCAGCAGTGGTAGATCGTGAAGCGCCGCTGAGGATTCATCGAGATGTCGACGCAGTATCCGCTGACGGCATCGACGGGCTCGCTCCATTGCGTGGGGAAGCCCCGCGGTGCCAGGCCTTGTTCCATCACGGCCATGGCCAGACGCACCTTGATGTCGCTGGATTGCGTATACCCTGTGCTGGCGCTCAGACCGGTTTGCGGCAACCGGAAGATCGCTAGCGGCAGGCCGGCAGTTTGCGCGAACAGCAGGCCTTGCTCTGCCACTAGCTTGCTCCAGGGGTATCCGATCAAGCCGAGCGGGAAGATCCGCTTCATGACGGCAAGATTCGGCTGCATTTGGTGCTCGATGCGGCTACGGATGAACTCATTGGCGAAGGTGCAGAAATACTCGGGGAAGATCCCCATCGTCGAGGCATAGAAGAAGTGCTTGAAGCGCCCGCGCAGGCAAAGCTCCATCAGGTTGACGAGGCTGGCTACGTTGGCTTGGCGTATGGCGGCGTAGGACGTGGCCAGATTCAGGCTGGCGGCCAGGTGGTATACGGCGTCGATGCGCAGGCAGAGATCGTCGAAGTCGGACTCGCTCAAGCCTAGGCGCGGGTGCTCGACGTCACCGGTGACGACGTGAATGCGGGACGCGAAAGCGTCGTCCCATAGTTCAGCCCGCTCTAGAGCGGCCCGCAGGCGCTCCCGCCCATGCTCGGCGTCGTCGGCCCGGACCAGACAGAAGACCTCGAGGTCGGCTTTGTGCGCCAAGATCTCGCGCAGCATGAAGCGGCCGACGAAGCCGGTGGCACCCGTCAGCAGGACTCTCCGAAAGGCGGACGGCGGCACGGCCTCGGCCGGTCTTTCCTTGCTGACCGTCTCGTAGACGGCAGCATGCAGGGCGTTGAGATCCTGCTGGCATTCCGGCGGCAGTGGTCCGGCGAGTCTGGGAGTGGCTTCATTCACGTCTCTATTCCCCCTGTGCCGACTTGCTCGGGAAATGGTCCTCGAATCGATTCGCAAATACGGAGGGCTTGTGTTGCGGGCGTCCAATTGCCGGGATCGCCCCGACTGTTGCGATGGTTTGCGTGCCTGTCTCGGACGGGGCGCCATCGACTTCCGAGCGGCCATGCACGATGCCTTGAGCCAAGGATTCGGCGGTTGCGGTCGTCATCAGCTCCAATGCACCGACCTGATAGCCGAACTGGGTCTGGATGAACGCCCCCAGCTCAGCCACGGAGATCGAACTGAAGCCGAAACTGGAGAGCGGTTCCTCGGCCGCAATCTCGTCGTGCCCGCACAACTCGGCGACCTTGGCAACGATCTGCTTCACCACGGACGACACGGTCATGTCGTCGCCGGCGCCGGCAATGAAGCAGTCCATATTGTTGGCCAGCCGCCCGCTGCGCATGTAGTCGGGAGAATCGACCCGCCAGAGCGGGCGATTGAACAGGCACGTGATCAAGTGGTCCCGATCGGGTGTCGCGCGCATCGCGTAGTCGAGGTTGAGCGCGGTGAACAGGGCGCTGACCGGGGGCATGCCGCTTGCCTTCATCATCCGCAGCACGTGGAGACTGCGCGAGGCCATGCCCGCCTCGGTGACGGCCGCCATGTTGTATGACAGCGCTGGCAGCCCTTGGCGATGGCGCCAAGCGGCAAGTCCGTCGAGGAAGCCGTTGGCCGCACTGTAGTTGACCTGCCCTGGGTTGCCGAACATGGATGCGGTCGACGAGAACAGCACGAAGTGGTCGAGTGCGCAGCCGGCCGTGGCCCGGTGGAGGTTGAGCGCTCCGCGGGCCTTGGGCGCGAAGACCCGGCCGATGGAGTCGGGGGACAGGTCGGCTAGCAAGCGGTCGTCGAGCGTGCCGGCCAAGTGAAAGACGCCCTTGAGCGGTCGCTTCAATCCCGCGACACAGCGCTCGACGTCCCCGGCTGCCGCAACATCCCCTTGAACGATGTCGAGTTCGATCTCCGAGAGTTCGTCGGCGAAGACCTTGTTCAGTCCGCTCGCCTGCAACACCCAGTCGGAGCTCCGCCGCCGCTCGGGGTCACGATCCATGAGGGTGAGATGCCGGGCGCCGGAAGCCACTAGGAAGGCGACCATCCGCAGGCCGAAGCCGCCCAGGCCTCCAGTGACCAGATACGCGGCCCGCGAATCGAGGAGCGGCCGTTCGTCGGCAACAGGGAAATCGACAGCTCGCTGTTCCGGCGGTGCCGTGAGGACGAGCTTGCCCTGATGCTGACCGTTCATCATCAGGCGCAGCGCCTCGACAGCGTCCCTGTAGCCGTAAGTCGTGACCGGCAGTGCCGGTACCGCGCCCGTGCCGATCAAGTCCAGACAGGTCTCGGCGAGCTCGCGGGCCAGTCGCGCGTCGTCAAGTATCAGGCGGTCGACATCGACCGCGAAGAAGCTCAGGTTCTTGCGGAAGACTCGCATTCCGAGCGCATTGTCGGCGTAGATGTCGATCTTGCCGATCTCGCAGTGGCGTCCGCCTGGCCGCAGAGCCTCAAGACTCAGCTTGAGGTGATGCCCCGCCAGCGAATTCAGGACCACGTCGACCCCCTCGCCCCCGGTCGCCTGCATCAGCTCTTTGTGCCAGCCGTGACTGTGCGAGTCGAAGGCCCCGCTCACCCCCATCGCCAGCAGGCGATCACGCTTCTCTTGACTGCCCGCGGTGGCGTAGATCCGTGCCCCGACGTGCTTTGCCATAGCGACAGCCGCCTGTCCGACACCTCCCATTCCAGAATGAATGAGCACGCTCTCACCTTCTTGCAGACGGGCCAGATGGACCAGGGCGTAGTAAGCGGTGAGGTACGCCGACGATCCCGCCGCGGCCTCGGTCAAGCTCAGCCTTGCGGGCTTGACGAACACGATGCCCTCATGCGCCACGATGCGGTTGGCAATGCAACCGCCGTGGAGGAAGACCACCTCGTCTCCCACGCGACAGCGACGAACGTCCGCGCCGACTCGGCGCACGAAGCCGCTTGCCTCCATGCCCACTTCGCGCCCTAGCGCGGAACGCTCGTAGGACAACGGCGGCAACAGATCCAGGGTCACCATGACGTCACGGAAGTTGAGCGCCGCGGCACTCACCTCGATCTCGACCTCTTCCGGACCCGGCGCGACCGGTTCATACGTCTTCATCCGCAGGCCGGTGATCTGTCCCGGCCGGTCGAGGAAGAGCCTGTAGGCGAAGTCGTCGCCGGTCGGCGCGCTGGGAAACTCGTCCCGGATGCCGTGCACTCGCGGCACCCACACGCACTCCCGTCGCACTGCCAGCTCGCGCTCGCGGAGGTCTCCGCGCGACAGCCGGGACAACGTCGGCAGATCGGAGGCGGCCCCCACGTCGACCAGGCGGAAATCGAGTCGGGCCTCCGAGGGGACTTCGGCCGAGAGGCTGCGCACGGCTCCCCAGAGGGCGGCGCCGCTCGGATCTTCGACTTCAAAGGCGGCCCCTCGGGTTACAACGGTTAGTCGGCACGTGCGATTGGCCTCTGGAATGCGACGGGCGATGAGAACCTGAACGAAGGCGACTAAGCGCGTCACTGCCCCTTCGCCGGTTGGGTCGGACGCATCGGCGGCGCAGAAGAAATCGACCGCTTCCAAATCGGCGACCTGCGCCCACTGCGCCAATGCGTGGAGTTCCTCGATCGACTCCCAGGCGATTCGGCTAGCGTCTTCGCGGTGGGAGAACGACAGCCACTCTTGCGCAAGACTTCCCGCCTCGCCTATCACCCATCGGGATCCATGCGCTTCCGTCGCCGCATCGGCTGCCCCGGGCTCGGCCCAGACTTGCGGAGCCTGTAGCAGGGTCGTGCGCTGGCCTGTGCGCACTGCCGTCCAGCCGGCGCCTGGCGCGATGGAGTCGCTCTCGCCGTGGGAAACTAGCGCCAGCCCGCCAGGGATTGCCAGCCGACGCAGAAGCAGCCACGCTTCCGGCCCTGCTTCGTTGATGTCCCCATGCAGGAGGATGACATCCGCTGCCGCGGGTCGCAGCAGCCCCCGGTCCAATCCAAGTGCAGGCTGCGCCTCGAGCGGGTGGCACTCGAACCGCAGGGCTGCGTCGTGGTGGTGGAAGGCTTCATAGTGGGAACGCGTCTGCTCGTCGTCTGCAGCGAGCAGCCAATACTCGCTCTGCGAGTTTGCACTGTCGAGGTGATCGATACACTTTGCGAGCAGGGTTTGGTGCGGGTCCAAGCCGTGGGCGAATTCGACCACGTGGCAGGCGCGTTCCGCCGGGCCGTCCGAGCCTCTCTGTTCTAGAGCCGCGATTAGAGCTGCTGGTTCGATCTCACCGTCAGGCAGTGCATCGGCAAGTGTCCCGGACAGAAATTTGGGCTGCCAGGAGACGAAGTGCTTGCTAAGCCGCAGGTCGGCCCGGTTGTCGCTGAAGTTGAACGTAGTGTAGTCACCGACATGTCCAACGAGGTCGCCTGTGGCGCTGTCGTACAGGCTCACGCTGCCGTACGGAAGGTGACCCAGACGAGCTGTGAACTGACCCTTTTCGTGGAGCGCGGCTGCCGCCTCTGGTATCCGCAGCAGGCAGGTGAGTCTCGGCGCGGAGGGTGGGCGGAAGAGTGTCACGCTGTGGGCCGCCTTGGGCGCGGCGGAGAAGTCAGAACACTGCAGCAGGTACACGAGATACAGCTGCAACGCGCTGTCAAGCAGTGGTTCTGTCCACAAGTAGCCCTCTTCCCGCCCGGCTTTCCAGAACGCCTCGTCGATGGCTGTCTCGCCCAGCACGTGTTTGGTCTCGATATCGATTTCAACCCGCTGGACAGTCTGGAACGTTGGGCCGAAGTCGAAGTTGTCTCCACAGATCGTCGAGACGCGGTCGTAGAAATCGCTGGGCTCCTCGAATTGCGTAGGCTTGAATCGTGTCCGATCAATGTCGTCCAATCGGCGCGGTGCGTCCACCCAGTAATCCTCTTTGACCCGGCGCACGCTGCCCCGGCAATGCAACTCTCCCGCGCTCTCGGCGTGGTAAGGCCGGGACTCGATAGTGAACGTGTACTGCTCCTCGCCGTCGTCAACCGGGTGCAGTCTCGTTTGCAACTGCAGCGGCTCGTGCGTCGGAATGGGACAGGTGCGCAGGAATTCCAACTCGTCGAAATGGACCGCCCCGCCTCCCCCAAGAGCCTCCATGACGAGCTCCATGTAACCGGCCGCTGGCATGATGGCTGCCTGGTTGACACGGTGATCCAGCAGGTGGGGGAAGTGCTTTCCCGACAGCTTTGCTTCGAAGGACAGCGTCCCCCATGCAGCCGCGCGCCCGACCAGCGGGCCGTGAGAGAACTTACCTCGCCTGACGAACATCTCTTCGTCGATCTTGGACTCGATTACAGGTCTTGCGTCACTGGGGTGACCGGGCAGCAGGTGGGCGATTGGTTTCGGACGAGGATACTGGGAGGCAAAATCCAACTCGACGCCGGACCGAAACAGTTCGCCCAGCGCCTGATTGAAGCTGATGCGGGCGTCGGTGTTCCGCATGAGCGTTCCGATGACGGCAGGCGGCGCGCCGGTTCCCTCGAAACACTGGCGGATGGTCGGTTGCAGAGCGCTGTGAGGCGCGATCTCTAGCAGAATATCGGGATGGTGCGTCCGCCTGACGGTGTCCATCGCCGCAGCGAACCGCACAGGCTGACGGATGTTCGCCCACCAGTATTGTCCGTCCAAACGCTCGCTCGGCTCGCCGGTTACCGACGAGACGAACGGCACTGCGGCATCGAAGGTGCGGTGATCGAGAAACGACAGGGCGTCTAGCACTTCGCCCTTGATGGGATCCATCGCCGGAGAGTGAAAGGCGATGTTGCCCCGCAACAACCCGTGCTGCAGGCGGCGGCGCGACAGTTCCGTCAAGACCGGTTCGAGCTCTGTCTCCTTGCCGCAGATAACAGTGCTGGCAGGCGCATTCTCGCAGGCGATCGCCACACTTGGCGACTCGCCTTCGCTAGGCCGGAACGGGACCTGAAGCGTGTCGAGCAGGTCCTCCACTCCCGGCCGGTCCAGGCCGATGGCCAGCATGCGGCCCGAGCCGGCGGTGAGTTGCTGCAGTCTCGAGCGATGGAAGATCAGCCGTGTCGCATCGTCCAGGGACAGTGCGCCGCAGGCGTAGGCGGCGGCCACCTCGCCGGCGCTGTGGCCCACTACGCAGTCTGGGTGCACCCCCCACGTCTTGAGCAATTCGACCAGGGCGCACTGGAGCATGAAGATAACGGGCTGCGCCAGCCTGCACTCGTCGAGATCCTTCGGGCTAGCAGAGAAGCAGGCCTCGCGCAGCGAGAATTGCGAATGTTCCAGCCAATGCGATTCGATAGCATCGACCACGCGACGAAAGACCGGGTGGGCGTCGTAGAGCGGCTGGCCGCAACCGGCCCATTGCGTTCCTTGTCCGGAGAACACCATGATCAGCCGCGGCTCGCCTTCGGCCGCCGCGATAGCCGAATCGGGCTCCCGCTTGAAGGCGTCCAGCGCGTCGATCAACTGGTCCGGGGTGTTCGCCGCGAAGGCGGCGCGCATGCCGAAATGAGTGCGGCGGCAACTGAGATTTCCGGCTAGCGTGTACAGATCGGCTGTGCCGAGATCGCCGTCGGCCAGCGCACTGTGCAATTCCTGCGCACTGCGGGCCAGCGCGTCTGGCGTGCGCGCCGAAAGGGGGATCATGAAACCGGCGTCCGGGGCGACTGCCACCGAGCAGGGTCGCGGTTCCGCCGGGCGGTATTCCCGGATTACGCAGTGCCCGTTCGCTCCGCCGAAGCCGAACGAGTTGATGCCGACCACGACTGGCCGCTGGGGAAACGGCGCACAGGCAGTCTGCACCCGCATGTTGTGCCCGGCAAAATCGATCTTTGGATTCGGCACCGCGAAGTTCTGCGAGATCGGCGCGAACGTGCGCCGCTGCATCATCAGAACAACCTTCAGCAGGGAGCAGGCAAACGCGGCGGATTCCATGTGCCCTACGTTGCTCTTGACGCTGGCGACCCGCAACGGGCCCTCGCGCTCGAACCCGCCGAACGCCTCACCGATCGCATTGCCCTCGATGGGGTCACCTACTTGGGTTCCAGTGGCATGGGCTTCGACGTAGTCAATGGCGGATGGCGTCAGACCGGCGCGGGCGCAAGCTGCACGCATCAACTCGACCTGGGAGTGCTTGGTTGGAGCGGTAATGTAGCGCCCTGGATCCAGGCCCAACGCATCGTCGGCCGAGCCGGCGGCATTGAGCGCTGTCGCTTGGACCACGGCGTGAATGCGGTCGCCGTCGCGTTCGGCATCGGCCAGAGGTTTCAGTGCCATCAGGACCGCCCCTTCCGAGCGCATGTATCCGTTGGCCGCTGCATCGAACGAATGGCACTTGCCGTCGCCGCTGATCACGCCCAATGCGTTGAAGCAAAGGCTGGCGGTTGCATCGCCGAGATAGTTGACGGCTCCGAAGAGGGCTTGCTGGCAGTCGCCCTGCCGGAGCGCGGCGACCGCTGCATGCAGGGCGCTCATGCCCGAGGAGCAAGCGGTATTGACCGAGAAGGACGGCCCCATTAGGTTGAAGTGGTAGGAGATGCGGTTGGGCAGCATGGCGTAGCTTCTGCCCGTAAGGAGAAACTCGTTCACATCCAGGTTTGTGCGCCAATGGCTCGCCGACGAGATCTGGGTGCCAAGAAAGACACCTGTCGGGCTGTTACGCAGCCGACGCATCTCCCAGCCGGCATTCTCGAAGGTCTCCCACGCGCATGTCAGCAGGAGCTTGATCTGCGGATCCATGAACTTCGCTTCGTTCAGCGATATGCCAAAGAGCTTGCAGTCGAACAGCAACTCCTGTTGGTCCCGCATCAGCCCTTCGAAGCCGCTAGCGAAGCGAGTGGCATCCCCTGCGCCAAGCGGCCGAAATCCCCGCCCGTAGCGTTCGAAGATCGGCTCCCGGATGAAATCCCTCTCGCTGAGTAGCCTCCAGAAGTCGGCGTCCGAGCGGATGCCGCCCGGCAGGCGATATCCGTATCCGACGATCGCGAACGAGTCTCTCTCAGTCATGGGCGAAGGGCCGACCGAGCATCGCCGGCAGCCGAGTGGTCAAGGCCACGAAGAACGCTCGGGCGCGCGGCAAGCCGCTCAGCGGAACCAAGCAGGCAGCCTGCATTCCGCGGTTGGGGAGCACCCGTGTTGGAACGTGGCAAAAAACGGTCTTCATAAGCATGATGGAACGGCAGCGCAGATTCCCCGGTTCGTGAGTCGCGTCACTCGACTGGACGGACCATTCACGCGTCGGTGCCGCCTACTGCTCCTTCGAGCGTCTTGGACGCCAGCCTGAACATCTGCCTGAGAATCTCCAAGCGCCTGCGTTTCAATTGCTCAATGTGCCGCCACAGCACATCCTCCATTTGTTTCTGCACCTTCTCTCTGGTCGCTTCAGACAGCGTTAGGTCATTCACGTATTCATATTTCTCGAGCGTTAGAGCCGCAATGTCCTTCACATTGTCGGTAACGATGTCGAAATCGACCGAGCTTCTGACATTGTCGATCTCCGCGTCGGTGACTCTTCGGCTCGCGCCGAATGCACTGATGGCTTCGCCTTGTGAGGCGTGAATAGGAATTACTTTCTCAAAACCGCTGATCTCAAAAACTTGGCGGACCGGCGCTGAGAGCGAGCAAAGCCCAATCTTGGCACCGTGTTCCTTGAGTTGCTTGGCGATCACCAGGAGCACTCGCAGACCCGCGCTGCTGATAAAATCCACCTGCTCAAAATCCAGAACCACAACGCGGGCTTCGGGATGGAGCCCGGATTGCAGTGCTCTTAGGAATTGCTCACTGTTTCCACCGTCGATTTGCCCCGTGATCCGGGCGACCGCAGCCTCGCTGCGCTGTTCCCATTCGACCTGCATCTTTTCTGACTTCATCTGATCTCCTTTGGCATAGCGAATAGCAGATATCCACTCTTTCTTTTGTTGAATTATAGACGCTCATGCCTGTCAGGCTCGAAGGCCCTTAAAATCAATACTGTTTACTTAAAGACATAGCTGTGCTATGATGACCCGTGCGATTGGAGTACGGGAGGTGGCGTCATGGCGCGAACTCGAGCGGTTCTGTCCGGCGGAGTGCGACTGTCGGACTATCTGAGCGTCGGGGTCATCGCAAGGGTGTTTCCCTTGCGTGCTGTGCGGGCGGCGCTGGAGCAGAGCGAGCGCAGCAGTCGGCGACGGCGCGCCTTGCCGGCCGAGGCGATGGTCTACTACGTGATCGCGCAAGCCTTGTTCCGCTCGGCCTCGGCGCGGGAGGTGCTGCGTTGCTTGGTGGACGGGTTGCGCTGGGCCCACTCGGGGGCGGGCCTGCAGGTGGCGAGCAAGGGGGCCATCTCGCGGGCGCGCACGCGGCTGGGAACGCGGCCATTCGAGTTGCTGCGCGAGGGCAGCGTGCAGGTGTTGGCCGAGAGCGGCACGCGGCGAGCGTGGTACCGTGGCCTGCGGCTGGTGGCCTACGACGGCACGACGCTGGACCTGCCGGACGAGGAACGCAACCGGGAGGAGTTCGGGCTGCCCGGCGCGGGGCGCGGCCAGGCAGGCTTCCCGAAGGCGCGCGTGACCGCCTTGCTGGAGTTGGGCACGCGGGCGGCCTTCGCGTGGGAGCACGGCCCGTACCGGGAATCGGAACGCAAGCAGGCCGAGCGCCTGCACCGGCACTTGCGGCCCGGGATGCTGCTGCTGGCCGACCGGGGCTACCTCGGGGCCGCGCTGTGGCGGTCGGCCGTGCGCAGCGGGGCCGACCTGCTGTGGCGCGTCCGCGCGGACACGCAGTTGCCGCCGAGCCAGGTCTTGGCCGACGGCTCGTTCCTCAGCTCGTTCGCCGGTGCGCCGGCGCGGGTCGTGGAATACATGCTCAGGGAGGCGGACGGGGAACTGTACCGGCTGCTGACGACGCTGCGCGACCCGCAGGCTGCCCCGGCCGCCGAGTTGGCTGCGCTGTATCACGAACGCTGGGAGATCGAGACGGCCTACGACGAGATCAAGACGCACCTGCTGGGGCGGCCTGCGATCCTGCGCGGCAAGAAGCCGCAGCTGGTGCGCCAGGAGATCGAGGGCCTGATGCTGGCCCACTACGCAGTGCGGCGCTTCCTGCACGAGGCTGCCCGGCAGGCCGACCAGGACCCTGACCGACTCTCGTTTCTACATGCCGTGCAAGTCGTGCGCCGCCGGATCCAGAATCCCGGCGCCCCCCCCTGCGCGCCGCCAGCGGGCGCTTGAACGGACGGTCTTGGAGGAGATCCTCGAGGAGCGGGCCGAGTCCAGTCGCGGCCAAGCCAAGCCGCGCGGCGTGAAACGGAAGATGAGCAAGTTCAAGATCCGGCACCGCGGACCGCTGTCGAGAGAAGTCCATGCGTGGGAGCTAGAAATCGCAAATCCATGTCCTTAAATAAACACTATTGCCCCTAAAATCAGCACTTAACTGCGCGAGAAAAAACTTGTTGAAGGAGGAAGACATGTAAGCGAACAGCTATGACGGAAACCTCCTATGCGACCCAGCAGGTGCGAATCCCGACCGGCCAAGGCTGGCCACCAGCCGGAACCGAGTGTTGCGTCGTGGGGGGGGGCGGCTGCGAAGCGTACACGGGGACACTGACAGGCCGCGTGATCGAGCCTCGAAAGTGACAAAAACGCGGAGCCAACGTAGTTAAATTTGCGGAAGGCACCATCGCCTGCATCGCAAAGGCCTGATGCTGGGGGGCCGCCGGGGTCGAAGAGCGGGGCATGCAGGTAACGGTCGCCACGAACCTGGGAGACCTCGCCGTCTCCACCCACAACCAGCGGCCCGGGCGCAGCTGCCAGAACAGCCTCGGCCCCGGGGATGTGTCTCTGTCCGGATGTTGCAACGCAAGACCAACCGAGACAGGTTCACGTGTGCCGTGCGGGCAGTGGGCAGTAGTGCCGCAGGCACCGACACTGGT